>NZ_CP109151.1:0-304722 GCF_035920385.1 Micromonospora sp. NBC_01739 | reverse complement strand
CGCAACGCCGAGACGCCGATCGAACGCAAACCCCCGTGGATCAAGGTCAAGGCCAAGATGGGCCCGGAGTACACCCAACTGCGCGGGCTGGTCTCGCGCGAAGGGCTGCACACGGTGTGCCAGGAGGCCGGCTGCCCCAACATCTACGAATGTTGGGAGGACCGGGAGGCCACCTTCCTCATCGGTGGTGACCAGTGCACCCGCCGCTGCGACTTCTGCCAGATCGACACCGGCAAGCCGGCCGAGTTCGACGCCGACGAGCCGCGCCGGGTGGCCGAGTCCGTGGTCTCGATGGGCCTGCGGTACGCCACCATCACCGGCGTCGCCCGTGACGACCTGCCCGACGGCGGTGCCTGGCTGTACGCCGAGACCGTCCGGCAGATCCACGCCCTGCAGCCCGGCTGCGGCGTGGAGCTGCTGATTCCCGACTTCAACGCCGTACCGGAGCAGCTCGCCGAGGTCTTCGGGGCGCGACCGGAAGTGCTCGCGCACAACGTCGAGACGGTGCCGCGGATCTTCAAGCGGATCCGGCCGGCGTTCCGCTACGAGCGGTCCCTGGACGTCATCCGGCAGGCCCGCGCCGCCGGTCTGGTGACGAAGAGCAACCTGATCCTGGGCATGGGCGAGGAGCGCGCCGAGATCTCCCAGGCGCTGCGCGACCTGCACGAGGCCGGCTGCGAGCTGATCACCATCACCCAGTACCTGCGCCCCTCCCCCCGGCACCACCCGGTGGAGCGCTGGGTCAAGCCGGAGGAGTTCGTCGAGCTGAGCACCGAGGCCGAGGAGATCGGCTTCGCCGGGGTGATGAGCGGGCCGCTGGTGCGCTCGTCGTACCGAGCTGGAAGGCTCTACCAGCAGGCCCTCTCCGCCCGCGAAGGTGCCGCCCAGACTGCCTGAGGTCCAGGCCGATCCGGCCGCCCGGGCACAGCACCCGGGCGCGGATCGGCCCTGGGTGGCCGACCACTAGACTTGGGGCCATGGCAAAGCCCCAGGAGAAGGTCTCGTTCGGTCAGCGGCTGAAGCAGATCGGGTTGGTGTTCCGCTTCACCGCCAAGCAGGACAAGTGGTTCGCGCCGCTGGCCGCCGGTGCGGTGCTGATCCCACTCGCGCTGACCGTCGTCGCGATCGTGCGCTGGGGCTGGCTGTGGCTGCCGCTGGGCATCCTGTTCGCCCTGCTCTTCCTGCTGATCGTGCTCAACCTGCGGTCCAACCGGGCGATGATGAACGCCGCCGAGGGGCAGCCGGGCGCCGCCGCGCAGATCATGGAGAGCATGCGCGGTGACTGGCGGGTCTCCCCCGCGGTCAGCTCGACCACCCAGATGGACATGGTCCACCTGGTCATCGGCCGACCGGGCGTGATCCTGCTGGCCGAAGGAAACCCGCAGCGGGTCCGCAGCCTGCTCGGCCAGGAGAAGCGTCGGCTAGCCAAGGTGATCGGCAACGCCCCGCTCTACGACTACGTGATCGGTCAGGAGGAGGGCGAACTGCCCATCCGCAAGCTGCGGATGACGCTGATGCGGCTGCCCCGCAACCTCAGCGGCAAGGACGTCAACTCCCTGGACAAGCGGCTCAAGGCCCTCACCGCCCGCCCGCAGATGCCCAAGGGCGCCATCCCCAAGAACCTCCGCCCGCCACGCGGCGCCCGCCAGATGCGCGGCCGCTGACCGCCCCGGCTCCGCATCGCCCCACCGCACCACCACCCGCCGCGTCCGCCGGCCCGCGCGTGCACAACCCCGCCCGCGCCCCGCGTCACGTCGGCGGGTGACCCCTGTGCGGCTACCCGCGTGCGCCGGTCACCCCCTCCGCGCCGAGGCCACTCCGCAGCACCCCGCAGCACCCCGCAGCACCCCGCAGCGGCGATCATGCACTTTCGGTCGCCGTTATGCCAGGTATGAGCGGTTTGCCGAGACCAAAAGTGCATGATCGCGGGGCAAGAGGGGGCGCGGGTGGGCGGCGAGAGGCGAGGGCGAGGGGGGTCAGCGGGGGGCGGGGATGGTTACTGAGCGGGTCAGGCGGTCGTGTAGGCCGCGGCGGTGCTGGTCCATGAGGAGGGCGGGCACCACCAGGGCCAGGAGTACGCCGCGCAGCAGGGCGCGCAGCAGGCCGATCCGGCCGCCGTCGGTCCAGTCCACGCAGCGGATCCGGGTCACGTACATGCCGGGGGTCTGGGCGAACAGGCCGAGGAAGACGGCGTACTCCACGATCAGCACGAGGACCGGCGCCCAGCCGTCGCGGGTCGGGCTGGCGAACAGGCCGGCCGCGAGCAGGCAGAGCACCCAGTCGATGATCAGCGCTCCGAATCGTCGCCCCAGGTCGGCCGGTACGAAGTCCGGGTCGACTGCGGGCGGTGTCGGAGGGTGCGGCGGGGTTGTCACAGCGGCCAAGGTTACTCAGCGCTGCCGTGGCAACCGGGCGCAGGTCCGGCACGAGGTCGCGAAATCGGACGACCTACCTGAAGCTTCACTAGACTGGCCCTGTCGGACCCGTCCCTCCGGTCCCAGCGGCCCCAACTGTTAGAGGTGACACACCGCGAGGGACGTAACACGGCAGAAACACTGGAGACATGGCTGGGCAACCCCACAGCCATAGCGTCGCCAGGAGCCTAGCTACCCGTGGACGTGCCAGGAGGACGAGTGTTCGCCAATCCCGAGGAACTCCTGCGTTACCTCAAGAACGAGGACGTAAAGTTCGTCGACGTTCGTTTCTGTGACCTACCCGGCGTCATGCAGCACTTCAACCTGCCGGTGGAGTCTGTCGACGACTCCTTCTTCAACGACGGTCTCGCCTTCGACGGATCGTCGATCCGTGGCTTCCAGGCGATCCACGAGTCGGACATGCTCCTGCTCCCGGACGTCGCGACCGCCTTCATCGACCCCTTCCGCACGCAGAAGACCCTCGCGCTGAACTTCTTCATCCACGACCCGTTCACCCGCGAGGCGTACTCCCGGGACCCCCGGAACGTGGCGAAGAAGGCCGAGGCGTACCTCGCCGCCAGCGGCATCGCGGACACCGCGTACTTCGGCGCCGAGGCCGAGTTCTACATCTTCGACTCGATCCGCCACGAGACCTCGGCGCACCAGTCGTTCTACTACATCGACTCGATCGAGGGCGCCTGGAACACCGGCCGCGAGGAGGCGGGCGGCAACCGGGGCTACAAGACCGCGTACAAGGGTGGCTACTTCCCGGTGCCGCCGGTGGACCACTACGCCGACCTGCGCGACTCGATCGTCCGCCGGCTGATCGACACCGGCTTCACCGTGGAGCGCTCGCACCACGAGGTCGGCACCGCCGGCCAGGCGGAGATCAACTACAAGTTCTCCACCCTGCTGCACGCCGGCGACCAGATGCAGCTGTTCAAGTACATCGTCAAGAACCAGGCCTGGGCCGCCGGCAAGACCGCGACCTTCATGCCGAAGCCGCTCTTCGGCGACAACGGCTCCGGCATGCACACCCACCAGAGCCTCTGGCTCAACGGTGAGCCGCTGTTCTACGACGAGACCGGCTACGCCGGCCTGTCCGAGACCGCCCGCTGGTACATCGGCGGTCTGCTGCACCACGCCCCGTCGCTGCTGGCCTTCACCAACCCGACGGTCAACTCGTACCGTCGTCTGGTGCCGGGCTTCGAGGCGCCGGTCAACCTGGTCTACTCGCAGCGCAACCGCTCCGCCTGCACCCGCATCCCGGTCACCGGCAGCAACCCGAAGGCCAAGCGCGTCGAGTTCCGGGTGCCGGACCCGTCGGCCAACGTCTACCTCGCCTTCTCGGCGATGCTGATGGCCGGCCTGGACGGCATCAAGAACAAGATGGAGCCGCCGGCGCCGATCGACAAGGACCTCTACGACCTCCCGCCGGAGGAGTGGGGCGACGTCAAGCAGGTGCCGGGCTCCCTGCCGGCCGTGCTGGACTCCCTGGAGGCCGACCACGACTACCTGCTCGACGGTGGGGTCTTCACCCCGGACCTGATCTCCACCTGGGTCGACTGGAAGCGGGCCAACGAGGTCGACCCGGTGCGTCTGCGCCCGACCCCGCACGAGTTCGCGATGTACTTCGACTGCTGAGGCAGATCAGCTCCGGTCGGGCCGGCTCCGCGTTCGCGGGGCCGGCCCGGCCGCGTCTGGGCCCCCTGCCTCGAACAATCCACCCCCTCCGGTCCGCCTGTCGAAGCTGCCGCACACTGTGCCGACAGGTGCCACAAGATCGGACAGGAGAACACACCATGACCCTCCGCGGGATGGAACGGCCGTCGACCCGGCTGGAGGCCGCCAAGGCGTACGCGGAGCACGCCTGGGGACCGGGGACCTCCAGACGGGTGGCCACCTTCACCGACGGCACCCCGTACCTGCGGGCGGGTCTGGTGGGCCAGGTCCTGGCCTGGCTGATCGACGCGGTGGTGTGCCTGTTCGGTGTCGGGGTCTGTGTCGTAGCCCTGGCCCTGCTGCACGACGGCGGGCAGGGCCTGTCCATCGATGCCGTCGCCGTGCTGGCGCTCGCCGCGTGCTTCGTGGTGCCGATGCTGTACGGGCTGTGCTACCGCAACGGGCGAGCCCTCGGCGGGGTCCTCACCGGCACCCGGCTGGTACGGGTCGCCGACGGCGGTCGACTGGGCCTGACCGGCTGCTGGGCCATGGTGGTCCGGACGGTGTTCCTGCCGATTCTGCTGGCCATCGTGGTGCTGAGTGCGGCCACCGGGTTGGGGATGGCCGGTTCGCGGACCAGCATCGACCGGGCCGCCACCCGACAGTTGCGGGATGCCGGCCTCCGGTGACCCCTCACCAGACTGGGCACTGACTCAGGTCGGCCCGCGCGTGTCAGGGACCCCCGGATACCTTCGCGTCCGATATATTGCGGGCATGGATACGCCGCTACGCGAACCCACCTTCCTCATCCTCACCGCCCTGGCGCGCGAACCGATGCACGGCTACGCGATCATCGGCGAGGTCGCCGCCCTCTCCGAGGGACGGCTCTCACTGCGCCCCGGCACCCTCTACGGTGCGCTGGACCGGCTCACCGACGCCGGGCTGGTAGAGGTCGACCGGGAGGAGACAGTGGACGGTCGGCTGCGCCGCTACTACCGCCTCTCCCCCAGCGGGGACGCCACCCTGGCCGCCGAGACCGAGCGGCTGCGGCGCAACGTCGAGGCGGCCACCGCCCGGCTGCGCACCCGCCGGGTCCAGGCGCTGACTCCGCGTACGGCCGGGGGGTTGGCATGAGCGAGTTGGCGCGACGCTACCGACGCCTGCTGCGGGCGTACCCGGCGGACTACCGACGCGAGCGCGGCGACGAGATCGTCGGGACGTACCTCGACCTGGCCGGCCCGGAGCGGCGCTGGCCCACCCTCGCGGAGGCCGCGGACCTCGGGCGCGGGGGTCTCCGTCAGCGGCTACGCGCTGCCGGCGCGACCCATCTGCTTCCCGGGGTACGCCTGGCCGGGCTGCTGGCCCTGGCCACCGCCGTCTTCCTGGCCGGCTTCTGGGCCACGGTCGAGCCGAACGCCCCCAGGCCCGAGTGGGGCATGCCGGGTTTCGGCCCCTTCGTCTCGGTCGGGGTGATCACCTGGTTCGCCTGGCTGCTCTGCGCGCCGCTGCTGTTCGTGGCGCCGGGCAGGATCACCCGGGTCGCCCTAGCCGTGGCGATCCTGGCCACCACTGTCGCTCCGGTGCTGGGTGGGCTGTTCGGGGCACCCCGCCCGCCGCTGTCCGTCCTGGCCCCACAGGTGGCCCTCGGAGTGCTGGCCCTGGCTGTGGGCGACCGGCTGCCGCGACCGGTGCGGGCCCTGCCGAGCATGGCGGCGCTCGCCGGGGTCGGTACCGGGCTGGCCCTGGTCGGGCAGGGTTACTGGGGTTGGTACGCCTGGACGGCCGAGCAACTGCTGCCGATCACCGGCACGGTCCTGCTGGTGATCGCCGTGCTGCTGGCGATCGGGCTGGGGATACGGCGCGACGAGCGCGGCGGTTGGGCCACGGTGGCCCTGCTGACCCCGGTCGGCCTGCTCAACGCGCACCTGCTGGCCGGGGCGGTCGACGGCCTGGCCAGCGGCGCCCCACGTCCCACCTACCCGACCATGGTCGCCACCGCGATCGCGGTCGCCCTGATCGGCCCGGCCCTGCTACCGGCAGCCGTGGCGCTGCGTCGCCGGGTGGGCCTGCGACCGGCCACCTCCTGCCCCACCTGCGGTAACCACCGCTGACCGGATACCGGAGGGTGTCAGTCGCAGCCCGGGCCGCGCTGGCGCCCTCCGGTGAGTCATCGACCCGGCGCCCGTCTCCTGCGCCGGGACGGGGCCCAGAGCAGGATTGCCAGTACCAGGAGGGTCATCGCCACCGCGCCGGGTGCCTTGACCAGTCGGGCCACATTGGTGCCGTCCGGCAGGGCCAGGAAGGACGCCGCCGCGCAGGGCAGCAGGAACCAGGTGGTCCGGCCGGCGGTCACCGCCAGCACCGCCAGGGGCCAGGTGGCGTACCAGGGGTGGAACACCGGTGCCAGGACCACGGTGGCTACCAGCGCCACCCCGGCACCACTGAGCGCCAGCCGCCACCGGGCCACCCGGGGGTCGGTTGCCGAAGCACCAGTGGGGATCACGGCCCGAGTGGACCCACGAAGCGCGGACCAGGTCCGCCACCACAGGAAGCCCAGGAACCCGGCCAGCAGGACCAGCCCGACCACCCGGGCCACCGACACCGCGCCCAGGTCCCGGCCGGCCAGCTCACCGGCGTAGTCGACGACCATGCCGACCGCGGTCGGGGGCGAGGTCCACTGCACGGTGTCGCCACTGCTGCTCAACCCGCCGATCCAGCCCAGCCCCAGACCGGGCAGCAGGGAGGTCACCGCCACGGCCCCGAGCACCCCGAGGGCCAGCAGACCGCCGTCACGCAGCAGCACCGGCAGGATGTACCGGCCGCGTACCGCAGCCAGCGCCGCGAAGGGCAACACCACCACGGCGGTGGCCTTCACCGACACCGCCAGCCCGAGCAGCACCCCGGCGACCAGCAACCATCCCGCAGCCGGCCACTGTTGCCACGCCGCCGTAGGCCGTCTCGACGCCGCCGAGGGAGCCGGACGGCGGGCCAGCAGCAGCAGGCCGGGCAGGAGCAGGCCGAGCATCACCGCGTCGTTGTGCGCGCCGGCCACCAGGTGTACGCCGACAAGTGGGCAGGCCAGCACCAGCCAGGTCGCCCGTCGGGCCGGTACCCCGGCCGCCCGCGCCAGGGCGGGCAGGCAGAAGGCGGCCACCAGCAGGCCCGCCACCGCCAGCACCCGCAACGCCACCACCGTGCCGACCAGGCCACCGCCGAGCATCACCGCCAGGGCCGCGAGCAGCACGAAAACGGGACCGTACGGGGCAGGGGTGTCCCGCCAGACCGGAGCGACCGTCTCCAGCCAGGGGCAGCCGGCCGCCGCCACCCCGGTGGCGTACGGGTCACCGCCGTCGGCGTACACCCAGCCCTGGCAGGCGTACGAGTACACGTCCCGGCTGCCCAGGGGGGCGCTGAACAGCAGCGGCAGGGCCCACAACCCGGCGGTGCGGTAGGCCCACCGAGCCGAGGGTGCGCCCGCACGCAACACCCACCAGGCCCCGACCATGGCGGCGGTACCGGCCAGCCACAGGGCCACCGTCAGCGGGCCGGTGTCGGAGTCCCAGACCCGGACAGTGGTGGCCCCCGGCAGGGCACCACCGAGATATCCGGCGACCACCAGCAGCAGGGCCCCGACCAGCCCCAGGTGACGGGCCCCCCGGTCGCGCGGGGAGACAGGTCGGGGAGCGCCGGGGTCGGTCACCGGCGTACCTCTCCTCAGTCGGCGGGAACGGGACGGCGGGCCGTCCTCGCCGACCGTATCAAGCGGACCGCCACCACGATCACGAACAGGGTCATCAGGGGCGCACCGATGGTCTTGGTGTGCCGGGGCAGCCCGGTGCCGTCGGCCAACACGTGGAAGGCGGAGTACACCGCCACCGCACTGAACCACCAGGTCCGGTGGGCGGTGGCGGCGAGCAGGACCAGCGGCCAGAACCAGTACCAGGGGTGGAACAGCGGGGCCAACGCCACCGCCGCGGTCAGGGCCAGGGCGGCGTGCCACAGGGGCTCCCGGTACCGGGCCCGGAACCACAGCCAGACCAGCAGCGCCGCCAGCACCACCATGGCGATGCCCCGGGTCACCGGCAGGGCGTCGATGTGCAGGCCGAACGGCAGCGCCAGGTAGCCGAGGGCCTGCCCGACCGCGGTCGGCGGCGAGGTCCAGGCGATCACCTCGTTGCCGTGCGAGAGCCCGGTGATCCAGCCCAGGTCCAGCCCGGCGGCCAGGGTCACCCCGAACAGGGTGCCCACCGCGCCACCCACCACCGGCGTACCGTGGCGCAGCAGCCCGCGCAGGGAGAAACCGTTGGGGATCGCGGCCAGCGCCGCGAACGGCACCACCACCAGTGCGGTGACCTTGACCCCGGCGGCCAGGCCGAGCACCACCCCCCCGGCCAGCAGGTGCCAGGTACGGCCCGGCCAGGTGACCACGATGGCCAGTCCGGCCACCATCAGCCCGACCATCATCGCGTCGTTGTGCACCCCGGAGATCAGGTGCACCCCCACCAGCGGGCTGGCCAGGGCCAACCAGAGCGCCCGGCCGACCGGTACGCCGCAGCGGCGGGCCAGCACCGGCAGGCAGGCCGCCGTCAGCACCACCCCGGCCACCGCGAGCACCCGGAACAGGGCGATGCTGCCGAGCAGCGAACCGGTAGCGGCGACCACCGCGCCGGAGATCACCACGAACAGCGGACCGTACGGCGCCGGGGTGTCCCGCCAGATGTACGACATGGTGTCCAGCCAGGGGCAGGGCAGGGTGGAGACACCGTACTCGTACGGGCTGATGCCGTTGGCGTAGCTGGCCCCCTGGCAGGCGTAGGCGTACGCGTCGCGGCTGCCCAGCGGCGGGGTGACCAGGAAGGGCAGGATCCACAGCGCGGCGGTGGTCAACGCCCAGCGGGCCGAGGGCACCCGGTCGCGCAACACCCACCAGGCCACCGACATGGCGATGGTGCCGAACAACCACAAACCGATGATCCACGGCCCGTTCGGGCCCAACCAGATCTTCACCGGGTCGGGTCGTAGGTCCCCGTCGGGCAGGGCACCGCCGAGGAAGGCAGCCACCGCCAACATGATCGATCCGGCCAGTCCAGTCCAGCGCACGAGGTGATGGGACACGCCCGCCATGCTGCCAGTACCGTGAGCGCGGTACGGAGGTGGGCTCTGCGCCTATCGGTCTCGGTTGTGCCCGGGACTACGAACTCCTGACGCTCTCCTCCCACAGCGTCATCAGGTCCTGAGTCTCCTCAGCACAGGCGGCAACCAGGTAGAGAACGGCATGCTTGGGAAGGGGCTCCTTCCCGTCCAACCATCGCCGCCACTTGTGCCGACTGAGGTCGGTGATCTCTTCCAGCCGCACCACGTCGAGTCCCGATCGGTCGACCAGATAACGGACGCGGGCCGTCAGCCGGCAGGTCTTTCTGAAGGAAACTCCGGACAGCTGGCGGGTCCCGCCGTCTAAGGGGAGAGCAGCGCTCCGAGTGCCTGTTCCGGATCGGGCCGCCTGAGCCTTGGCCGCCTCGTTCCACAGCGCGACCAGCCGGACACCGTCCCCACCGCAGACGACACTCATGCGTTCAACCGCCTGCCGTGGCGGGAACTGCTTACCGTTGAGCCAGCGCTGCCAAGATGACCTGCTGTAACTAGTCCGTTGACCTAGCCGGGTCAGGCTCAATGCCGATTTGTCCTTGAGGATACGCAGCTCTACCACCAGATACCCCGCCGCCTCCGAAAGATCTTCAGGCAAGCTGCTCCACACAATTTACCCCCGTCTTCATAATACACGCAGGAGCCTGCGACAGAACGGCGTCCCTCAATGTCTCTGAACGTTTCGAGAGTCTAGCGGAACGGACGTTGCCACGCCAGACTTGACCAGTCAGCGCACCCATCGAGACCATCCCCTGGATTTACACACGAAGGGCGTCAATAGTTTCCCGCTGACAGACCCAAAAGGCAGCCCCCGGAAGAAATGGGAAAAGAAATGCTGAGAAACTATCGGACCGTCTTGGCCGCCGCGGTGTTTGCAGTTCCATTCGCACTAGCGATACCAGGGACGGCGCAGGCACACGGCACGTGCGCGGAAGTCCCCGGCCGGGGCGCGGGTTGTGTCGCTGCCAGCCACACCAGCGTCTCCGTCTGTGACAGTGCAGCGGACGGCTGGGGCGTGCGGACGTGGTACACGACGAGCAACGGAATCACGGACCATGTCGGTGACGCGAATGGCGCCACTGCCGGATGCGGCTCCGAGAGCCCACTCGGCGGCGGAACCATCACCTCGTACCGGGTCTGCGCTGGCCCAGACGGCGCCAACCGCGAGTGCACGCCGTGGTACACCGCATAGGTAGCTGTCCGGCTGGCGACCTGCCGGCGAGCACCCGCCCGTCGACGATCGAAACCGTTCGTCGACGGGCGGAGGTTGCCCTCGCGCACCGTCCGGCGCGAAACTCCTCCCTTCAGCAGACCGGGCGGGTCAACAGTGATTCCTCGGTATCAGGTCGCTTGATATCGAGAAATCACCCGGGGTACCGACGCTGACCTCGGTCCATCCGTCACGCCCCGGCCGCAGGCAACCGTCTCCACCGGTCAGGGAAAGCCAGCGTGACCACCGGACCCGGACCAGCGCCTCCCCAGCCCGATCGCTGGTGAACCGCACCCGGGCCTGATCGGCGGCGACCAACCGGCCCGGCAAGCCGACCAACGGCGCGTGATCGACGACGGCATAGAGTCGCCAGTCCGGGCTGCGCCACACCTCGCGCAGGTAAGGCGCGCCAGCGAGGACGAGTTCGGCCTCGTCCCGCGCCCACCGGTCGGGTACAGCCTCGGGCGCGACAGCGACGTACTCGACCGCGTTGTCGCGCAACCAACGCGCGTACGCGTCGGCGGTCAGCCGATCTGCATAGTAGAGAGCGTTGCGGTCGGCATCGACCTGCCGTTCCCAACCCCGGGCCACCGGCACCGTCGGCGGGACGTACGCCGACTCCCAATGGTCCCTAAGCGGCACCACCTCGACCCGGCCCACCGGTTGCCGGCGGGCCAACTCATCGGTGAGCGGCCGGTAGAACGCCACGGAACTTTCCGCCGAGCCGGCGCGCAGCACATCGCCGACCATCACCGGGTTCTGCCACCAGACGGTGGCGGCGAGCAGACCGGCCAGCCATGGCCCGGGCACCGCGGCGTACCCGGCCAGCAGCGGCAGACCGAGAAGCATCGGCAGCCGCAAGCTGTTGGAACCGATCGGACTGGGCAGGTAGTAGGCAGTCACCAGCAACACCACAGTGAGCAGCGCGCCGATCCGCAACACCCGTCGCCGAGGCCCGACGAGGGCGTACACCAACACGACCAGCGCCACGTTGGTGCGCATCGACTCAGCTGAGTACGGCTGGATGCCGCCGTTGCCGAACAGCACCGTCATCGGCGTGATCGCGAGCGCCGGGGCGAGGCAGAGGACGAGGCCCTCGATCGGCGACCGGTCGACCCGCCAACCCCCGGGCAGCGGCCGTCCGGCACCGTCATCGCGGCGCAGAGCGGCCAGCAGCAGTGCGGCGCCGGCCAACCCGACGAAAAGCCCGGCGACCGGGCTGGCCCAGGTAGCGACCACAGCGAGCAAGGCGCCCATGGCGAGCCGCAGCGGTCGGGCCAGCCGCTGCGCGGTGATCGCGCAGAGTGCGAGCAACCCGAACGCGAGCCCTACGGCGAAGGTGATCCGGCCGCTGGCCAGGTTGCCGACCAGCACCACGGCGCCCAGGATGCTGGCGAGCAGCGGCCGCCGGGCGCCGGACCGCACGAACAGCCACGCCAGCGCCGCCGCCGACACGACCGCCGCCACAGCGCCCAGTAAGCGCACGCCGATCAGTGCACCGAGTAATTGAGTGAACAGGCTGTACCCGAACTGGTTGATCCCGCCGTACCAGGAGAGGTCGACCGGGGCCAGGCCGAAGCGGTCGGCGAAGGCGGCGCGGGCGACCTGCGCCGACAGGTCGGTACCCATGGGCGGGGCGAGCATGAATGCGGCGGCGAGGAGCACCGACACCACTAACGCCGCAAGGACGGGACGCACGGCTGGTTCACGGCTGGTCGTCGGCACCGAGCAGTCGTACCACGCCGGATACGGGCCCGTCCGGCCGGGCCGACGTCAGCTGTCCAGGACGCGTTGGGTGGCGGTGCGGGAGCGGCGGCCGGTGCGCAGGTACTCGTCGAGGAACTCACCGGGGTCGTCGGCGCCGAGCAGGCGGACCACCCCGGCCAGTTCCACTCCGTGCCGGGGCAGTTGGTCCCCGGCCCGACCCCGGACCAGCATCAGGGCGTTGCGGACCTGGGCCGCCAGGGTCCACCCGGCCGCCATCGCCTCGGCGTCCGCCGGGTCGATCAGGCCCAGGTCACGGGCGGCCGTGAGGGCGTCGAGGGTACGGGTGCCGCGCAGCGCCGGGTACGCCCCGGCGTGGCGCAGTTGGAGCAGTTGCACCGCCCACTCGACGTCGGCCAGCCCGCCCCGGCCCAGTTTGGTGTGGGTGGCCGGGTCGGCGCCCCGGGGCAGCCGTTCGGTCTCCACCCGCGCCTTGATCCGGCGGATCTCGATGATCTGTTCCCGGGTCAGCCCGTCGGCGGGGTAGCGCACCGGGTCGACCATCTGCTCGAACCGGGTGCCCAGGTCGGCGTCGCCGCAGACACAGCGGGCCCGCAGCAGGGCCTGGGCCTCCCACACCCTCGACCAGCGGGCGTAGTACTGCTGGTAGGCGGCGAGGCTGCGGACCAGCGGCCCCTGCCGGCCCTCCGGGCGCAGGTCGGCGTCGACCCCCAGCGGCGGGTCGGGGGCGGGCATACCGAGCAGTCGCCGCAGCTCCTCGGCGATGGCCTGGGCGGCGGCGCTGGCGGCGCTCTCGCTGACACCTTCGGGTGGCTCGTAGACGAACAGCACGTCGGCGTCGGACAGGTAGTTGGACTCGTACCCCCCGAGCCGACCCATCCCGATCACCGCGAACTTCAGGTCCGGCATCGACGGCTGGGTGGCTCGGGCGGTTCGCAGGGCGGCGGCGAGGGTGGCGTCGGTGACATCGGAGAGGGCGGTGCCGACCGCGGTGATGTCGGCCAGTCCGGGGGTGGCCCGCTCACCGTCCCCCCGGGAGGGGGCCAGTGAACCGGCCCGGCTGAGCACGTCGGCGCAGGCCAGGCGGAGCAGTTCCCGCCGACGCAGGGCCCGGACCGCCCGGATGGCCTCCACCGGGTCGGTGTGCCGGTCCGCCGCGGCGGCGAATCCGTCGAACAGCACCGCACGGGGGCGGGGGCGCAGTTCGGTCTCCTCGGCCAGCAGGCGCAGCGCCTCCGGTTCGCGGGCCAGCAGGTCCGCCGCGTACCGGGAGGAGGAGAGCACCCGGGCCAGTCGGCGGGCCACCGGCCCGGAGTCGCGCAGCAGCCGCAGGTACCAGGGGGTGCTGCCCAGGGAGTCGGAGACCTGGCGGTAGTTGAGCAGGCCCCGGTCCGGTTCCGGGGCGTCGGCGAATTCGCTGAGCAGCACCGGCAGCAGGGTGCGCTGGATCGCGGCCGTGCGGCTGACCCCGCCGGTGAGGGCCTGGAGGTGACGCAGGGCTCCGGCCGGGTCGGCGAAGCCGAGGATCTCCAGCCGGTTGCGGGCCGCCTGGGGGGTCAGCCGCAGACCGTCGGCCGGTACCCGGGCCACCGACTCCAGCAGGGGGCGGTAGAGCAGTTTGGCGTGCAGCCGGCGTACCTCGGTGGCGTGGGTGACCCACTCGGCGCGGAAGGCCTCGACGGCGCTGCGTCCCGGGCTGGCGGTGTAGCCGAGGGCGGCGGCCAGCCAGCGCAGGGCGCCCGGATCGGTGGGCACGGTGTGGGTTCGCCGCAGGCCCTGAAGTTGCAGGCGGTGCTCCACCCCGCGCAGGAAGCGGTACCCGCGCAGCAGCGCCTCCCCGTCGGCCCGGCCGACGTAGCCGCCGGTGACCAGGGCCCGCAGGGCGGGAATGGTGCCGGGGGTACGCAGTGACTCGTCGCCGCGCCCGTGCACCAGTTGGAGCAGTTGCACCGCGAACTCGATGTCCCGCAGTCCACCGGGACCGCGTTTGATCTCGCGTTCCTGCTCCTTCGGCGGAATGTGGTCGATGATCTTGCGACGCATGGCCCGGACGTCCTCGACCGCCTCCGGGCGCTCGGCCGCCTGCCACACCAGGGGGGCCAGCGCGTCGATCCACTCCTGGCCCAGGGCCAGGTCACCGGCGGCCGGGCGGGCCTTGAGCAGGGCCTGGAACTCCCAGGTGCGGGCCCAGCGGCGGTAGTACGCCAGGTGGCTGGCCAGGGTGCGGACCAGCGGGCCCCGGTTGCCCTCGGGACGCAGGGCGGCGTCTACCGGCCAGGCCACCAGCCCACAGATGTGGATCAGCCGGGTGGCCACCGTGGTGGCCGCGGCCAGGTCCTCGTCCTCGGCCGCCACGAAGATCACGTCCACGTCGGAGACGTAGTTGAGTTCGCCACCGCCGCACTTACCCATCGCCACCACGGCCAGCCGGGGCAGGGCGGCGCCCTCCGGCAGCTCGTCCACGGCGATCCGGTAGGCCGCCGACAGGGTGGCGTCGGCCAACCCGGAGAGGGCGGCCATGGTCTGCTCCAGGGCCCGCCCGCCGGTCAGGTCGGCCGCCGCGATCCGCAACAGGGCCAGCCGGTACGCCCGCCGCAGCACGGCCACCGGGTTACCGTCCCCGGTAACGTCCAGCCGCCCGTCGGCGCTCGGGGCCAGCCCGTCCGGCTCGGTACGCAGCACGGTCCACTGGTCGGGGTTGGCGACCAGATGGTCGCCCAGCGCCGAGGAGGCCCCCAGTACGGCGATCACCCGGCGGCGCAGTCCCGGGTCGTCGTGCAGGGCCGCCAGCACCGTCGACCCCGCACCGATGCCGCCCGGCGTGCCGGCGGCCGTGCCGTTGGGGCCGGTCCGGGTCCGGCGTTCCGACTCGACCAGGCGATGCAGTTGGCGCAGCGCCAGATCCGGGTCGGCGGCCCGGGACAGCGCGGTGAGCAGTTCCTGGGCCGCCTCATCGGTGGGTTCCTGGGTCTGCGGTCGCCACAGGTCCAGTCCGGTGGGGCCCAGCAGGTCGGCGGCGCGGGCACCGCCGTCGGAGTCGGCGACGTCGAAGCCGTACCGGGCCAGCCGGCCGGTGGCGCTGGTGGGCCTGCCCATCAGTGCCCGAGCAGCGGCAGGGTGCGGCGCGGCCCGTCGTCGTCCAGTTCCCCGAGGGCCAGGGCGGCGAACCGGGCGGCGAAGGGCTGCCAGACCTCCTCCACATCGACCATCACCGCGTCACAGGCGGCGACCACCAGCTCCGGGTCGTAGCCCAGCTCGGCCAGCAGGGCCGAGTCGGTGGCCCAGTCGGCGATCATCGCGGTGTCGCACTCGATGTGGAATTGCAGCCCCCAGGCCCGGTCGCCCAGCCGGAAGGCCTGATGCGGGTAGCGGGTGGAGGCGGCCAGCAGGGTGGCACCGACCGGCAGTTCGGTGATCTCGTCGGCGTGCCACTGCAACACGTCCGGTATCAGCGGCACGTACCGGAACAGGGGGTCCGTCTCGGCGGCGTCGCGTCGCCCGACCACGGCGGGGCCGACCTCCGGCCCGGCCGGGCTGCGCTCGACCGTGCCGGCATGGGCGGTGGCGAGCAGTTGCGCGCCCAGGCAGATGCCCAGGGTCGGCACCCGGTGCCGGACCGCCTTGCGCAGCAGCGCCTCGACCTGCGGAAACCAGGGGGCCCCGGGGGCCCCGTCCGGGCCGGGGTAGACCTGCTGGTCACCACCGAGCACCACCAGCGCGGCGTGTCCCGCCAGATCGGCCGGGAGTTCGTCGCCTGCGTGCGGGCGGACCACGGACAGGTCCAGACCCGCCTCCGTCAGCCATTCCCCCAACCGTCTCGCATCGTCGGTCGGGTCGTTCTCGATCACCAACGCAGTTCCCACGTCGTCGAGGCTATCCGGTCGGACCGATCCGGGCCGCGCGCGGGACTAGGCTCTCCGGCTGTGTCCGACCACACCGCCGCTGACCACGTCGTACGCCCGCCGGCCCTGCGTGAGGGGGACACCGTGATGCTGGTGTCGCCCTCCGGGCCGACCCGGGCGGAGCGGGTGGCCCGGGGGGTCGAGCTGCTCACCGGGTGGGGTCTGCGGCCGGTCCTGGCCCCGAACGTGTACGCCCGGCAGGGCTATCTGGCCGGGGCGGACGCGCTGCGGGCCGCCGACCTGAACACCGCCTTCGCCGACCCCCAGGTGCGCGGGATCATCTGCACCCGGGGCGGGTACGGGGCCCAGCGGGTGGTGGACGCGATCGACATGGCGGCGGTATGCCGGGACCCGAAGGTGGTGGCCGGTTTCTCCGACATCACCGCCCTGCAACTGGCCCTGTGGCGGGGGGCCCGGCTGGCCGGGGTGCACGGGCCGGGGGCGGCCTGGCGCGACGAGCGCACCCCCCTGGCCTCCGCGGAGTCCCTGCACGCCGCGCTGACCACCACCGAGCCGGTCACCGTGCCCGCCGTCGAGGGCGAGGAGACCTTCGGCGTACGGGTGCCGGGACGGACGGTGGGTCGGCTACTGGGCGGCAACCTGTGCCTGATCGTGGCCTCCCTGGGCACCGAGGACATGCCCGACCTGACCGGGGCGGTGCTGTTGCTGGAGGACGTGCAGGAGCCGCCGTACAAGGTCGACCGGATGCTGACCCAGTTGCGCCGGGCGGGTGCCCTGGACCGGCTCGCCGGGGTGGCGGTGGGCCAGTTCACCGACTGCGCGGACGGCTGGGAGGTGAGCGTGGCCGAGGTGCTCACCGAGCGCCTGGGTGACCTGGGGGTGCCGGTGCTGGGTGGGCTGCCGATCGGCCACGGCCCCGGTCAGCTCTCCGTCCCGGTGGGCACCCTGGCCACCCTCGACGCCGACACCGGCCTACTGACCGTGGCCCCGGCCGTCCGCTGAGATCTGCCCCCTACCGTCACCTCAGGTGCGGCATGTCCGATCATCTGCGCCGACTTGCCAGCTCGCTGACAGGTTCGACATGGGCCCCACCCAGGCCGACCCGTCACTCTCGGTTACGTCATCGCATCACCGACGAGTTGGAGGAACGATGTCCCGCACGATCTCGAAGAAGCACCTGCTGGGCGGCCTGGCCGCTGCCGGAGTGCTCGCCGTGGGGATCGCCGCTCCCACCGTGGCGCTCGCCGACGACACGGCCACCCCGAGCCCCAGCGCCAGCGCGAGTGCGGAGGACCACAAGGACGGCCAGCGGCCGGAGCGTGGGGAGCGCCAGCAGGCGTTCGCCGAGGCGTTGGCCGAGGAGCTGGGTGTGCCCGCCGACAAGGTGACCGAGGCCCTGGAGAAGCTCCGCGAGCAGCACAAGCCGGACGGTGAGCGCCCCGAGGGTCGCGGCGGCGACCACAAGCGCGGTGGCGACCACAAGGATGGCGGCGACCGTGGCCCGAAGGGTTCCCCCGAGGACCGCCAGGAGGCCATGGCCGAGCGCCTCGCCGAGGCGGTCGAGGAGGGCAAGCTCACCCAGGAGCAGGCCGACGCGATCACCGCAGCCGCCGAAGCCGGCGTCTTCGGCCCCGCCCCCCGTCCCACCACCAAGTAACCCGACGCCCCACCCAGTCGATCATGAGGTTGGCGGCACTCGTCGATCTACAGAGTGCCGCCAACGTCATGATCAACCCCGCTGGGGCGGGGTGGGGTGGGGTGGGGTGGGAGTTAGGCGATGCAGGCGCAGACGATCAGGGCGGCGCCGAAGTGGCTGGCGGCGCTGACCTTTGCGACCGGGTGGGGCTCGTCGGAGCAGACGACCTCGCCGAGCTTGCCCGGGGTGAGCAGGTCCAGCACGACGAAGGCCAGCGCCATGATGCCCAGACCGATCACTCCGAACAGCACCGTGGACGCCAGACCCTTGGCGAAGTCGTGGTAGCTGGTCAGGATCGCGGTGAACACGATCCCGGCGACACCGAGCTGGTTGGCGGCGAGCAGCAACCCGGCGTTGGCGTTACGGCGTACCCAGATCAGGTCCCGCAGCTTGCCGGGGGTGAGCAGGTCGACCAGCCCGAAGCCGGCGGCCATCAGACCGACGCCGACGATCCCGAACACCACGCTCTGCCAGGCTCCGCTGAGCAGATCCTCCAACACCGACTGCCTCCCCGACTGTCATCTCCGACCGGCAGGGCGCCGGCACGGTGATCGAGACGATAGCGGCAGCCCGCAACGGCCGACAGCCCGGCGGCCGGGTTACAGCGACAGGTAGTGCTGGCGCTCGTACGGGGTGACCTCGCGGCGGTACTGCTCCCACTCCGAGCGCTTGTTGCGCAGGAAGAAGTCGAAGACGTGTTCGCCGAGCACCTCGGCGACCAGTTCCGAGCCGGCCATCACGTCGATCGCCTCGGCCAGGTTCTCCGGCAACGGCTCGTAGCCCATCGCCCGCCGTTCGCCACTGGTCAGGGCCCAGACGTCGTCCTCCGCACCCGGCGGCAGCTCGTACCCCTGCTCGATGCCCTTCATCCCGGCACCGAGCAGCACCGCGAAGGCCAGGTACGGGTTGGCGGCCGAGTCGGGCGAGCGGATCTCCACCCGGGCCGAGTTGGGCTTGCCGTACGCCGGGACCCGGACCAGGGCGGACCGGTTCAGGTGCCCCCAGCAGACGTACGCCGGGCTCTCGGTGACCCGGTCCGGCAGGGCCTGCGGGAACAGCCGCTTGTAGGAGTTCACCCACTGGTTGGTGACCGCGGTGTACTCCCGGGCGTGCACCAGCAGCCCGGCGATGAAGGCCCGGGCCACCTTGGACAGCTTCATCGGGTCGCTGGCGTCGTGGAAGGCGTTGCGTTCCCCCTCGAACAGCGACAGGTGGGTGTGCATGCCGCTGCCCGGCTGGTCGGTGAAGGGCTTGGGCATGAAGGTGGCCTGCACCCCGGTGGAGAGGGCCACCTCCTTCACCACGTGCCGGAAGGTCATGATGTTGTCGGCCGTGGTCAGGGCGTCGGCGTAGCGCAGGTCGATCTCCTGCTGGCCGGGGGCGACCTCGTGGTGGCTGTACTCCACCGAGATGCCGATCCGCTCCAGGGCCAGCACCGCCTGGCGGCGGAAGTCCCGGGCCACCGCGTGGGTGGTGTGCTCGAAGTAGCCGCCGGTGTCCACCGGGATCGGCACCGAGCCGTCCGCCGGGCCGTTCTCCAGCAGGAAGAACTCGATCTCGGGGTGGGTGTAGAAGGTGAAGCCCTTCTCGGCCGCCCGGGACAACGCCCGGCGCAGCACATGCCGGGGGTCGGCCCAGGAGGGGCTGCCGTCGGGCAGCAGGATGTCGCAGAACATCCGGGCGCTCTCGCCGCTGACCCCGCCCTCGAAGGGGAACACCTGGAAGGTCGTCGGGTCCGGCATGGCCACCATGTCCGACTCGAAGACCCGGGCGAAGCCCTCGATCGCCGAGCCGTCGAACCCGATGCCCTCGTCGAAGGCGGCCTCCAGCTCGGCCGGGGCGACCGAGACGCTCTTGAGGGTGCCGAGCACGTCGGTGAACCAGAGCCGGACGAAGCGGATGTCCCGCTCTTCCAGCGTACGAAGAACGAACTCCTGCTGTCGGTCCACTGCCTCAACCTTCCGCGACTCTATGTCCGCCTTCGACCGGGCTTTGCCCGACCTGTCCGACCAGTCTTCACCGGCCCGATTACGCAGACGTTACGCGAACAGCCGTCACCGCGTCCCGTGCAGTCCCGACCGGCGGTCACCGGCCCGCTGCGGGGGTTCGGCAGCCACGCCCACGTGTCGACCTCATCGGGCTGGGGCAAGATGAGGACATGCCCACCCTGCGTCTCGCTCTGTGCCAGGTCAACCCCAGCGTCGGCGATCTCACCGGCAACGCCGACCTAGTCCGCGCCTGGTCCCGCCGGGCCGCCGAGGCCGGCGCCCAGTTGGTGCTCTTCCCGGAGATGGTGCTGACCGGCTACCCGGTGGAGGATCTGGTCTTCCGGCGGTCCTTCGTCGCCGCCTCCAAGGCCGCCCTGGACCGGCTCGCCGCCGACCTGGCCGCCGACGGCCTGGGTGAGGTGCCGATCGTGGTGGGCTATCTGGACGCCGACGGTCCGCCGCAGTTCAGCGGCGACGCCGAGCCGGGTCGCGGGGCCCGCAACGCCGCCGCCCTGCTGCACCAGGGCCAGGTGCAGGCCACCTACTTCAAGCACCACCTGCCCAACTACGGGGTCTTCGACGAGGACCGCTACTTCGTGCCCGGAGACACCCTGACGGTGGTCCGGCTCGGCGGGGTGGACGTGGCGCTGACCATCTGCGAGGACCTGTGGCAGGCCGGCGGGCCGTTCGCCGCCGCCCGGCAGGCCGGGGTCGGGCTGGTCGTCAGCATCAACGGCTCGCCGTACGAGCTGAACAAGGACGACCTGCGGCTGCCGGTGGTCCGCCGCCGGGCCGCCGAGGCCGAGGCCACCATCGCCTACGTCAACATGGTCGGCGGCCAGGACGAGTTGGTCTTCGAGGGCGACTCGATGATCGTCGGGCCGGACGGGACCCTGCTGGCCCGGGCCCCGCAGTTCGTCGAGCACCTGCTCGTCCACGACGTGTCCGTGCCGTCGACCACCGAGGCGGGCGGGATCGCCGACGGCGGCCAGGTGGGCGACGGGTTGCGGCTGGTGCGGCGTACGGTCGAGGGCCTTCCGCCCGCCCCGGACGGCCCGGCGGCGCACGGCGGGGTCATCGAGCCGGTCGCCGACGAGGCCGAGGTGTGGCAGGCCCTGGTGCTAGGGCTGCGCGACTATGTGAACAAGAACCGCTTCCCCTCGGTGGTGCTGGGCCTCTCCGGCGGCATCGACTCGGCCGTGGTGGCGGCCATCGCGGTGGACGCCCTCGGCCCCGACCGGGTCGTCGGGGTCTCGCTGCCCAGTCAGCACTCCTCCGAGCACAGCCGGGAGGACGCGGCCGACCTGGCCAAGCGCACCGGGCTGGACTACCGGATCGAGCCGATCCAGCCGATGGTGGACGCCTTCCTGGCCAACCTGTCCCTGTCCGGGGTGGCCGTGGAGAACCTCCAGGCCCGGGTGCGGGGGGTGATCCTGATGGCCCTGTCGAACCAGGAGGGCCCGCTGGTGCTCACCACCGGCAACAAGAGCGAACTGGCGGTCGGCTACTCCACCCTCTACGGCGACTCGGTCGGCGGCTTCAACCCGATCAAGGACGTGTGGAAGACCCTGGTGTGGCGGCTGGCCAAGTGGCGCAACGCCGAGGCCACCCGGCTGGGCCACACCCCGCCGATCCCGGAGAACTCGATCGGCAAGCCGCCGAGCGCCGAGCTGAGCCCGGGTCAGCTGGACAGCGACACCCTGCCCGACTACGACGTGCTGGACCCGATCCTGATCGGCTACGTCGACGGGGACCTGGGCCGGGATGGCCTGGTGGCCTCCGGCCATGACCCGGTGATCGTGGACAAGGTGCTGCGGATGGTGGATACCGCCGAGTACAAGCGCCGCCAGTCCGCCCCCGGCACGAAGATCTCCATGAAGGCGTTCGGCCGGGACCGACGGCTGCCGATCACCAACCGGTGGCGGGAGGACGGCTGACCCCACCACCGGCCCCGGCCGGAGTGACATCCTCCACTGCGACCTGCCGCCACCGGGCCCACCGGTGCGACGATCGCGGCAGAGCCCGGGGACCGCGTACGCGGCCTCGAGGAAAGGAGACAGTCATGGTGGAGTCCACTCCGGCCGAGGTGACCGCCCTCTACGGCGGCCCGGCCACCCGCCGGGTCCGTACCCGCGATCTGATCGCCGCCAAGGAGCGCGGCGAGAAGTGGGCCATGCTCACCTCGTACGACCAGTACACCGCCTCGATCTTCGACGCGGCCGGCATTCCGGTGCTGCTGGTCGGCGACTCGGCGGCGAACAACGTGTTCGGCTACGAGACCACCCTGCCGGTGACCGCGGAGGATCTGCTGCCCCTGGTCCGGGCGGTGGTCCGGGCCACCCGGCAGACCCTGGTCGTCGGTGACCTGCCGTTCGGCTCGTACGAGGAGGGGCCGACCCAGGCCCTGCGTACGGCCGTACGGTTCATGAAGGAGGGCGGCTGTCACGCGGTGAAGCTGGAGGGTGGTCGGCGCTGTGCCGACCAGATCGCCGCCATCGTCGGCGCCGGCATCCCGGTGATGGCGCACATCGGCTTCACCCCGCAGAGCGAGCACAACCTCGGCGGCTACCGGGTGCAGGGCCGGGGTGACGCCGCCGAGGAGGTGATCGCCGACGCGCGGGCGGTCGCCGAGGCCGGGGCCTTCGCGGTGGTGCTGGAGATGGTGCCCGGGACGGTCGCCAAGCGGATCACCGCCGAGCTGACCATCCCCACGGTGGGCATCGGTGCCGGCCCGGAGACGGATGCCCAGGTGCTGGTCTGGCAGGACATGGCCGGTCTGCGGACCGGACGGGCCCCCCGGTTCGTCAAGCGCTACGCCGACCTGGCCGGCACCCTGGAGGCGGCCACCCGCCGCTTCGCCGAGGAGGTACGCGGCGGCGAGTTCCCGGCCGCCGAGCACACCTTCTGACCCTCACCGGATCCTGGGGTGCGGCGATGCTTCACACCCCAGGATCCGGTACCGGGATGCCCGAGGGCGGAATGACTGGACAGGGCGCACTACGCTTCGCAGCCGTGAAACGTGATCAACTCTTTGCACTAGCCCTGGCCGGAGTCACCGTCTTCGCCCTCACCGCCTGCGGCGGGGAGGACACCGAGGCCCCGGTGACCTCCGCCTCGGCCCCCGCCAGCGCCTCCGCCACCCCGCAGACCTCCGCACCGGCCGCCGCCGGTGAGGACGACAAGAAGGTCTGTGAGGCCGTGCAGAAGGCCGGAGACGAGTCGAAGGAAGTACTGTTCGACGCGCTCCAGGCCGGTAAGGAGCCGACCGCCGAGATGCTGTCGGAGACCTACACCGACATGGCCGCGGCGCTCGGCAAGGCCGCCGAGGCCGCCAGCACGGACAGCAAGGTGGCCAACGCGGTGAAGGAGTTCCAGGCCCAGGTGGAGGAGGCTGCCGAGTCCTCCGACCCGGTCGCCGCCGGGGACGCCGCCGCCTTCCAGAAGACCGCCACGAACCTCACCGCGGTCTGCAAGGAAACCGGCGTCGACATCAACTTCTGACCGTCGCAACGGTGTGGCCCGGCCCCACGGCCGGGCCACACCGTTGTCAGAGATCGGTGACCCGCACTCCGGCGTGGGTCTTGTACCGGCGGTTGATCGCGATCAGGTTGGCGGTGAACGCCTCGATCTGGTGGGCGTTGCGCAGCCGTCCCGCGTACACCCCCCGCATCCCGGGAATCCGGGCGGCCAGGGCGGCGACGACATCGACCAGCTCCCGCTCCTCGGTGCAGATCAGCACGTCCAGCTCGATCCGGTCGATCTCCGGGTCGGCCAGCAGCGGGGCACTGACGTGGTTGAAGGCCGCGCAGACCCGGGAGTCCGGCAGCAGGGCGGCGGCCTGCTGAACCGCGCTGCCCTCGGCCACCGGCAGGGGGTACGGACCCTGCTTGTCGAAGCCGAGGGGATTGACACAGTCGACCACGATCTTGCCGGCCAGGGGCTCGGCCAGGTCGGTAAGGGTAGCGGCGTGCCCCTCCCAGGGCACCGCGATGATCACCACATCGCTGCGCCAGGCCACCTCGTCGTTGTCCGCCCCGGTGACGCTGCCACCGGCCGCGACCCCGGGCAGGGCGGCGATCTCCTCGGCCGACTGGGCGGCCCGGGAGGCGGAACGGGAGCCGATCAACACGGTCTGACCGGCCCGGGCGAACCGGTAGGCCAACCCCCGACCCTGGTCGCCGGTGCCGCCGATGATGCCGACCGTGAGCCCGGAGACGTCGGGCAGGTCGCTCGGATCGTATGCCATGGTCGTCATCCTTCCAGCCACACCGACCCGACAACGGCGACTACCCCTGTGACAATCCCCGCTGCCGGTTGCGGTCAGGCGAGTTCGAAGGCGACCGCCCGGGTGGCCGGGTCGGCGGTCACCAACCGGACCCGCATCCGGGTGCCCAGGGTCAGCTCACCCAGGCAGCGGGCGCGTACCGGCGGATCGTCCAGGGCGACCGTACCGCCGGGCGGCCGACTCGACCGGCCGTTCGCCGGGGCGGTCACGTCCAGCACGGCCGCCTCGAAGGTCTCCCCCACCCGGTGCTGCAACAGCACCGCCTCGGCCAGATCGATCGCACCCCGGTTGGCCGCCGAGGCGACCCGGTCGGTGGCCGCCATCGCCGCCGGCAACCGGGGCAACGCCTCCCGGGCCCAGTCCGGCACCGTCCGACCCTCGTGCAGGGCCAGGCAGACCTCCGTGGCGTACCGGTCGGCCAGTCGACGCAACGGGGCCGTGACATGGGCGTACGCGGCCGCCACCCCACCGTGGGTCGGCTGCTCGGGCACCTCGCCGTCGAAGGCGGTGTACGCGGCCGACCGCATCAACTCGGCCGCCTGGTCGACGAAGGCGGCGGCCCGGGGCTGCCCCGGATCCAACCCCAGCAGCAGCTCACCGACGCCTACCTCGTCCGGCCAGTGCACCCCCAGCGGCGCGGCGGCGGCCCGCAACCGCTGCACCGCCTCCGGCTTCGGCGCCGGCATAGTACGCAGCAGACCGATCCTGCCAGCCAGCATCAGATCGGCGGCGGCCATCCCGGTGAGCAGGGAGATCTGGGCGTTGTGTTCCTCCATCGGCACCGGGGCCCGCAGCACCAGCCGCCACCCCTCGCCGTCGGCCTCCACATCCTGCTCGGGGATCGGCAGGTTGATCGCCCCGCGACGCAGTCCCCGGGCGGTGAGCAGGGCCCCGATCTCGGGCAGCAGGGCGATCGGCTCCGGCAGCCGACCCGCCTCGGCGTCGGCCTGCACCCCGGGGTAGTCCAACTGGGCCCGGCTGCGGACCAGCGCCCGTTCCAGATGCACCGACGTGGTGGCCCCCTCGGGGTCCAGGTCGATGGTCCACAGCACGGCCGCCCGGTCCACCTCCGGCAGCAGACTGGCCGCGCCCTCACCGAGGCTGTGCGGGTGCAACGGCACATTGCCGTCCGGCAGGTAGACGGTCTGCCCGCGCCGCCAGGTCTCCTCCTCCAGGGCACCACCCGGGCGTACGTGGGCGGCCACGTCGGCTATCGCGTACCGCACCCGGAAGCCGCCACCGGCGCGGCGGCTCAGGTGCATCGCCTGGTCCAGGTCCCGCGACCCGGGCGGGTCCAGGGTGACCAGCGGGATGTCCGTGCGGTCGACCGCGGGCCGGGGTGGCGCGGCGGCGGCCTCCTCGGCCTCCCGCAGCGCGGCCTGCGGGTAGTCGTCGGGCAGCCCCAACTCGCGGCGCAGGGCCCCGAAGTCGATGCGCGGTGCTAGGACGCGTCGGATGACCATGGGCCCATCCTGACAGCGCCGGGTCGGAAACGCCCTCTCCCGACCGACGGGGGTACGCCCCCTCAGTCGGCAGGATCCCGCCGCAGTACGCCCCGGCCTACTTCGCCTTCGTCGTGCCCTTACGGGCGGGGGCCTTCTTGGCGGTGGTGGTCTTCTTCGCGGCCGCCGTGGGCCGGGTCGAGGTCGCCTTCTTCGCGGTGGTCGTCTTCTTCGCCGGAGCCCTGGTCGAGGTCGCCTTCTTCGCCGGGGCCTTCTTAGCGGTCGCCGTGGCGGGCGCCTTCTTGGCGGGCGCCTTCTTGGCGGCGGTCGTCTTGGCGGCGGTCGCAGGCCGGGTGGATGGCGCCTTCTTGGCGGCTGCTGCGGGTCGGGTTGAGGTCGCCTTCGCGGTGGTCTTCTTCGCGGGGGCCTTGGTGGCGGTGGTCTTGGTCGCAGCGGTCCGCGTGGTGGGTGCGGTGGACTTGCGCGCCGCCGGCGCGGTGCCGGTGGCCCGGCGACTGGACGGGGTGCGGGTCACACCGGCGGTGCGTTCCGTCGCGGCGGTTCTCCTCGCGGGCGTACGCTTCGCGGCCGGTGGGGTGGCCTGTTGTGCTTCGGCCATCTCGATTGCCTCCTCGGGGACGTGTCACCGCCCCGGCGGCGCACGCGGTGCTCTCGACCCGGGAGACCCCCGCGTCGTCTACTCCCTGTACTCCTTGCCCTCTTCCTCGGCCCTGCGGGCGTCCTCGGCCTCCCACGCCTCGTTACGCTCCCGCACCTTCTGGAGGGCGTTCTCCGCGTCGGCGGCGGAGGCGTACGGGCCGAGCACGTGCCTAGCCGCACAGACCTCGGTTCCGGTCTCGACTCGGTGGTGTCGGGTGCACCAGTAGTAGCGCCGGGGGTCGCTGTCGCTCATGGGAATCACTGTGCACCGACGAGCGGCCACTCGCCACCGGAACAGCGCAAGTCCTCGGAGACTTCCACAGTAGATCCGGGTGTGATGGTGGCGGGCCGGAACCGGGAGATTCGCCGCCCGGTTCTCCTGGGCCCGGGCGGGGGACGCGGGTCGGGCCGGGAGCGCGGGCCGGCGGCCGGGGCTAGGGTCGCCGGGGTGGGGGTGCCGGATTACATCCTGCGGCTGCGTGAGCACGTCGGACATGACCTGCTCTGGCTGCCGAGCGTCAGCGCGGTGGTCTGCAACGAGGCCGGTGAACTGCTGCTGGGCCAACGCGCCGACGACGGACGCTGGGCGGTGCCTAGCGGTTTCGTCGAGCCGGGCGAACAGCCGGCCACCGCGGTGGTGCGTGAGGTGTGGGAGGAGGCCGGCCTGCGGGTCGAGCCGCTGCGGCTCAGCAGCGCGGTGTCGCACCCGCACCGGTACCCGAACGGGGACCGGTGCGAGTGCCTCAACCTCTGTTTCCACTGCCGGCCGGTGGGCGGGCAGGCTCGGGTGAACGACGACGAGTCGCTGGCCGTGGGTTGGTTCCCGCCGGAGGAGCTACCCGAGTTGGACGAGCATTCCCGCCTGGTGATCCGGCACGCCCTCGACCCCCAGGCCCCGGCCTTCTTCCTGCCCCCGGGCACCGTGTGGCGCGAGCCCGGCTGACCGGAGGAGGGCTCAGGCGGCTACCGGCTCCACCGGGATCCACAGTTGCGCCTCGGCCTGGGTGCCGTCGGCGGAGACCGTGGTACGCGAGATCTCCGGCCCGGGGCGGGAACGGTAGGGGTTGGACGGGAACCACTGGGTGAAGACGTCCCGCCACAGGTGCTGCACCGCTGCGGGGAACGGCCCGGACACCTCGAACACCGCCCAGTCCCCCGCCGACACCGGCAACACCTCGAGATCGGCCGGCACCTCGGCGCCGGTGACCACCCCGTACCAGTAATCCAGTTCGGTGCCCTCGGCCCGGTTGCCGGTCAGGCCGTCGCTGACGTTGACGATCCCCGCCGGTTCCTGGTCGGACAGGGCCTCGATGCGTTCCCGGGTCGCCGGGTCGATGCTCTTGATGAAGGCGACGATCGCCGGGTTCATGCCCTCGTGCACCAGCGGCACCCGGGCCTTGCGGCCGGCCAACTGGAAGGCGTCCTTACTCACGATGCGGTATCGCATACTGCTGCTCCCTTCGACGATGAGCCGGAAGGAGACCCGTGGCTGGGCGTGCAGGGCGCACTTCGTACGCCGGGCCTCGCCCGGGCCTGTCCCGTGCATGGCCTTGAACGCACGGGCGAAGGCCTCGGCCGAGCCGTACCCCCAGCGGACCGCGATGTCCAGCAGGGTGCGCTCCCCCGCGACCACCTCCGCCGCCGCCATGGTCAGCCGTCGACGGCGCACGTACTCGGACAGCGGAATGCCGGCCAGTGCGGAGAACAGCCGCCGGAAGTGGTACTCCGAGGTGACTGCGATCCGCGCCAGATCGGCGATCTCGACCGGCTGGTCGAGCCGCTGTTCTAGGTGGTCCAAAGCCTGGTTGAGCCGCTCCAGCACGCCAGGTCTCCCTCCCTTGATGCGACCCACGCTATGGTCGCGGCGGACTCGCCGACCCGACATGCGGTGCCCGGTCGGGTCGGGTCCAGCGCCGAAGATCCCGTGTTACCGTGCCTGCGTCCGATAGCAGACCATCACTGGCTGGCATACCAGCTCACGAGTGGAGCAGCTAGTGGGCTGTCCATGAACGTTCACCGGGTTGGTGACACGCCGGACGGCGTTCACTCGGACCAGGCGATAGGGGCTCACCCTCGACGGCGGTGATGTTGGCTGCCGGGAGTGGGGTGGGCGAGTTGGCCGAGCCGGTACGGGCACGGCGGTTGACGCAGGACGAGGGCCGCAGGCTGCAGCAACTGGTACGGCGGGGCAAGCACGACTCGGTTCGGTCCGCCGGGCGTTGATCATCATGGCGTCGGCCTCGGGCACGCCGGTGCCGGCGATCGCGCGGCTGGTCGCGGCACACGAGGACACGGTGCGTGATGTGATCCATGCGTTCAACGAGATGGGTCTTCGTGCGCTGGACTCTCGGTGGGCGGGAGGCCGTCCCCGCCGGATCGATGACGACGATGAGGCGTTCATCGTCGCGACGGCCACCACGCGGCCGAGCAAGCTCGGCCGCCCGTTCACCCGCTGGAGCCTGCGCAAACTCGCCGACTACCTCGCTACCAACCCTGATCGGCGGGTGGTTGTCGGTCGGGAACGGCTGCGGCAGATGCTGCGCGACAACGAGGTCAGCTGGCAGCGCACCAGGACGTGGAAGGAGTCGACCGACCCGGACTTCGACGCCAAGCTGGACCGCATCGAGGAGGTGACTACCCGGTTTTCGCAGCGCTGCTTCGCGTTCGACCAGTTCGGGCCGCTGTCGATCCGCCCGTACCACGACACCTCATGGGCGCCGGCCGGGCACCCCGACCGGCTGCCCGCGACCTACGCGCGCACGCACGGGATCCGCTACTTCCACGGCTGCTACAGCTTCGCCGACGACCAGCTGTGGGGTGTCATGCGCCGCCGCAAGGGCGGCGATCACACTCTGTCCGCGCTCAAGTCGATCCGCGCGCGGCGGCCTGACGGTGCACCGATCTACGTCACCCTGGACAACCTGTCGGCGAACAAGACCCCGACCATCCGGGCCTGGGCGGCCCGGAACAAGGTCGAGTTGTGTTTCACCCCGACCAGCGCGTCGTGGGCCAACCCGATCGAGGCCCAGTTCGGGCCACTGCGCACCTTTACGATGGCCGGCTCGAACCACCCGAACCACACCGTGCTGGCCCGTGAGCTGCAGAAATACCTGAGCTGGCGCAACGCCAACGCCCGTCACCCCGACGTCCTGGCAGCTCAACGCCGCGAACGCGCCCGAGTCCGCAGCGAACGCCAACACCGCTGAGGCCGACCTCGCATCAAAACCGCCTGACCGATGAGACCCGGTGACCGTTCATGGACAGCCCGCTATGCGTTCGCGGCTTCAGCTTCGAGATTACCGAGGAAGCCGGCCCAGCCGGTGTGAGTGTTTACGACGAGATCGGGCGGCACGTTGGTGTGGTGCAGGGTCAGCAGGGTGCCGCCGGCTTGCGCCGACAGGGTCACCTCGACCTGGGAGGAGCCGGACGGCAGATCGGGCACGCCGGGCGTCGGATCCCAGCCAAATGTAAAGACGATCTTCTCGTATAGCCGAAGCTCGATGAAGCGGCCGCGTACAACGGGCCGTGGACCGTCGGAGAGCTGGAACATCAGTTCGCCGCCCGGCACCGGGTCGAGATCGGCCGGACCGAGCCAGCGGGCCATGCGCGCCGGATCGGTGAAGAAGCGCCAGACCACCTCGGGCGGGGCTTCGATCTTGATGGTGTGCTCAATCATCCCTGGTGTTCCTGCTCCACTTCTCGCTTGAGATGGTCGAGCCGGGCCGCCCACATGGCGTCAAGGAAGCCAGCGGCCTCGGCGAAGCCTTCGGCCCGCAGCCGGTAGAGGCGGCGGCTTCCGTCGCGTCGCACGTGGAGCAGGCCGGCGTGGACCAGGACACGCAGGTGCTGCGAGACGGCTGGCCGGCTGATCACCGGGAACTGCGCGGCGATCTCGCCGGCTGCGACCTCGCGGTCGCGGGTGAGAAGAAGGATCCCACGGCGGGTGGGGTCGGCCACGGCAACGAACACCTGGTCCATCCACACCCCCTTTCGATGTTAGCTTGTGCCTACGAGCTTACGCGAAGACGGGAGTGTGATTCCGGTGATCGAACGGCTGGAACCCCTGGTCGGACGGTGGCGATCCAGCGGCCGCACGGTGGACGGCGTGCAGATCGCCGGCACCGACGCCTACGAGTGGCTCCCGGGCGGCGGGTTCCTGGTGCACTACGTCGACGTTCAGATGGGCGAGGACCGAGTGCAGGTGATCGAGATGATCGGCGACCCGGACCCGACCGACGGCGGCCGGCTGCGGATGCGGGCGTTCGACGACCAGGGCGGATACGGTGAGATGCGGGCAAGCGTCGACGAGGCCGGTGTCTGGACGTTCACCGGGGACACGATGCGCGCGACGCTAACCATCGACTCGGGCGGCAAGACGATGGCCGCGAAGTGGGAGCGCTCGCCCGACGGCGCAACCTGGGTGGACTGGATGGACATGGAGTTCGCCCGCGAAGCATGAGCGCTCCATAGCGCCCGCTCGTGGTCAGCGCGTTAGCAGCGAGGTGAGTCGGCAGCCATCCGCCGCAGCGACGATCTCGCTAGGCCCGGCGGCCACCCGCAATCGCCCACTCAGGCCATTAGTGCTGGTCGAGGTGCAGAGGTGACGAAAGGTATGCCACCCTCGGGCGAGATTTTCTCGCCGGCATCGACACTGTCGGAAGACCTTGCGCTGGCGTGGGTACCCGCGTCAGTCGGACCTGGAGGAAGCGTGGCCACCCTCGACACCGCACTCAAGGACGCCATGGGCATCGACGGCGCGATCGGCGTCGCGCTCGTCGACTACACCAGCGGAATGACCCTCGGCGTGGCCGGCGGCACCCCGGAGATCGACCTGACCGTCGCGGCGGCCGGCAACACCGATGTGGTACGCGCCAAGATGCGCACCATCGAGATGCTCAAGCTCAACGACGACATCGAGGACATGCTCATCACCCTCGGCGGTCAGTATCACATCATCCGGCCGCTGACCGGGCACACCGGCAAGGGCCTGTTCCTGTACCTGATGCTCAGCAAGAGCCGAGCCAACCTGGCTCTGGCCCGACACCAACTGCGCACCATCGAGGAGCAGCTGGAACTGTGAACAACAGCGACACGGTCCTGCCCCGCCGCACCGCCCAGCCGTCCGGCCCGCCACCCGCCAAGCTGCCACCCTCGCTGGCCGGCAATCCGTCACTGCCGTACTCGGCGATCGGCACCGAGCTGACCGAGCTGCGCCTACAGATCCCCGGGGTGCAGGGCAGTGTCCTCGGCGGGGTGGACGGGCTGCGCATCGCCCACGACCTGCCGGCCGAGCTGAGCCCGGACGACCTGGCCGCGATGGCGGCGGCCACCTTCGGCCTGGGCCGCCAGGTCAGCCACCGTCTGGGCCAGGGCGAGTTCCGCCAGTCCACCGTCCGCAACAACGGCGGCTACTTCTCGGTGTACGCGGTGGGCAGCCAGGCCCTGCTCTCCGTGGTCGGCACCGACGCGATCAATGTGGCCCGGCTGCACCTGCACGCCCCGCCGGTGGCGGACCGCCTGACCGCCCTGCTCGCCCAGATCAGCCCCGTGCCGACCCGCTGACCCCGGGCGCACCGCCCTCCCGTACGCCATCCGGTTCTTCCGGTGTCCTGGCTGCGCGACGGCGGTGCGCTCGGTGTCTGCCGGGGTGCGTGGGGGGCCCGAGGCTGGGTACTGAGCGGCCATGTCAGGTGACAAAAGATCGGTGGACGAGGAGCACTCCCGCCCCGCCGGTGTCGACGACACCACGATCGAGGCGCTGGGTGAACTGAGCAAAGCCCTGGAAGCCATCCACCGGGTACGCGGACATCTGTACTCGGCGCACCAGTTGGTCGGCGGTGCGGACCTCACCCTGGACCGGGTGGTGACCCTGCTGCGCGAGGCCGGACACGACGCCGTAGCCGACCGGGTGGAACACGAACTGCTCGGCCGCAACGTGCTACCCGGCCGCTGGACCTTCCAGATCGTGGAAGAGTTCGACGACGGCTACTACGCCACCTTCCAGGAGATCGAACGGTACGCCCGGGACACCCTGGCCGACGGCCGGCGGCACATCTACGAGGCGGAGATGAAACAACGACGCCGTACCCACGGCCGGGCCGGACACGAGGCCACCCCGTCGCAGTGACCGGCCCGCTCTGCGTGGGCTGAATGCGGTGGTGTCCGTCGCGGGTGACCCGATACCGTCCGGGCTCATCACGGAGGTAGCGGGGTCAGCATGAGCGACGGCAAGGGCACGACGGTGTTGTGGCGCCCGACCGGGCCCCGGGAACTGGAGCTGGTCCGCGCCTCCGGGTGGCGGAGGTGGCCCCCGCGCCTGCCCGACCAGCCGATCTTCTACCCCGTACTGAACGAGGACTACGCGATCAAGATCGCCCGGGACTGGAACGTGCCCGCCTCCGGCGCCGGGTACGTGACCCGCTTCCAGGTCGAGACGGACTTCCTCAGCCGCTACCCGGTCCGCCAGGTCGGCGGCGACACCATCCTTGAGCTGTGGGTACCCGCCGAGGAACTGGACGAGTTCAACAACCACATCGTCGGCCAGATCGAGGTGGTCAACGAGTTCCCTGGTAGAGCCGAGTAGGGCGAGTCCATGAGCGGTGCTGTCGGATCGCGAGGCTGAGAGAGCCACCGCGACGGGCGACTGCGAGCTAGTCCAGGTCCCCGCGCCGGGTGGCGATCCACGCCTCAACGTCCTCGGCAAGCCAGACGTTGCCCATCTGGAGCGTGGCCACAGGCTCAGGGAAGTCGCGCCGATTGGTGATCTGGTAGACGCGCTGTCGGGAGACGCCGCCGAGCATGGTTCGGATCTCGCCCGAACCCACCAACCGCAGCTTCTTGCCCATGGCACTGACGCTAGGCACACGCCGACTAGGCAACCGTCAAGTTGATAGAGGCCTAGTAGTCTCGGGCTCTAGTCGTTTACTCTTGATGCATGACTAGGTTCAAGTGGTACCAACGCCCTGATCAGCCGGTGGACTACATATCAGGTGAGCCGGTCCAGTCCAAGCACCGCACAGCCGCAGAGGTGGATCGGCCGGGCCACCGTCCCGGTCCCGGAGCAGCCGATGACCAAGGCCGCTGCTGCCTGGCGTAAGTGGAAGGCCATCAAGCGACTCAACCAGGGTGACCCATGCTGAACCCCCAACCGCAGCCAGAACCCCCATTCCCCGTCCTGATGGCTGGCTACGTGATCGACTTTCATCACCGTTCGGTCTGCTCGAAGTGCTCTGACGACGGGTGCCCACGCCTGACGGCAGCCGGCGAAGCCCTACGCCTCTGGAGAGACAGGGAGAGCCGGCGTGAAGGCCGGTGACGTGTTGCATCTGACCCGCGCGGCAAGCCCGCAGTTCGTACGGCCGATCCTCTTTCGCCTCATCAAGGTTCGTACGGAGTTGCCCACCTACGACGACCGGACATGGCTCGACGCCTACCAACTCGACAGCAAGGGCGATGCCGCAGCTCACGGAGAACTGTTCGTGCGCAAGGCAGGGGTGGCATGGCCACAGCCGAGTCCTACGAAGTCGCGCGCCTGACGTGGTGGCGCTTCGAAGCCGTAGCCTCGTGATCGTAAGGAGGTTGCCGGGTGGACATTTCGTGGAGTGCCACGTCTCCGACGTCAGGGAAGTTCGCCCCGGTGGAGCGGTCGGACATCGCTGGCCTCATCGAGCGGTTCGATGAACTGCGTGCCCAGGGGCGCGGCTACCTCGAAGTGCGCACCGATGCCGCATTCCCTGTACTCACGCTCGGGTTCACGGAGTCTGCGGCGGTCGTCCAGCTGATGACGGACGAGGATTCCACGTCCCTACTTGCTGCCGACCATCCTGCGAGCACGGATGTGGAAGTCCTGGTGCTGGACGATCCGGTCGAGTTCGCTGCGGACTTCATCTTCGACTTGGATTACGCCTGGCGGGTTGTTGAGGAGTTCGTCCGCACGTGTGTCCCTGGTCGCGCAGGAGCATGGCACGAGTTGTAGTGATGGCCATGACGGATCGTTCCTACGCGCTGGTTCAACGGCCAAAGTCACGGCTCCGAGCTGGTGTGCGACGGACGAGTCGACCTGTACGCCGGATTCTGGCGCTAAGAACGCTCTGACCTGCAACAAAGACCTATCAATAGGACCCTCAGGGCGCTTCTAGGGCGCCTGCGAAGCACCTTGAGCAGCCTCTTCTACCTGCTCCCATCGAGCCAGACTCTCACGTGCATGCCGAGTCTCAGCATGATCAGGACCAAGAGTCGAAGATAGATCAGCTACCAGACGATTAAGCACTTCAATGGCCCCACTAACGTCTCCGGCTTCCCCCTGCGCCTGAGCAAGGAGGCGAAGAGCGGACAGAGTCCCCAGATGCTGACGACCTAGAGTCTCCGAGAAGTTGGCCACAATTCGCTCCATAATAGCCACACTGCCCGAACCAGGCCACATCTCGCCTTTAGCGGGATCGGGCAGACGCGAAAAGTCGCGCTCAGTAGACCACCGAATAAGATCCGAAGCATTGGAAGCAATTTTCTGAGGCTGAGATCCCGACCCTGGCATGGCCCGAGAATATCCGGCCGGACCCCCTACAGCCTTGACAGCCTTAGCCACAAACTCGACATCATCGTCAAATCGCTCCAATTCGCGCAGCGAGACACCTAGATTGCGAAGCCTAACCCTTACATCATTTAACCCTTTGGCGAAGTCAGCCCAATCTTCCATGTAACGCGAGTCGATAGGCTTCCCAGAACCAGCCGCTCCCCGCCCGAGAATAAACTCAACATCATGATCAATAGCACGAACGGGTGCACTCTTCGCGAATGACCCCGCAAGTATCGCGCGATGCGGACCAACAGCAAACCAGGGCGAAACCGAAGAATCATGTTGCCGAGACGGCAACTCCGAGTCCGCCCCCGGCGAGAGGTTCCGTTCCAGCCGAGGCAACACCGCCTCGACACGGTCCCGCAGCCTGCGGAGCAGGCCGGGAGAAGCACCATACTTGCCTAAAAGTTCGACGAATTCAGCGGAAACTTGTCCTGCCCGCGCCGGGCGAGAGCGGAACCCAGGTCCATCCTTAGCGGTCATGCGCACCCCACCAACCCTTCGGTGGCGGACCAAGCCGATCCAGAACCGTAGCCAGATCATCAAGTGTACGCCGAACTTCATCACCAAGCAGATCAACTCGCTTTAGTGATCCACTTACCACGATGCAACCATCAGGTTTACCGTCGAGCGCAAAGGTAGGACTAGCCACGACGCCATCAGGCTGGTCGGAGCGACGCAACTGTCCCCAACTCAGCCCATACCGTTCTCGTGATTCACGCTGCGCCCATAAAGTTGGACCCTGATCGGTTGCATCACGCACGAACTGTCCCCACTCCTCGGCAAGCATCACCTCCTCCGATAATGCGGTTCCTGCAATGCCAACGCCAGGCCGCACAGAGGTCTGAGAATCAGACAACCTCGCCCCTGCCGCCAACGCCATGACGAGATCCAGCCGGTTCCAGAACAGGATGCCGCGACGGCGGTAGTAGCGAACCGTTATCTCATCCCAAGAAACACCCGTAAGCTTGACAAGACGGGATATAACACCACTTAGAGAAGCCCGCAGGTCATTATCGTAATTCCTAATTCGCGATTCTTGTACCGCAAAGCCCACGGAGCGAACAGCGTCATAAATAACCATAATGGACAAAGCGGCCACACTGGCCCACTGGAGCAAGACTTGCTGCTCCCAGAATCGCGCACTAGGAAGGTTGAGCTGGGCCAGCATTACAGCCGCACCCGCTACGGCCATCGCTAACGCGCGGGCCAAGCGCAGAGCAATCACGTAAAGATTATGAGCTATGGTCGCGTGCACATGAAATCCGCACATGGGAGGTGGGCGCCCTACCCGTCACCCTGCGGATCGTTACTAAACAGTAGATCAATCGCGTTGCGGGTGCGTTCCTCACTGGCGGGCATCAGGTGCGTGTAGACGCGGAGGGTGAAGCCGGGGTCGGCGTGGCCGAGGTACGACGCCAGCGCCTTGATGCTCTCCCCTGCGTCGAGCAGCGACGAGGCGTAGAAGTGGCGGAGCGCGTGCATCCCGGTGAAGCGGGTCGGCGTGATGCTGGCCGCCACGACAGCGGGTCGCCAGCTCTTGTTGTCGAAGGTGCGCCGGTTGATCGCGCCGCGCCGGGTGGTGGTGAACAGCAGTGGGACTGTGACCCGCTCGTCTGTGGCCGGGTCCTCCCACGGCAGGGTGAGCGACACCGGAGCGAAATCGCCGACGTGCTGCTTCAGCACCTGGGCGACAGAGTCGGGCAGCGGTATCCGGCGGTCCCGGTCATTCTTGGGCAGGCCGAAGACGAGCCGGGAACGGACGAGCTTGACCTGACGGCAGACGTGCACCCACCCGCCGTCAAAGTCGATGTCGTCGACCCCGAGGCCGAGGATCTCCCCCTGCCGCAGACCGCAGCCGGCCCCCAGGTCGACCATCGGGCGGTATCGCTGGGCGAGGCCACCGCGGATTGCCGAAACCTGTTCGTACCGCCACGGCACTACCCGACCCGAGTTGGCTCAGGTTTCGCGGATCTTGAGGGTGGCTAGGCTGTGACCTGCGGCGATGTTCGCGGTCGGGGTTGTTTTCACGCACTAAGGGATGCCTCGTAGGGTCGTGGGATGGCGTTCGTGCGGCGGGTGCGGACGGCTTCGGGGGCTACGGCGGTGCAGATCGCCGAGTACGTGGCGGGTCGTCAGCGGATCGTGGCGCACGTCGGGTCGGCGCACACCGAGGTCGAGCTGGGGGTGCTGCTCGAGCGGGCTCGTGAGCTGTTGGCCGATCCCGCTCAGGGTGTGTTGTTCGCTGTGGAGGCTGCGCCGCGGGTCACGCCGCTGGCCAAGCCTGCCGAGGCGACACCCGGGTTGTTCGACGAACCGCGCCCGCGGGTAGGGGTTCGCGACGGCGCGGGCCGAATGGCGTCCACGGATTCCAGGGTGCTCTACGACGCCCTGGCCGGCGTTTACGCCGATCTGGGGTTCGGCGTGCTCGGCGACGCGGTGTTCGCCGATCTGGTGATCGCACGAGTGGTGGAACCCACCTCGCTGCTCGACGCGGGTCGGGTCCTGACCGACCTGGGGCGGCGTCCCGCCAGCTACGCGACGATGAAACGCACCCTGACCCGCGCCGGCCCGGACGGTGGTTACCGGGATCGGGTCGCCGCGGCGTGTGTCGCCCACCTCGTCGCCGGCGGGGACATCACCTTGTGCCTCTACGACGTCACCACCTTGTACTTCGAGGCGGAGAAGGAGGACGAGCTGCGCAAGGTCGGCTACTCCAAGGAACGGCGGGTCGATCCGCAGATCGTGGTCGGGCTGCTGGTCGACCGCGGCGGGTTCCCGATGGAGATCGGCTGTTTCGCCGGCAACCAGGCCGAGACCACCACGATCATCCCGATCATCACCGCGTTCCAGGCCCGCCACCGGGTGGCCGACATGGTTGTGGTCGCCGACGCCGGGATGCTCTCGGCGAGCAACCTACGCAAGCTCGACGAGGCCGGTCTGCGGTTCATCGTCGGCTCACGGGTGACCAAGGCCCCGATCGATCTGGCCAGCCACTTCCACTGGCACGGTGACGCGTTCACCGACGGGCAAATCATCGACACCATCACCCCCAAGACCGGCCAGCACAACGAAAACAATCAGGCCGTACGCGCCGAACCGCTCTGGAACCCGCACACCCACCCCGGCTCCTGGCGGGCGGTCTGGGCCTACTCCCACAAACGGGCCGTGCGCGACCGGCGCACCCTCGCCACGCAGGAGGAACGAGCCCGCGCCGTCGTCGACGGACAGAAGGCGACCCGGACTCCCCGGTTCGTCAAGACCAGCAACGGATCGCACACCCTCGACCAGGTTTCGCTGGAGCGCGCCCGCCGCCTGGTCGGCCTGAAGGGCTACGTCACCAACATCGCGGGCAACGTGATGCCCGCCAGCGAAGTCATCAGCTCCTACCACGACCTCTGGCAGGTCGAAGCGTCGTTCCGGATGAGCAAAACCGACCTGGCCGCCCGGCCCATGTTCCACCGCACCCACGACGCCATCGAGGCACACCTGACCATCGTGTTCGCCGCACTCGCAGTCTCCCGCGAGGTCCAGAACCGCACCGGCCTGTCCATCCGCAGCGTCATCCGTCAGCTACGGCCACTACGGTCCGCGACCATCGCGATCAACGGCACCAGCCACACCCTGCCACCGGCGATCCCCACCAACCAGCAAACCATCCTCGACGCCCTGAACCGGCCCGGCGTCACGCACTAACCGAATGAGCCAACTCGGGCCCGAGAGACGATCAAGGCCGCTCAGCGGGCGTCCGCCTTGTCACCCAACTTCCGTCGTCATGCCCGAGACCGGGAAGCGGTCACTAGGAGAGCCGCCCACCTTCTCCTTGATCATCCTTCAACAGATTATTGACGATTTTGAGCGGGCCGGATATGAACTCTCGTGACTGCGGATCCGCAACGCGCTGCAGAAACTCTCTGACTATTGCTGCAGCTTCGTCGTTTGCTTCACTCAATTCGTGTTCACGATCTCTGGGTTGCAACTCAAGCAACTTCGTGAAGGACCCATCACTTAAATAGTGAAGTCTATCCGGATATGCGCTCGCCCACCAAATCGCCCCCGCTCCCTGTTCCCGCACAAGACTCTTGACATGCCTGACCCGATCCAGCATCGCTAGAGAATCGATTGCTTGCGCTCGCCGGAGGCGCTGCACCCTAGCCGACCGAAAGCGAGCCAGCAATGAGCCCGCTAGACTTCCACCGCCAATCCATTCAACCCCGGCGCTATCAAGTGAGCGACGTTCCCCGAGTTGGGCATTCATGGCCGCTTGGGCAGGAATCCGGAATTCGAAAGGCCAGCTCGCTGAAACCTCCGCAGCGGAGGTCCACAAATTTTCCCTCACCTTGTCAGACGCAGAAGCTCCTACCTCTCTGCCTTCCAGCGCACGCCACCAGGCGAATAACGAGCAGCGGAACTGGATACCTGGCGCGACGCTGGGGAGGTATCCTCGCAGCGCCACCCTTGTCCAGTTCGAGCCACCGTCGGAGTTCGGGCGGACACGCCTTGCACGCCGCGATGCAAACATTCTCACGATCCGCCGCTCTGACCATTCAAAGAGCCTCGTCTGGCACTTCTCAGCTGACCACGTATCAACTCCTTCAACAAATGAGCACGGAGTGATTCGCCTTCATGTTGTCGGCCTTTATCTTGCCGCAGAACAGCCACTGCCAAGGTTTCATTTAAAGAGTCAGCAAGCACTGGACCGACAACCCTGGCAAAATCTACGGGTCGAACCTCTTCCTTCTCACAAATGTCGATGAATCGCCCGACATCTACTGCAAGTTCCGATCTAGTGGAAGGCAGACGGGCTGCCACTTCCCATCCCAGCGCAAAAAAGGAGAGGTCGTCCTCGGTTGCGTTCGGGCCAAGCCCAGACGAAACAGAAGCGGTAGAGCGGGTTGCAAGCGCGAGGAACGCCGGAGCTCCAATTTCAGGCTGCTCCGACAACCAACTCCGGAGAGTCTCCCGCACAGCTACCCTTGATATCTCATCCCCCGTTAGTTGGACGAGAGCGCTCTCGGCAGCAACTACTCCATTATCCCTAGTATCACGGGAGAGCGCCCGGAAGATCCGGTGCAAGGCCAAACTAGGCCGTTCGCGCCCGAACTTTCCACCGCACACCTCAGCAGCAAGTGCGGCAAGATCCTCGTTCTTGCTACCTACCCAGGCGAGCAGCCGGCTGCGCACCTTCGCACCGACCACGGGATCCAAAACCGTGAGTTCAAGAATCTCAAGCGCCAAGCGTCTACTACCAGGGTTATCTATAACTATCCTGTGCACTAGGCTCATAAACGCAGTGCTATTTGCCTGCAAAGCAGCCTGGACAGTGACATGGGCAATTCGCGCCACACGAGAAGGTGAGGCGCCATCGGCCAAGCCAACCAGCCACTTTTCAAGGTAAGGATGCGCCTGCGGCCATTCGTTCCATACGAAGCGGATCACCGCCTCGTCAAGCCCGGGGCGCCTTTCTGAGATCGAAAACCTGTTCTTAACTTGCACCGCTCCGAGGAGCTTCAGGTATCCGGTGCGGCCCGGGCCAGCCAAAGGAGACAGCTCAGCATCTTGGCTCTCCAAGATTGTCAAAAGCTCTTTCCGTGCTGACATAATTTCAGCCGGCAGCCCCGGATCCAGCACTGCTGCGGACACCATTGTCGCCCGATCGAAGACACTCTTGCCCTCGAACCAGCTTGAAAGGTGATTGGTCCAGCTACCGAACTTGTCGAGCACGTCACTCAACGCTTCGGCAAAGTCTCTCTGCCAGTTGCGGGCGATTTCCTCAGCTAGTTCAGCAGCCTCACCGAGGTGTTCCAGACTATTGACAAGGTCCTGAACCCCGTTATCGTCAAGCCAACTTTCATAGCCGGATAGCTGGAATTTCCACTGAAGGTGGCTTTCCAGTACTCGGCGAGCCGCCGGGGGTGTGAAAGAGCGGGTTACCTTACTCGTTACTGGTTTGCACGCGTCCCACACATCGGGGGTCGCCAGAACAACGAGGTAGACACCACCATACCGAGCTTCGTCAGAGTCTCGGACCAATTCCTGGCCGAACTCACGAGTCGGCTTCTCGTCGGTACTCCCGGTCAGGTCTAGCAGGTAGCATCGACCTGGCATCTTTGGTATCTGCCAGGCATCTAATTCTTGCCAACCCATCCTTATGTAATGCAATCCACGCGCAGGTTTGCTCTGACTACTCAGTCGCGCCTGGCAGTCGCTTAGCATCCTCACGCCAAGAGCGCGCTTGCCCTTACCGGGAGGAGCCTCAATTACCAGCAAGCCGTGGCGCCACAGCGCATCAAGAAGGTCATCGTACTCTGAGGGGAGTATGAAGTAGTTGGATCTCGCCTCTTTAACAACCTCGTCACTAACCTGCTTGGTTCTTAACTGGGCGCCTATCGAAATTACTGTGTCTCTCGCCGAGACGATTGCCGCACCGCCTGGAGAAACCTCTTGACTGATAGACGGCCCAAGAGTTTCCAAGAAATCCCAAGCCTCAGTGGCATCGCTACGGGGAGATTCTAAATTCATTTCACCTGCTGATTCGCGTATCGCGGCCCGAGTAAATCGCCACTCCTCCGTTGTCAATCTTTTGACTTACGCCGAGGTTTGTTACTCCTCCCGCAGACACCAACTCTTCTTGGAGGGCGGCAACGAGAGAAGCGAGTTCTGCAGCCGAGTCTGGGTTCTGCTCAAGCAGATCCTCGAAGCGAGTCGCCCAACTAGCAGCGAACTTTCCCTGCAGAGACGGCCTATCGCCGTGGTCCGCAGACTCCAGAGCCTGACGGTCACGGTCAAGCCGAGATTCGTGGGATGCTGCATCGCCATTATTGGCCAGATAGGCGCCGAACTTTCTGCGAGCTGACACCCAAAGGTCTGTGGCCATACTGTTCGCAAGGACTGTCCCGGCACTCAGACACAAAGCAACCATCTCAGGGGGCAGTTCCACGAGTCCTCCGATAACCAAGCGGGTGTCCTGGCAGCATAGGCTCTGCAATAGCACTGCACTACCCTTTGTCAACTCAACGTCACTTACCCTTGGCGGTTGTGGCGACGCACACAGCATGATACGAGCGATAGAGTGCGCTGCCGAATTGCTCTGTTAGGGATCAAGGCACCGCGCTTCGCGCGGTGCGGGGCGGTAAGCCCGGCCGGCGGCAAGCCGCCCGGCCGCCTACGGCGCCGGGGCGGGAAGCCACCGACAGCCGCCGGGACACCGCCCCCACCGCACCAGGGAAACCAGCCCCAGCGAGGCCGTGACGGAAGCCGGCGGGTCGGCCTGGTCGAGTGGTCGGGGCTTCCGGCTGCCGCGCCAGTCCAACCCCGGGACTGGCTTGCCACCGGGTCACCGGGTCGCGGCACCAGTTCCACCGCCAGGACGTACCCAGCCCTCCCCCGCAACCGCCGGCCCCCACTCCGGAACCTTCGAGCGCCGACCCCGGAAAGGCCCCACGACGGCGCAGCCAGCCCGGCCCGAGGCATGGTCAACTAAGCCCGTGCTCAGGGCGTCTCCAGGGCGTCAGGGCGTCGTCAGGGCGTCAAACGCCGGCCAAAGTTGACCAAGGACGACCATCGGCACCCGGACATAGGACCAGCTCAGAGCCTTGATCGGGGGCCCTGAGCTGGTGGGCGACGGACGAGTCGACCTGTACGCCGGATTATGAAGGCGAGACATCCGCTGACCTGGGGTAGGACCCGGCGACGGTCGCTGTGGGCCGTCGCCGGGCCGTCAAAGATCCGTGCGTCCATCCCTACCGGGAGTTGCCTGCTTCAGGTCCTCGATGGTGTATGAGAAATGCCGCCCCTCAGTCTCAGCCCTACGCCTCGCCTGCTCCAAAAGCACTTCTACCCGCCTTACAGCCTGTGGGTTGCCGCGCCTCGCGGCTTCGATCACACGATTATTTTCAACCCAGCGGACGTAAATGTCGCGCATGAGCTTCGTCTTGTGCGTCGGGCTGCAATGATTCGCTTCAGACCCAAAAATAGTGTCAGTGTGCATTTGCCACCAACTATCGGCAGGAATGCCTTCATTAATGTAGGCAATCGCCTCTGCCCTGGTTTCACAGGGATCCATAATATCGTGACACTGTCGACACAGGGGAACCAAGTTCTCCGGCTGGTTCGATCCACCAAGAGCCAGATCCTGCAAGTGCGCTCGGTCAAGCCAACCTTGGGCGGAATTCCAAACTGCGGCAAGAGTCGTCTGACCATCGTCCACCGGAGCCAGCCAGCCACACCTGAAGCAGAAGGGCTCTCCCCAGCCGATGTATGACGCCTTGAGATTGGGGAATACCTTCTCGTAGCCAACCCTCCAGTATTGGACGATGCCGTAGAGAGTTGGCGTACCGCGACGGTTGCTGGCCATAGACGCAATCCTTCCGAGACTCAAGCAGCCCGCACGGTAACGCCAACCCCTGACACTTTAAGCACACATAACATGAATGGTATTCGTGTTGCCCGGTCAACTCTCGGAGCTACCGTCCAAGCAAGTCATCGATGGCCCGGCGGGTGCGTTCCTCGCTGGCGGGCATCAGGTGCGTGTAGACGCGGAGGGTGAAGCCGGGGTCGGCGTGGCCGAGGTATGAGGCGAGGGCCTTGATGCTCTCCCCCGCGTCGAGCAGCGACGAGGCGTAGAAGTGGCGGAGCGCGTGCATTCCGGTGGCCCGGGTCGGCGTAATGCCGGCCGCCACGACAGCGGGCCGCCAGCTCTTGTTGTCGAAGGTGCGTCGGTTGATCGCGCCGCGCCGGGTGGTGGTGAACAGCAGCGGCACCGTGACCCGCTCGTCGGTGGCCGGGTCCTCCCACGGCAGGGTGAGCGCCACCGGGGCGAAGTCGTCGACGTGCTGCTTCAGCACCTGGGCGACGGAGTCGGGCAGCGGTATCCGGCGGTCCCGGTCGTTCTTGGGCAGCCCGAAGACCAGCCGGGAACGGACGAGCTTGACCTGACGGCAGACGTGCACCCAGCCCGTGTCGAAGTCGATGTCGTCGACCCCGAGGCCGAGAATCTCCCCCTGCCGCAGACCGCAGCCAGCGCCCAGGTCGACCATGGGGCGGTACCGCTGGGCGAGGCCACCGCGAATTGCCGAAACCTGGTCGTACCGCCACGGCACTACCCGACGTTGCACCGGTCGCGGCGGCTTGACCGACTTTGCCGAACACGGATTCTTCGCGATCCGTTCGTCATCGACGGCCGCGCCGAGGATGGTCCGCAGGTGCGCGAAGACCACGGCCCGGGTCGCCGGAGCGAGCTTGCCGACCAGGTTGGCGTCCCACTCCCGGATGTGGCCCGGCTTGATCTCGGCCAGTTGCCGAGAGCCGAAGAACGGCACCAGGTGCTTGCGTACCCGAAACTCTGTGCTCTCCCGGGTCGACTCGTCGAAGGAGCGTGTCCGGAGCCAGTCCTCCGCGTACTCCGCGAAGGTGATTCGGCCGGCTTTCGGGTCGACGTAGGAGCCCCGGAGCTTGTCCGTCTCCGTCGAGACGAGGAACGCCTCAGCGTCGCGCTTGGCCCGGTCCGGGAAGGACTGGCTGCGTTCCCGGCCGTCCGGGCCGATGTAGCGGACCCGGTAGCGCAGGCCCTTACCGAACCGTTCGGACTTCACCCGCTCCTTGCGGCCGGTGGGATGGTGGATGACGTTGTACCAGCGATCCTCGACGTGTCCCATCAGGCCGCCGCCTGCTCACGTACCCAGGACCGGACCGCTTCCGGCTCGTACCGCAGGTGACGGCCGACCCGAGCGGCTGGCGGACCGTACTTGACCTTGCGCCAGCGGTACAGCGTTTCGGTCGGTACCCGCAGGTACGCCGCCACGTCCCGGATCGTCCAGAGCCCATCGTTCGTCATCGTCACTGTCCCTCCCCCGCCTTGCCGTCCGTTTTTGTTGGTGCGGTGTCGGGAAGCTGGGCGGCGCGGTCCTTGGCGGCAAGGAGTTCGGAGCGCCAGCGGGCACGTTCGCCGATCGCCCGCAGTAGCCGGTGTGCCATGGGGCCGACGTCGGGGTCGTCGGGGCGGGCGAGTTCCCAGGCGTGGCGGGCCGGTTCGACGGTGGCTCCCTGGTCGTCGACGCCCTCCAGGCCGACGGTGACGCCGAGCAGTGCGCGCACCCAGGCCCGTACGTCGTGCTTGTGGTCGCTCAGCGTCTTGCCGGACCAGTCGCGGGAGATGAGGATTCGCCGGCCGCCGATGCCGAGGGTGTCCCGCTGGTGAACTTTGCCCTTGCAGCGCCCCGGCTTGAGTTTGGCGTGTGCTCGCTTGGGTTGGATGCCGTAGAGCAGCCAGTTCGCGCAGCGATCGGTGCACGGGGTGATCTGGAGTTCCTGCCAGAGCCGGTCGAGGTGTTTGCGTTGCCGGTCGGTGGTCGCCTTGTGGACGTCACCGGTGTGCTTCGTGATGTATTTCGTGACGTAGCGGATGGTCCGTTCGGCGTCTTCGGTGCCGGGCATGACGCCGCGTGCGTCGACCTGGGAGCCGAAGCGCACGACGTGCACCGGTTCGGCGTCCGGGTTGTCGTCGATGGCGTCAAGGGCTTCCGACCAGGTGGTCAGCGGCGCGCGGCTGTCCGGGTCTACCCACGCGGAAGCCTGCTCGTCCCAGACCGGGAGCCGGTCGAGGGTGTACCGCTGCACAGCCACCGCCGGCCACCACACCTGGTGATAGGTGGCCGCCGCCACGGTGCGCAGCACGTCACGCGGGATCGTGCCCCGGATGGCGAAGTGCGCGTGAGGAGCGAGACGGCGTTGGGGCTCGACGCAGCCGGCGTACTGGACGTTCCATCCCTCGCAACGGCGCAAGTTCTGCCAGAACCGGTCGAGCAGCCGGGGAAAGTGCACGGCGTCCCAGGCCGCTCGGCGGTAGTCATACCGGTCGGGGTTGAGTGGGGTGCCGTCGGGGCGGACCGGGCCGTACGAGTCGAGGGTGAGCGTGAGCCACATCGACGGGCGGTAGGTCGACCCGTCGGGGGCGGTGTACGTCTTGCCGACGGTGCGCCGCTCGACCTTGCGCCGAGGTAGATCCGGGGCGTCCTGTCGACGGCGGGTGGAGCGCTTGCGGCGCGGGCCGTTGTCGTCGTCGGCCTGGTCCTCGTCGCCGGTCGCGTGTGGCGGGGCGACGCGGCCCCGGAGTCCTTCGGCGGTGATGGCTTCTTCGACTTCGCGGATTGCCTCGTCGAGGTCGTCGACCTGGTCCCACTGGCTTGCTCGGGATGCCTCGTCACGGGAGAACTCCAGGTGACCGCGCAGCAGGATCAGCGCCTTCTGTTCCTCGGTTGCCGGGTCCGGTGGCGGTAGCGGTTCGTCGTCGCGGTGCCAGCCTTCCCGGATCTGTGCCTGCCGCAGCCGCCGGTTCTTCTTCGCGCAGGGCGCGCACTTGTCTTCGCGGGTTGCGCCGCAGGGCAGGTCGATGACTTCGGTCAGGCCGGTGTTCAGGTCGGTGCGGCGCATGGCAAGCGGGCGGACGCAGACGCCGTATTCGGCGGCGATCTCTTTGAGGACGTCGACGGAGCGGGGTAGTGCCATGCGGGCCGCCCGCGACCCCGGCCGAGGTGGTGCAGCCGGGGTCGGGGCGGGTTCGAGGCCGGGCAGGGTGGCAGCGGTCATCGGATGATCCCGACGACGTGCGGCCGGTTGGGCTGGACGACCCGGGGAGGCAGCGCCGCCGGGACGACAGCCGCCGGTTCAGCCGGGCGGACCGGTTCGACGGCGGTGGCCGGGTCAGGTTCGTCGTACCGGTGAGCGGTCGGCGGGTCCGGCTCGACGGTCGGTGGAGTGACCGGGTTGTTGGACAGGACGACCTTGACCAGGGCGAGGAACGCCAGCGACGGCACTGCTGCCACGATCCAGCCCCACACCGACGGTTCGGCACCCGCGACCTGGGCGGCGAGGGAGAGCAGCGCGAACGCCACCAGGAGCGAGCCGACCAGGCCGACAGGGCGACCGGCACGACGGCGAGCGCGAATCTCCAGGCCGAGGTAAATCGCCATCAGCTCGACCGCCACGGCATTGGCCCAGCCGATCCAGTGCGGCTGGCCGTGGGCGACGGACAGGTCGTGGACGTGGGTGAAGGCGGCAGCGCCGGCCATGGTGCCGATGGCGAGCAGGATCACCAGGCGTACCGCGGATTCGGTGCGTGCGGTCATCGCCATTCCTCCAACGGCTTTTCGCGGATGGTCAGGTCGATGCGGATGCGCCGGCCGTTCATGTCGTGGCGGCGGTTGACCATGTGCGCCAGGCCGTGCAGTGCGGCGGCGGTCTGGTGGGCGGGGCCGACGAGCCGGATGCGCAGCGGACGCCGGAGCCGGTTGATGATGCGGGCGAGGGTGTTCACGGCGGTTACCTCCGGGCCGGTCGGATGTCGGTGCGGATGTAGTCGGGCGGGGTGCCGAGGGACGCGACCGCTTCGGAGAGGCAGCGCCACAACGCCCACGCCTCATCAGGGGTCAGGGACATCCGTCGCCGTCCCGCGCCCACTGCGAGATAGACCGGGTACGGGTCGGGCCGGTCCGGGTCGACGCGCACGGACACGGCGGTGACCGGTTCGGGGGTACGCAGTCGATAGAAGCGGCGACCGGGCGCGGTCATCGACCCTCACCCCCGCTGTCCCGGTCAAGCAGACTGCGCAGCGATTCGGGTAGCAGCGGCCCGGACGGCGTGCGCGGCAACGGAGGCCGGGCCGGTTCGGGGGCGGTTTCCCGCCGGACCTGGGCGAGGATGTCCGCCGCGTGAGCGGGTGCCGGGTACTGCCGGGCCATGTCGCGGATGTCGTCGTCGGAGACGTACGAGAACCGGACCCGCATCGGGTCGGGGGTGCCGTCGAGGATCACGTACCCGACGCCCTTGGCCCACCTGGGCATCTGGTCGGCAAGCGCACCCCGGCTGCGGGCACCGTCACCAAGGATCATGTCGACCTGTGACGCCTCGGTGAGGCCGAGCGCGATGCGGGTCGGGAACAGGTCCCGAAACGGCAGCACGTCCTTACGCGGATCCTGCAACGCCGCCACCACCAGGACACCGACGCCGGCCCCTTGCGACAGCAGCAGCCCCAGCGACGAGGCGATGCGCTTACGCAGCTCGACATCTTGCAGGTACGCGGTCAGCGCCGCCATCTCGTCGACGACGACCACGACCAGGGGGTCAGCCTCCGTCGGCGTGTGCACCCGCACCATGCCCGCAAGCCGGGTCTGCCGCTCCCGCAGCACCGTGACCGCCTCGTCGAGAAGGTCGGCCATGGCCTCGAACGACTTGCAGGCGAACCGGGCGAACATCGGACGGCCAAGCGCGAACTCCATCCCGCCCTTGGGATCGATCACCCAGAGCCGCACGAGGCCGGAGGCGATCCCACCGCCGAGCACCCGCACCAGCGACCACAACACCGACCCCTTACCGGAACGGGTCGCCCCACCGACGAGGACATGCGTGGCAAGCAGGTGCAGCGACCAGGGGCGCAGGTCTTCCCGCCGGGCCAGGGGCAGCGCGGTGAAGTCCGGCACCGTAGGCACCGGGAATGGTGGGACCACCGTGCGCAGCGCGTCGGTACGCACCACGGCCAGGTAGACGAGCGTCGGCCGATCCCGGTACCGCACCCGGTCGACCAGCCGCAGCAGCCAGGCCGTGTGGCCGGTGCGGGTCGGCGGGTCGCCGGGGCGTTCCGAGTAGACCCGGACGTGTCGCCGGCCGAACGCGTACGCCAGGTTGGCGCTGACCGCCTGGAACTGCTCCGGCGTCTGCCCCCGGACCATGCGGACGGTCAACACGTCGAGCGCCTGATCCGAGCGCACCCGCAGCAGTTGCGGCAGGACCGGCCGATGGTCGTACGTGTCAGCGAGCCCGCACAGCGTCATGGCCTCCCGCCACACCCGCCGGTAGACGAACACCCGCCGCACCGAGCCGAGCAGCGGACCGGCCAGCCAGGTCCACCAGGACGACTCGTCCCGCCACCGCCACACAGCCGAGGCCGCCGACCCGAGCACCAGCGGCACCACCAGCCCGGACCAGCCGAACTCGACGTACAGCCACAACGCCAGCACCGCCGACCCGGTGGCCACCGGATGCCGCAGACACCACCACACCGCCCGGCCCGACCAGCGCAGCACCAGCCCAAGCAGCACCACCCAGAGCGGCAACTCGAACCGCTTCGGCCGGAACACCACCAGATCCCCGGCCGAGGTCATCACCACTTCACCGCGAGGCCGCCCGATCACCAGGCACCCCGCAACGACCGACACACGCCACACCCGGGCCAGCCACGGCCAGCCCGACGCCTACCCTTGGACACGTCACGACCTCTCTCGACAGAGCAGGGGAAGAGACACCAGGGGCGGGGCTGCCGTCCGCCAAGACCAGACAGCCCCGCCCCCACCAGATACGGCTACGCCGCCGCCTTCTTGCCGCCGACCACCGGAGCCCGCAGCCCGGTCGCCCGCAGCGAATACGCCATCCGACCGTTGTTCGCCACGTACGGCGTCACCGTCATCCCGTCGAACTCCACCGCCTCGAACGGCGCACCCGTCGGCGGCACCGGCTGGTAGTCAGCCGAGATCTTCACCGTCGTCTCGCGGGACCGCTTGCCCAGCTCAGGGTCAAGGTCCATTACCCGGACCTGCCACACGCGCTGACCGGTCACCTTGTCCTTGGCCGGGGACCGCCGGCCGGTCTTCTCGTCGTAGTCCTCGACCTCACCCAGCGACTCGGGCACCAACGCGCACCCCGCCGGGAACACGTCCTCGAATCGCACGGCGAACCTCGTACCGCCACGCAGAGCCATCGCTCACCCTCCAGGTTGTTAACTTGTCTGCCAAGCTGCGGTCCAAGGTAGACGGCACTTGGCAGACAAGTCAACAAGCATTCGCAGAGCTACTCGAAGCAGGTGGGGCGTTCGCGATTGATGCGGTTGACAAGTCGCGCGGTCGGGTAGTGCGAGTTTGCATTGAGCTGCGGCAAGGGCCGTCACGCTGAGTTGGCGTGGCGCCAGACCTAGAGTGAAGGTGAGGAGCAGTCGGCCGACGGTGAGCGGGGACAAGGATCGCTTCGGGAATTACGCCGAGCAGCAGGCCACCGGCTGCGGCGCCGGTGATGGAGCCGATCGCGAGAACGGCGACGAGGCGGGCGGGCTGGCGCAGCACGATGCCACTGCCGTCACGGCTGTAACGGGCGAACGCGACGACCGTCGTGGGCAGCGATACGGCCAGCGAGAGGCTCCCTGCGACCTTGATGTTGGGTGCCAAACGGCAGCCGATCGTCGGGACCAGCAGTTCAGCACCAGCGTGCCCGCATCGACGGGCACCTGCAGAAGGAACCACCGGTGGCGTGCACGACGAGCCGTCGACCCGACGCCCGTCTCCTCCAGCACCCGCAAGCTGTCCAGCTTGCTCGTCGGCTCAATGAGGTCTATTCATCGTGATGGGCCTGGTCACGGTGGGCAGGGGCTTTGCGTAGTCGACTGAGGGCGCTTCTGACCTGAGCCTTCGCGGGGTCATCGGCCTGGTTGGAGGGTGATGTAGGACGGGTGTGGTCCGTCGGTGATCATGGAGTTGCTGAGACAACATGACACCGAGAAGGACCACACCCGCGCATGTCATCATCGCTGATCGACGTGATCCGTCTGCATGCCCCCGCCCCACCCGACTCTTCGACTGCTGGCGGTGAGGCGTTTGGCCTGTTGGAGGCTTTGGCGAGGGTTCCCGATCCGCGTGACCCGCGTGGTGTGCGGTATCCGCTGGCGAGCGTGCTCGCGGTGGCGGTGTGTGCGGTGATGGCCGGGGCTTGCACGTTCGCCGCGATCGTGGACTGGGTGGATGATCTCGGTGCGTCGGCGTGGGGCCGGCTCGGGTTCACCGGCCGGGTGCCGGTGCTGAGTACGGTGTGGCGGCTGCTGGTCCGCGTTGACGCCGAGACGTTGACGGCGGTCCTGGCCGACTGGCTGTGCTCGCGGGTGTCGGCGCCGCCGCCGGTGCGGAGGGTCATCGCGGTGGACGGCAAGGTGCTGCGGGGCGCGGTCCTGCCCGAGGGACGGGTCCATCTGCTGTCGGCCTACGACACCTGCACCGGTGTGGTCCTGGCACAGGTCCAGGTCGCGGCGAAGTCGAACGAAATTCCGGCGTTCGCCCCGCTGCTGGAGCAGGTCAAGGCACGGCTGGGCAGCCTGGCCGGGGTAGTGATCGTCGCTGACGCCCTGCACACGCAGGTCGCCCACGCCCGCACTGTCGCCGCTGCCGGCGGGGACCTGTACGTGTCGGTCAAGGCCAACCAGCCGACCTTGTACGCCCAACTCAAACGGCTGCCCTGGGCGCAGGTGCCAATCGGGCACCAACACCGCGACACCGGACACGGCCGCCGCGAGACCCGCACCGTCAAGGCGCTGACCCTGCAGACTCCCGGCGGCATCGGCTTTCCCCATGCTCAGCAGGCCGTCCGGATCACCCGCACCCGCACGATCGCCGGCAAGCGAACCCGGGAAACGGTCTATCTGGTGGCGTCACTGCCCGCCGCCCACGCCCAGCCCGCTGACCTGCAGCAATGGGCCCGCCTGGAATGGCACATCGAGAACCGGCTGCACTGGGTCCGCGATGTGACCTTCGGCGAGGACACCCACCGAGCCCGCACCGGCACCGGACCCGCCGTCACAGCCGTCCTGCGCAACACCGCCATCGGCTTCCACCGCGGCAACGGCGAAACCAACATCGCCAGAGCCACCCGACGCGCCAACCGCCGCCCCCACGACCTCATCACCACCGTGACCAGCAGCTACTCGACTACGCAATGACCCTGTCACGGTGGGTGCGGGGAAGGGTCTGTCGACATAGGAGGAGACCCCCGTTGAAAACAGCAGTCGACCAAGATCCGATGCCCCAACCGGGAGCCTCGCTGGCTGTCTTACCCGTCCGCGGTCGCGCTGTCCAACCGCACCCCGGACCATCTGGCCGACCTCATCCGCGTCGAACGCACCCGCCGTCGGGGCCGGTGGGGACGCCTCGACGCGGGCTGGCAGGCCCTATTCGCACCGCCCGGACACCCGATGCAGCCTTCACTGGCCGTAGGTAGGAAGACACCAACCCACCCTACGGCCGGAATTTGTGCGCAGATCCGCCCACCATAAACCCGAAACGCCAGGCCACCGCCACGAGCCCGCGCACGCCCCATTATCGTGAGCCAGGCCAGGAAAGGGGACACGATGAGATCTATAGTGGCATGACCCATACCCTCAGACCGAAACTCCTACAAATCCTCTGCTGAGTAGGTGGGATACGAGCCTCTCCACACGAAAAGCGCTAAGCCTCCCACCGTGACTGTTAGGGCAGCCAGATAGCTCCACCTACTAGGATGAGCTAAGACGAGATCCCACCAGTTCTCTCCACGTGAGAGATAAAAGCAAACCAGCAGGTACGCTCCTGGCGGCAGCGTAACGTACACTTTCGGTAGCATCGTCACAGCAGCACTCGTCAACGACGTAATTACCAGCGCCCCCCGCAATAGCGGAGGAAAAAACCACCAGTAGTCTAGGACCAGACAAGACGTTATTACCCCGGCAGACGCAACAAGTATCAGCAAAACGCTGACAGTGAAGCGAAGATGCCATTGTCGACGGCCAGCTGTAATTTCGCCCGCTTCCGTCCGAGGAAGTTGCAACAAAGCCGCCGAAATCAGAACCGTCGCACCAATAACCAGCGCAACCGGCGCCACGGATGACACTGATGCATACAGCAGCTCAGGTGGCGTTCGATATGCCGCGATCCCAGCAATCAGCGTGCCGCACGCTGCGGCCAGCAACACATAGCGCACACTATATACAACCAGAAGTACGCCTAAGGTCTTCACGGTAGACTTAGTGGAAGGTCGGGACTAGCATCTGACCCATTTATCGCGAGCAGAGTTGCCCCAATGGCCGATATTGCGATACCGAGATAAAGAACAAGGCCAGGTCTACGCGGCGCAGCAGTTATCCACAGGTTTACACCTAAGAGCAAAACCGTAAGGCCGGAAAACCAAAAATATTCACCGACGAGCCAAAGAGCATACGGTTGAGGGCTAAAGGAATCGCCGAAGGCTGGCCCGAGCCATTGCCACCAGTAGTCATCGCCAAAAATAGCGAAGAAAGCCGCGAAGAAGTAGGCTGAAATAAAGGCGACCGGCACGGCTAGAGCCGGTCTAAACCAAACACCGATGACCTGTCCAATTGCACAACAGGCCGCAAGCGCTAGGGCACCAACACCAACAGCAGCCGATCCCACAAGTAGCTTCGAGGTAATTCCGAAAGCAACCGTCGTCCCAATTACGTATGCGAGCCAACCGCCAAGAACTGGCGCGTAAGCGGCGATGAACTGAATCAGTACCCGATCGATTTCTGGTCGCGAAGAGCTTGCAAGTATGTCTTTCCCGCCATAGCGGTTGTGACGACTGGCGATCAGGGCAGACAATGCTGCCGCGATTGCAATTCCTACGATTCCCGACTCTAACTGAAGACCGGCCAAGGCTACCATGTCGCGGGGTGGTTCGGAGAGCCTCTGAATAAAGGCACTTACGCTATAGCTCAAATAAAGCGCCACAATGATGAGCGCAGCCGGAGCAAGAATTCTATCGGTGTAGAAGCGCAGAGCCCTCATACCTTCATCCCCGTCACGGCAGCGAACCCTGCTGCGATCCCGGCAGCATCTCGGCCAACGCCAGGGGCTCGGGCAGCTAGGTCGGCGGGACTTCCCGAAAAAATTGAGCGCCCTCCTGCAATGACAGCTACAGACGTACACAAAGTCGCTACATCTTCCACAAGGTGAGTGCTCAGAACGACGGCAGCCTCTCTACCGATCGTGCGAATCAAATCGTGGAAACGCAGGCGTTGCTCTGGGTCAAGACCCGCAGTAGGCTCATCGAGTAGTAGAATCTTCGGACTGTGAACTAGCGCCATTGCGATACCCAGTCGACGAAGCATTCCGCCCGAGAGCTGCCCGGTCTTGACTGTCGCTTTCTTTGAGAGGTCAACCATGGCCAACGCGGCACGCGCTTTATGTTCACCCTCCCGACCGTCTATACCTTTCAACCATGCGGCATACGCCACCTGGTCCACCGCTGAAAGGTGACGCAAAACCAATGGGTGCTGCGGAGCATAACCAAGCTCTTTTCTCACGCTCCGCAGCACCGTGCCACGCGCACTTACCTCGCGCCCAAGTAACCGAAGCGAACCCCCACTCGGCGCAATCGCCGTCGAAAGCGAACGCATCAGCGTCGTCTTTCCAGCTCCATTCGGTCCCAGCAGCCCTAGGACACCACAAGCTTCAAGGTGAAGATCCACGTGATGGACAATAGTACGACGACCGATGGCCACGGCAAGCGCGTTAGCGTCGATGCTAAGAGTGGGTGAATCTGACATGGGCGGATTCTAGCAGTTCATCTCACGACGCGAACTCTGGGCAGGGCTTTCGTTGTTAATTTGCGCCTCGGTGTATATCTGGTCGTTGTCTTGGCAGGTGGTCGTTCTTACGTCCCAAAGTACACCGAGATTAAAATTTCTCGACTCATGATCATGAACTACATCCGGAAGGTTGTTTCGATCTTCCTTGATTCTTCCATGAAGGGTCGCCTGAGGCACCAGGCGGGTGCACTCGACATAAACACGACCGGTTATTTCACTACCACTGAAGGTGGGGGCGATGGCATACCTTTCGCAGGCAGGGTACGCATATGCCGGCACCTGGACGGCCGCAATTGAGCCCGCAGTGGCAACGAAAAACGCAAGAACAACCCGTGCGGTTCTTATCATACCATTCTCTTTCACTAGAACATTCAGTCATCGCACCCAAGTTGCGGGAGTCGCATTTAGCACTGCATAATTTTTCCGGCGCCCTGTGTTGGATTTTCGTTATTGATTTGGGCCTCGATATAGATCTTGTCGTCATCTTGGCAAGTAGTAGTATTTATATCAGCGCCGCGTGTGCCTTCGAACGTGACGCTTTCATGATCATGAACTACATCCGGAAGGTTGTTTCGATCTTCCTTGATTCTTCCATGAAGGGTCGCCAATGCAACTTTTCGGGTACCACAGTCGACAGAGAAGTACCCATTGATTTGGTTTCCGTTGAAGTTTGGCCCTTGGGTTTGAGGTGCGTTGCACCCAGAGTAGGCGTAAGCAGTGGCATTGCTGACAACTGCACCTCCCCCCGTTGCAATCGCTAGCACCAGTAGCATCCTTGGCAATGTTCGCATTCGCGCCCCTCTTCCTTCCACTTGAAGTCTCAATCACAGCACGGCACGATGAGTTATAGCTAAACCCAAATGAGGTTAACGTGGGCTCAGTAGCGAAATGAAGATCGCCATCGCCATGATTGCTTGCACGCTGAGCGATTGTCACCGCTCCGACCCCGTTGGCTTAAGCCGTTCCTGCCGTGCGAGGGTATCTTGGCACAGATGAAGCTCTATGTCGACCTACGACACTCTGCGCTACCTTCTCATCTGAAGGGCGGACAACAGGGTGCTTTCGACGCAACCCTGCTTGTGCAGTCGTAAGACGTCTGCCCTGAGCTGGGGCCTTGGGTGCGCTAAGCGTTCGACTTTCCGGCCCGCGCCTAGCCGGCCGTAGATTGGTTGCCCAAAGTCACTGGACGGCGAGTTAGGTAGGCCGCAGGTATGCGGCGGCTGCCGCATCCACCCGGCACCTTTGCGGTGATAGACCAGCTGAAGCGGGGTGGCTTAGGGACGTCTCGTAACCCGGTGACTGTCTGGTTGGGACGGTGGCCGATGATGTCGGGGTGCGGGTGATCTCGCGGCCCGCCCGGCGTGGATCTTTTCGTTCACCGGGCTGCAGCCCGCTTAGTTCCGCCGGGTGGAGCGCGAGTTGCTGGGCCGCAACGTCCTACCGGGCCGGTGGACGTTCCAGATCATGGAGGAGTTCGACGATGGCTACTACGCGGCGTTCCAGGAGGTCGAGCGGTACGCCCGGAAGACTCTGGCCGGCGGTCGGCGGCACATCTATGAGGCTACGCCGCAGGAGTGACCGGCAATCCGTTCGGGAGCATCGAGGCCAGGGCTACGGCTCTGGCCTCAATGATTTTCATGCGGCCTTCGTACTCGATGGGTTCGCGGTGGGCGGCTTGGCTGGTGACCTGGCCGGGCCACTTGCGGTAGAGCAGCCCGTGTTCGCGCGTGAAGTAACCCTGGCTGACCGCGCTGGCGGCCAGGAGAAGGCCAGTGTCCTCAGAGGCCGGGAGCGCCATCCAGCCGCCGAGGGCCAGGAGCAGATCCCGGCGGATGCACAGCGTGGCGGGGTGGACCTGGGCGCGATAGCCGTTGGCTTGCCAGAAGGCGAGGACGGCACCGCGGCTGATGGGGCCGCCGTCCGGGTCCTTGTCCCATCCGACGGTTGACCCGTCGGGCATCAGGTCCAGGACGCGCGAGGTCGTCCAGCCGATGTGTGGGTTGGCGGCGAAGGCGGCGATGTCGCGGGCGAGGGCGCCGGCCGTGAGTTGGTCGTCCGCGTCGAGCACCTTGACCAGGTCGCCAGCGACGCGGGAGAGAGCGAGAGTACGGGCAACACCGGGGCCGCCGGGACGACCGCCGCCGATGCTGATGCGAGGGTCGTCCGGCAGCACCCCGTTCAACGCGCCAGTCTGCCCGTCCTCTTGGACGAGCCATTGCCAGTCCCACCCGTCGGGCATGTCCTGCTTGACCAACGAGTCGTACGCGCCGGCCAAGTACTCGATGCTCGGGGCGTGGACCGGGGTGATGACCGAGACGAGGTGCGTCACGTTTTCCACCGTTGCAGTTCGTGGGAGTACACAAGCTCGGTCCTGTCCCCCGGCATCACCACGTCGGCCACCTCGACGACACGGCCGGTGGTGTCGATAGAGGTCTTGCGCACGGTCAGCACAGAGACGCCGGGGTCGATGTCGAGCAGTTCGGCCTCATCCGGCGACGGCGGACGCGCCCGAACCTCGTCCTCGATGCGATCCAGCTCGACGCCGACCGTGTAGAGCTGATGCTGTGAACCGCCGGGCCAGGGCTCGTTGCTGGCGTCGAGCAGGTCCGGGTTCGCGGCCACCAGCTCATAGGGCAGGTACGAGTACGACATGGTCAGCGGCGCGTTCTCATGCTTTGACGACGTCCAGTAGACCCGGCGCAGCAGCGGCGTACCCGGCTCAACGTGCAGCGCCGCCGCCATCTCCGCGTCCGCCTCGACGCGGGTGTACTCGGCGTGGAACTTGAGGTCATGGACGGTCAGGCCGGTGTCATGCTCGGTCGCGCCGGTCTTGAGCCGCTCGGCCTCGTCCAGCAGGACCCGGTCCTTCTCCCACTGGTACCGCTCCGCGTTACGACGCCGTACCCGCTGGCGAGGTGCCCGTACGTAGGTGCCGCGCCCCTGCTCCGCGCGGACCAGGCCCCACTCCCGGAGCTGGCGGATGGCGTTGCGGACACTGGTGCGCGACAGGCCCGACGTGTCGGCCAACTCCGTCTCGGACGGCATCAGCGTGCCGGGGGCGAGTTCCCCGCTCGTGATTTTGACCCGCAACTCTTCGGCGAGTTGCAGGTAACGAGGGCGCCAGTCCCGGCCATGCACACCGGTCACCGTACCCCCTAGACGTTCCAACGACTGCCAGGTGGTCCCACCCGCCGGCCGCTCCGGCACCGGAGGCACCTCGACCACCGGCCGACGCAAACGATGCGCGGATACCGGCGTGCGGCGGGAGCTGCGGTCAGTGGCGGTCATCGTGTCCCTCCAACGGTTGTCCCTTGGCCATCACCCGCCACCGGGCGTAGGCCAGTTCGTAGATCAGCCGATCAAGCTGCCGCCGCGACAGCACCACCGATCGCGTTGCACCGGAGCGGGTCGCGTCGACCTTCACGACCGGGTCACGGCGGCGGAAGCGGTCCAGGAGCAGTTGCAGACTCACCCAGCCGCCGCCCTCGCTGCCGATCGTGGCCAACAGCCCCCGGTGCATCGGATCGTTCGGCCCACACCCCCGGCACCAGTCAGGACACGACGCCTCGTCGGCAGTGTTGACCGCCGGGGTGTAGGTCGGCTCGTCACAGCCGCCCATGCTGGCCCTCCCCTGGGCCGGCGGCTTGCGTCAGGAGCGAGCCAAGCTGATCGACCAGCTGTACCGCTTGCGGGAGGGTGAGTTCGGCCCAGCCAGCGCCGGCCCGGCAGGAGGAGTGCACCGCGACCGACGGCGGTTCGTCGTCGGAGCCGATCAGGTACGACACGACCAGTCCAGAGGACCGGACCTCACCGACCCGTAGCAGTACGCCCCGATGGCGTCGCGCCATGTGCGCCAGCACCGGCGGCACCAGATGCCCGCACCGATCCGGCGCACACCACGAAGGATGCTCCACGGCAGGCCGCCGACCTGTCTGAGTCATCGCGGCCACCGTCCGCCGTTGCCCCGGAAGATCTGCCCACGGGTCAGCAGCGGCGCATGTCGCAGCGCCGGTAGCTCACGGGTCCGCTCCATGGCCCAGCGCAGCGGAGCGGCGTTGCGAGCAGGCACGGAATCGCGGGGTCGGTTTCCTGCTGCGGGTCCGGCCTGGTCCGGCTGTCGGCGGGACCGCCAGAACGAGAACCAGGGACGTCGACGATGAGAGCCAGGCATCGCACCTCCAGGTGTAGGAGAGCCGGCGGCCGACCAGGGGGAATCAGCCGGCCACCGGCCCGACAGAGGGCACGGCGCACCGTCCGACACCGGACGGGTCGGGTATCGCCGAGCCATCGTGTACGCGCGGCCACCGCAACCGGCCCATCAAGGACGCCGCGCCTCACCCACGACCAGGCCGACGCAGCACCACCCCTGGTACACGCTGTCATCCCAGCCGCACACCCGGAAACGTACCTACAAGTGGACGAGTTGTCTACACATCAAAACGACCCTCACGGTTGGCAGTTGGTAAGACAAGTGCCAGGTACGGTGACCAGGTGCCCACCCCGCACTACGGACAGCCCCGTTATCGCATGATCGCCGATGAACTGCGTGCACTCATTGATCGCGGCGTCATCGCACCCGGATCACTCTTACCAGCCGAGAGCGTGCTCACGGCCGAGTTTCGGGCGAGCCGCGGTACCGTCCGGCAGGCTATCGCTGTATTGCGAGAGGAGGGGGTGGTAACCACCGAACACGGTAGGGGCACCTACGCCAACGCTTATCCCGACGACCGCCACTCCCGATGGCGTAGCGAACGTCACGTAAAAGAACGTCAGGTTGCTGCCGATGCGGAGCTTGCGGCACTATTTAGTGTCGATGCAGGAGCGAGATTAATCGAGACGGAAAGCGTCACCCGGAAAGGAGGCAAAGCTCACACCGTCACCCGAACGTATCGCCTCCACCCCAATCAAAGCGTTCCATGAGAAAGCCCTCGGCATACGTCGACTGGCTCAAAAGACGCCACCACGATCACTGCGCATCGTCTTGAAGCTCCGCCGCCCTAGCAATCCACTCATTCGGAATCAGCTTCTGCCCTTCTCTCCAGTTGTGGCGAACCGACTTCTGAAACCATGCCTCAGAAAGGTTCGCGTGATCACAGACGATGATTTGCAGCTGCCCCTGCAGAAGCGGGTCCGTAACAACGTCCAACATCAAACGATAGAGTCGCCGCACAGCTGCCCTGTCTGTATCGCTTTCTGCCTCGCCGGAGAGACGGGCAACCTCCGATGGGTAATAGGCTTGAGTGGGCTGGTCCAGCATCAAGAAGTGTGGAACCGGGCGCCGCTGCCGCACGAAATACCTGTGTAGGGCGAGATGCACGGCGAGATGATAGCCGACCCAGTTCTCGCCACTGCCGATCCTGTATAGAGGGGCCGGGCCGGTAGCGATATCAGCCACAACAGTCAAGCGCTTCAAGTCCAACCGAACATTCGCGCCGCGATGCTCCAATTCCAGCCGATTAGCGTAAGCCGTCATGTCAAGTCCTACAACGTTTAGTCTTGACGTCAACTGCTCCCGTTCCTCTTCTGGGTCGAGTTCCGATTCGAGCTGGTTTATGGCCTCCCTGATTGCCCCGGCCCTCTCCTGTAGTTGAACGAAGGACTCGTTATCCGATTGATTGAGCTTCCCGAGAAATAGATCGATCCGACCTTGCGTAAACGCCTGAGCCTGCATATTTCGGCGCATCTCAGAAGCCGCTCGGTCCTCAGATAGAAATTGCTCTAGAGTCTGCTCGACCCCACGCAAGCTTTGCCGCACTCGGGCAGCCTCGCTCTCTAGACTCTCAAGCGCGGCAACCCTCCTAGGCTTGGCGCCATTCACGCGCCGGAGTTGGGCGCTCATCTGGTCAAGTGTCTGTCGCAGATCCGCCACGGTCGGGTCACGGTGCTCTAGGTGAGAGTTACAGATCGGGCATACCTCACTGGAGTCATCGTTAGAGTCATGCGGGATCAGATCGATGCTGCGTAGTCGGGAAACTCCTGCGGTAACCGCCTCCTGGTACCCAGCCTCGCTTGCTTCCTGATGTTGCAGTAGTGTCCGCTGCTCTCCGATGTCCCGAAGTTCTCGCCTCAACCGATCGCGCTCGCCTTCGAGCTCGGCCCTACGACTAGCCTGCCCATCGTCATCCAGCACTAACGAGCTTCGCCTAACCTGTAGAGCCATCCGCAATAAGGCCAGCATTTCATTCCGGTCGCTTGCATCGTTGCTTGTAATCAGACCCCGAGCGTACGCCTCGTTCATCAACGATCGGAGATCAACCTCGACATCTACATTCAGCTTCTCAACTGTCCGAATTTCCGCTTCAACTCGTCTCAGCTCACGCTTCAAGCTCAGAAGATTCTGCCTCTTGAGAGCCTGGTCTGCTGGTATCGCTCCCAGAAAATAAGGCAGTGTATTCTGGATTGCCTGCTTAATATTTGAGTCACTCTGCCGGTGGAACAAGACATTCTTGTCGTCAATCTCTCCTTGGCCCTGCAAACAGAGAAGAATTGCGTGACCCAGGTTGGTCGCGAAGGACGTCCCAGCGGCTACGCCTTCGTTGACAATCTCCTCGATCCCGATCAGGCGGCTAAGCTGCTGTCTCACCCCATCGGCATCGGCATTGACAGTTAGTTCGTCAAAAGACGGAACACCTAGAGACGAATTTCCAATCTCCAGCATTGCCTGCCGCGACGAGGATCGCCCTATTCGTGGTGCTGGCCGGCCAACGAAGACCCGGTTATTGCCGATCTGGACCAATAGCGCATACCACGCAACCGTGTCCACGACAGGACCCACCGGCATTGTGGCAGTCTCACGCCCGAGGCAGAAATCTACAATATCCAGGAGGGCGCTCTTGCCGGTTGCAGAACCGCCCGTCACAACATTTAGCTCGCCAGGCACGAACTTGACCCTACGGGTGTCGCCGTCCCGATTATAAAGAATAATCTCCAGCAAGTTCATGGCTTACGGCTCCACTCCGAACAAGGCAAAGAGAGTAGGCGGATGCTTGGTTTTCGCGAACCATCGACCGGTGAGTCTCGCAGGCCTCAGCATGGGAGAGGTCTCCCTAGTTAGCACGACAGGCTGCGGAGCAGATATGACCCCATCAGATATCGATAGAATTCCGTTCCGCAAACCAAACCGCATGCCTTCACGAACTACTGGCACTAAAGACCTTGCCCTTTCGTGAAAACCAGCGTGGAGGATAGGGTTTCGACTCAACCACGTTGAGATATGAGTTCTTGTGTCTCTGGGCAAGGACCGCCTGCTAGGACCGTGCAGGATTAAGGGTGCCACTAGGAACGAAAGAGGCCAAGGAAGCGGTTCCTTTGTTTCATCCTGGTAGCCATCGGACGCACTCGCCAGTATCGCCGCCACTACGGCGGGATTTAGATAGGCAGCCTCAATTTGAGACCGTTCACGCCATGTTGTCATACAGGCTCTCTAAGGAGGACCGCTTCCAGGTGCGTCTGGAAATCAGGATGCCATCCTATACGTCCGAGGTCAGCCAACTCGTGATGCTTTCCTCTCGGGAAGAATGCCTCATCGTAGCGACTCCTGATACGGACCTGCGTCTGAGACATGAGCGTCTTCAGCAGCTTCGCACCTGCCTGCCGCCGAGTGGCGTCGTCAGCATCGGGTGGCAACTCAAGGAGCATATATTCCCGCTCCCGCTCCCATTCCTCGCAGAGCTTCCGCTCGTACCTGCTAATTTCGTCGTAGCCAATCAGTCTGTTTTCGATCCACTGCGCCGCTTGAACGTAAGCGCGGTAGTAGTCGATGATCGCCAACTCGATCAGCTTGGGAGACCACTCAACCCACCTCATCTGATGAACAAAGACATGGTCCAGGTAGTCCGAGAGGACACTAGGCTCAACGTCTCCGAGTAGCGACCTCGGCAAGTCATCGTCGGCGTACTGCGCCTTGATGTCGTCTATTTTTTGTTTGACTTGAAGGCCATTGATGCCTCGCACCTCGCCCGTCAGTAGATCAACTACCCTCTCATACCACCAACCCCACAGTTGCTGCATAAATAGATCTTCGCGCCCCGTCGGCAGCAGGATGGACAGTTCCGACCTTACAGCCCCGTCTAGGTCGCTAATCGCGGGCGAACTGTCCAACACGAACATACGGCCGACGAACACTCTCATCCGAGACTCGGCCAGGCCCAAGAATTGCCGGCGAGTATTCTCGGTCTCCTTCGAGGTGGAGTTCTTGGCAGCAGCAGCTAGTAACGACAAAGCGTCGGTCGGGTTGCGGTCGCGCCCAGGACGAAGCGCGTTTGCAGCACTGCCGACGGCCGCTCTCTGAGTTGTAACAAGAATCAGCTTCGGCCCATTTGGGTCGTCGATTATATCGGTGTCCATCCAAGCCTGGATGGTCCGCCACCAGTCAGCACTCATATCCCCCAGCGACCTCGTCGTACCTATGTGGTGTTTGAGCTGCAGACGCTCAAGGGGCGTACCACTGTCGTCCCAGGCCACATCGTCGTATAGCTCCAGGCTGACCGAGCAGTCGGGACGGTTGCGATAACCCCGTATTAGGTCGAGCAGGGGCCACTGAGACTGATACAAGTAGCCCAGCGCCGATGGGGCAGCGTTATGTGACGTAGACGACACCTAGAGCAGTCTGGCTAGATGGGGCCCCTGCTGTCTACCCCCACTTCGGCTTGAGTCGCATGCCCTACGGATGCTTACAACCATCAGTCGGCTCATGCAGGGATCGACGAAGTTGCTCCCTCAGTGATCGGAATGATTGCCGATTTGCTCTGTTCTGGATCAAGGCACCGCGCTCCGCGCGGTGCGGGGCGGCAAGCCCGGCCGGCGGCAAGCCGCCCCGGCCGCCTACGGCGCCGGGGCGGTGAGCCACCGACAGCCGCCGGGACACCGCCCCACCACACACCAGGAACGAGCCCCAGCGAGGCCGTGACGGAAGCCAACGGGGTCGGCCTGGTCGCGTGGTTAGGGCTTCCGGCTGCCGCGCCAGTCCAACCCCGGGACTGGCTTGCCACCGGGCGCGGCACCAGCTCCACCGCCAGGACGTGCCCGACCCGCTCCCCACGGTTGCTCGCCGTCAACGAGGACCAGGCCGCCACCGAGCCCACCAGACCGGCCGCCGCAGACGAGATCAACTGATGCACCCCCTGGGCCGTCTCTGGGCCGTCTGGGCCGTCGGTGGGCCGTCGAACGCCACCCAATGTTGACCATGAACGACCATCGACACCCGGAAATAGAACCAGCTCAGAGCCTTGATCGCGGCTCTGAGCTGGTGGGCGACGGACGAGTCGACCTGTACGCCGGATTCTGTGCGCGACGCGTACCCCTGAGGGGTTTGCGCCGGCGGCGGCCATCCATCTCGGCCTGCCGTTGCCGACAGGCTCGTGCGGCCTACCCGCAGACATCGGGCGGGCAGCCCTCAAGCGTCTGCGCGGGTCGTCATCTTGCGGTGACGGCCCTTTCTTGGCCTTGCTCCGGGTGGGGTTTACCGAGCCACCCCGGTCACCCGGGGTGCTGGTGGGCTCTTACCCCACCGTTTCACCCTTACCGTCCCCGATGGGGTCGGCGGTCTGTTTTCTGTGGCACTGTCCCGCGGGTCGCCCCGGGTTGCCGTTAGCAACCACCCTGCCCTGTGGAGTCCGGACGTTCCTCGGCGGCGAGCTGCTGCCCGCCGACGCGACCGCCCGGTCGACTCGTCCGTCGCGTACTCATCCTAACGACGTGTCAGCCCACCCGATTTCCGCCCTGCACCACCGCTGGGCGCGCAACTTCGGGGATGTTGTGGCCTCCAGACCCGCTGGACCCGACAACTTCCCCGAAGTTGCGCGGCCCCTGACCGCCCGGCGCGGGCGGGCTGCGGGGCGGGGTAGGGGTGGTACTAGCCTCGGGATCATGGAGTTTGCCGACGCCGCGTTGTTGCTCGGGGCCGGGCTGGCCGCCGGTACGGTCAACGCGGTGGCCGGGGGTGGTTCGCTGATCACCTTCCCGGCGCTGCTGGCGGTGGGGTTGCCGCCGGTGCCGGCGAATGTCACCAACTCGGTGTCGGTGTTCCCGGGGTACGGGGCCGCGGTGGCGGGCAGTTGGATGGATCTGCCCCGGGGGCGGCTGCTGGCCAGCCTGGTGCCGACCACGATTCTCGGCGCGCTGGCGGGTGCGGGGCTGTTGCTGGTCACCCCGGCGCGGGCCTTCGAGGTGGTCGTACCGTTTCTGGTGCTCGGGGCTACCGCGGTGCTGGCGTTTCAGGATCCGCTTCGGCGGCTGGTGGGGCATCCAAGTCATCTGTCGCCGCGGCGGCGGGGTCTGATGATCCAGGTCGTGGTGGCGCTGGCCTCGGTGTACGGCGGCTATTTCGGCGCGGCCGTCGGGGTGATGCTGGTCGCCGCGCTGGCCCTGGTGCTGGACGCTTCCATGGCCCGGGTGAGCGCGATCAAGAACCTGCTCTCGGCGATCATCGGCCTGACCGGGGTGGCGGTGTTCACGCTCGCCGGGCCGGTGAACTGGGTGGGGGTGGCGCTGCTGGCGCCGGCCACCCTGGTCGGCGGGTACGCGGGTGCCCGGCTGGTCCGTCGGCTGCCGTCGGGGCTACTGAAGGCGATCATCGTGGTCTTCGGCACCACGATCGGGCTGTACCTGCTGTGGCGGTCGTTCCGCTGACCGGCGCTCGCGCCCCCGAAGGGCTGAGTGTTAGGAAGGGTCCCCTGTACAACGCCAGGCGTTAACAAGGTGCCCTTCCTTACTCCAACGAGGCCAGGTGGGCGGTGTCGTTGACGGTGCGGACGGCGATGCCGCCGTCCGGCCAGCGGTCCAGCACGGAGATGCCGGCGGCGTCCAGGTAGAGCCGGTGCAGGAAGGTGTCGCTGGCGGCCAGGGCGTCGCGCAGCATCAGCTTGATCGGCGAGACGTGCGAGACCACCACCACGGTCTGACCGGGGTACGCCGAGGTCAGGCGCTCGGTCACCCGGGCACAGCGTTCGGCCACCTCGGCGAAGGATTCGCCGTCCGGCGGGGCGATGCGGGTGGAGGACAGCCAGGCGTCCAACTCGCCCGCCCATTGTTCGCGTGCCTCGGCGAAGGTGCGCCCCTCCCAGGCACCGAAGTCGCACTCGATCAGGTCCTCGTCGGGGCGTACCGGCAGGTCGCCGAGGGCGGCGGCGATCGCGGTGGCGGTCGTCGTACACCTGGACAGGGGTGAGCTGACCACGGCGGCGGCGTCCGGGGCCAGGGCGGCGACCCGGGCGGCGGTGGCCCGCACCTGGGCCCGGCCCTTGGCCGACAGGGCGACATCGCCGCGTCCGGAGTAGCGGCCCTGTTCGGTGTACTCGGTCTCGCCGTGCCGGACCAGGATCAGCCGGGTGGCGGTGAAGCTGGGCCGTGGCTCCCAGGAGACCGGCGCGGTGGTCAGGTCGGCACCGGGGGCCTCGGCGGCGCCGCCACCGGCGGGCCGGGCACCGCCGAGTTTCCGGGGCGGCTCGACCAGGCGGGGCGGCGCGACGGAGGGTACGGCTACCCCGGAGGTCGCGGCGGCGTCCATGGCAGCGTTGGCCAGGGCGTCGGCGTGGGCGTTGCGGTCCCGGGGGATCCAGGTGAAGCGGACCGTGCCGATGCGGCCGACCAGTTGGGCGGCCTGGGCGGCGAGGGGACGCAGCCCGGGATGCTTGATCTGCCAGCGGCCGGACATCTGCTCGACCACCAGCTTGGAGTCCATCCGGACCTCGACCTCGGTGGCCCCCAGCTCGACCGCGGCGGTCAGACCGGCGAGCAGGCCCTGGTATTCGGCGACGTTGTTGGTGGCGGTGCCGATCGCGGCACTGCGCTCGGCCAGCACCTCGCCGGTGGCCGGGTCGCGCAGCACCGCGCCGTACCCGGCCGGGCCCGGGTTGCCCCGGGCGCCGCCGTCGGCCTCGACCAGGACGGTACGCGGTGCCACCGGCTACAGCCCGGACTCGTTGGTGCGGACCATGATCCGTCGGCAGTCCTCGCAGCGGACCACCTCGTCCGGGTCGGTCTTGCGGATGCGGGCCAGGTCGGCACCGGAGATGTCCAGCCGACAGCCACCGCAGCGACCCGCGTAGAGCAGGGCGGCGCCGAGCCCGGTGTCGGTGCGGATGCGTTCGTAGAGCTGCACCAGGTCGGCGGGGAGGTCGTTGGCCAGCGGCTGGCGGGCGGAGCGCTTGAACTCCTCCTCCCGGCTGATCTCGGCTAGGCTCTCGTCGCGCCGCTGCTCGGTGGCGGCCCGCCGCTCGCGGACCTCGGCCAGTCGCTGCTCCACCCCCTCCAGCACGGCCTGGGCGGTCTCGCGCTGCTCCATCAGCTCCAGTTCGGCGTCCTCCAGGTCGCCCTGCCGACGGTTCAGCGAGGCCAGTTCGTGTTGCAGGGCCTCCAGCTCACGGGCCGGGCCGGTGCCGGCGGCCAGCCGGTCCTCGTTCTTGGCCTTACGCGCCCGTACCTGGTCGACGTCCTTCTCCATCCGGGCGATGTCCCGGTCCAGGTCGTCGACGGCCACCTGGGCGCGGACCCGCTCGTCCTCCAGGGCGGACAGCTCCCGGGCCAGGGCCTCCAGCTCGACCCGCTCCGGCAGCGACCGCCGCCGGTGGGCGAGCTGGGCCAGGGCGGTGTCGATGGCCTGGAGGTCGAGCAGGCGGCGCTGGACCTGGGGGTCAGCCTTCACGATCGGGCTCCTTGTCTGCGGGTTCGGCCACTGCGGGTCCGCCCGCTGAGGGTGGGGCTGCGTGTACGGTCCACGGGCTGGTGTCCAGGTCGGACACCAGGGTCTGCACCCCCGGGGTGCTCCGCAGCAGCGCGGCCAGGTCGTCCAGCCAGGGTCGCTCGGTCGCCCAGTGGGTGGCGTCGAGCAACGCCGGCCCGTCGGTGGCTAGGTGCTCGCCGGCCGGGTGGTGGCGCAGGTCGGCGGTGAGGTAGGCGTCCACGCCGGCTGCGGTCGCGTCGGCCAGGAAGCTGTCCCCGGATCCACCGCACACCGCGAGGGTACGCACGACCCGGTCCGGGTCTCCGGCGGCGCGTACCCCGACGGCGGTGGGGGGTAGCACGGTGGCGGCGTGCCGGGCCAGCTCGGCCAGGCTCATCGGTTGGGGTAGCCGGCCGATGCGGCCCGCCCCTCGACCCTCACCGGCGGCCGGGGTGCCGGGGCGGGCCGGTTGCAGGGGACGCAGGTCGGTCAGCCCCAGCCGGTGGGCCAGGGCGTCGGAGACGCCGGGGACGGCCACGTCGGCGTTGGTGTGCGCCACGTACAGGGCGACATCGGCCTTGATCAGTTGGTGGATGATCCGGCCCTTGTACGTCGTCGGGGCCACCGAGGAGACGCCGCGCAGCAGCAGCGGATGGTGAGCGACGATCATGTCGACCTCGGCGGCCAGGGCTTCGGCGACCGTTTCGGGGACCACGTCGACAACGCAGAGGATCCGGCGTACGGGGGCGCTCGGCTCGCCGAGGACCAGGCCGACCCGGTCCCACTCCTCGGCCCAGCTCGGCGGGTAGCGCCGCTCCAGCTCGGCCACCACCTCGGCGACGGTCGGCACGGCTGCGGTTGGGCTCACGACGGGCCAGCTTACCGGCGTCGGTGGCGGGACGGGACCTCACCCGGCCGAGGCCGGACCGGCCGGTGGCGAGGTGTTAATAGGGGCCCCTTGTACTACCGGAGGCGTTAACAAGGGGCCCTTCCTTTCACGCGGAGTGGATCAGGTGGTCGTGGAGGGCGGTGAGGGCGAGCGGCCAGGGGAAGGCGTGTTGGTGCCGTTCCCCGGTGCCGGGTGGGTGCAGCGGGATGACCTCCTCGCCGAAGATCACCCGTACCCCCCATTCGGTCAGGCGGTCGAGGGCCGCCCGGAAGGCGGGGTGGGCGGCCATCGCGGCGTTGGTGTACGGGACGGCGACCAGGGGTACGCCCAGACCCTGGGCCTCGACCAGCAGGCCGAGGGCCAGGGTGTCGGCGATGCCGGCCGCCCACTTGTTCACCGTGTTGACCGTGGCCGGGCAGACGACGATGGCGTCGGCCGAGGGCAACACGTCCGGATCACCCGGGTTCTTGTAGTGCGTACGCACCGGATGGCCGGTCTGTCGGGCCAACGCGGCGCGGTCGACGAACTTGGCGCCGTCCGGCGTGGTGACCACGCAGACGTCCCAGCCGTCCTGCTGGGCCAGCTCGACGAGCCGACCCACGTCTCGGGCCAACGGCGAACCGCAGGCGATGATGTACAGCACCTCACGGTGCCCGTCATGGCGGTGCGAACCGGTCATCAGACCGGCCCCGAAGTCATACTCCTACTCCCATGTGCTCAGCCAACTCTGCGATCAAGGAAGGCGGCGCACCCCGTGTGCGACGCAGCACGTTCGACATGACCTCATGGGCGATCGGCCGGCACCGGATCTCGGAGGGCGCCAGCCGGTCACCGCGCAGCAGCATCTCCCCGGCGTTGGCCAGGTCACCGATCTGGGCGTAGCCCCGGGCCAGGTCCAGCAGGTGATGGGCCCGGCGTTCCGGCAGCAGGGCGTCGAAGGCCGGGGTCTGGAGCTTCGCCAGATGCAGCTCGACCGCCTGACCCCCGTCGCCCAGCTCCACGGCGGCGGCCGCCCGGTGCAGGATGACATTGGTGGGACCGAAGGAGGTCCAGTAGTGGTTCTGGTCACCGCCGAGTTCCCGGGCCGCCTCCTCGGCGCCCCGGAGCAGGTCCTCGACGGTGGCGGAGTCACCGATGCGGGCGGCGGCCATGGCCCCCTGGAGCAGCAGCATCCCGTAGACCGAGAGCCGTTGCGGGCTGGCGTCGTTCTGCCCGCCGGGAGCCAGTTGGTTGGCGATCCGGACGTTCAGTTCCAGCGCGGGACGAGGGCGCCCCAGGGAGGCCAGGGCGTTGCACACCCGGGTGGTGGCGACCCCCGCGAGCAGCAGGTCGTCGGCCCGCTGGGCGACCGCGATGGACCGGTCCGCGGCCAGCCAGGCCAGGTCGCACTCCCCCAGCTTGCGTAGCACCGAGGAGGCGATCTGGTAGACCTGCGCGAGCAGATCGGCGGCCCGTTGCGCCTGATCACCGCCGTAGGCGGCGTCGGCCGCCTGGGCGTCGCGCACCAGCTTGGGCAGGGCCCGGATCAGCAGGCCGTAGCGGCCGTACTGGTAGGTCAGCCAGGCGTGGGTGACCGCCTTGCCCAGGTCCGCCAGGGTGGGCGGACAGGGTACGGCGTCGAAGTACGCGCTGACCGCGTCGTACCGCTCCAGGGCCGCCCGGATCTCCTCCACCTCGAACGGCTCGATGCAGTGCAGGGTCTCGTTGCGCCGTTCCGGGTCCTTGCCGAGCAGCAGTTGCACGTCCATCTGAAGGATGTCGGCGATCTCGTGGAGGACGGAGAACTTGTCGAGCCGACGCACCCCGCGTTCGATCTTGTCGACCCAGCTCTTCGACTTGCCCAACCGGTCGGCGAAGACCTGCTGCGACATTCGTCGTCGCCCTCTCCAGTAGGCCACCCGCCGCCCGATGGGTAGTTCGTCCATCTCCCCAGTCCTTCCTAGATGGAGCCTCGGCCGATCGCCGTAGGCCGTTTCGCGGGCGTGGTGAGCCGTCCGTCTTCAGGTTTCCGCTGGTCGCACTGGTTGTACGTCATCCGTACGGCCAGTCCTCATAGCTTTCGTGCAAGTTGCACCAGCCACTCGTCAGGCCAACGATCGTCAACGATGACAGTGACGGTGCTCTACATGACAGTTGCCGGCCGGTCCGGCGAGGGGAGATGGCACCAATGTGGGGGAACGTCGGACCTCGGGTGGCACATCTGTCGCCGTTGGAACGGGTACGACTGCGCCGGGTGGCGGTGCGGTACGCGATGCACGGCTGGGAGGTGACCCCGGGTGCCTGCCTGGCGCGCAGCCGCTTCGTCTGCGGGCGGGCCGGCTGCCCGACGGTCGGCTGCCATCCGGCCCTGGAGAACTGGGAGCACGCCGCGAGCGCCGATCCGGCCCGGGTGGCGAACTGGTGGCGGGCCCGGCCGCACAGCGTACTGCTGCCCACCGGGCACTCCTTCGACGTGCTGGAGATCCCCGCCGACCTGGGCCGTCGCGTCCTGGAAGCGGTCCGCGCCCATCCCGCCGGTCCGGGCGTACGCGGACCGGTGCTGATCACCCCGACCGGACGGTGGATGTTCCTGGTCCGCCCGGGGGACCCCCTGCGCCCCGAGTTGGAACACTGTCTACAGGTGGTACGACACGGTCCCGGCTCCTGGATCGCCGCACCCCCCACCCGACTGCCCGAGGGGCCGGTCCGCTGGGTGGTGGCCCCGGAACAGGCCCGCTGGCAACTGCCCGACTCCTACCTGGTGCAGAACACCCTGATCGGTGCCCTGCGGGCCACCGGGGTCACCCTGGTGCCGGCGCTGGTGCCCGGCCATCTGCCGCTGCCCCGCCGGGGCCGATGACCGGTCGCCTTCCCGGACAGCGACGCCACCCGTACGCCGGTCGTTGAACACCACGACGGCGCGTCAGTGCCGGGAGCGGGGATCGGCGATGTCCACGGACGACACCACACACCACCCGAACGGTGCCGAGCCGCCACGGCGGCACCGACCCGGCCGACGGTGGGCCGCCACCCGCCCGCCGGGGGCCCGACCCGGCTCACCCAGACCCCTCGGCACCCGCCCCGCTACCACCCACCGGCCGATGCGCTGGCTGTGACCGGCCCCGGGACCTCCTGCCCTTTCCGGCTGCAACGGGGGCAAACCGGACGACCAGGCCGACTGCGGGCGGCCCTGAGCTGCCGGGGAAAGTAGCAGCAGGAGAAGCGCGTGAGCCGTGACCCCAGTGGGTATTCCGCCTCGCCGTTGCTGAACGCGTGAGGGGAAGGCACATGCTCAGCAAAGAGGATCAGCGCAGGTTCGATCAGATCACCCGCAATCTGCGGGAGAGTGACCCGGCGTTCTTCGCCCGGCTGGACAATCGGGCCCGGGGACGACGTGGGCGGTGGCTGCTGCTGTTGACCATCCTGCTGTGGGCGGCGCTGCCGGCTACCACCGTGGCCTTCGGCCGACTGACCGGGGCCATCTTCGCTGCGGTGCTGCTGACCAATGCGGCACTCATGTGGCGATTCCGTCGACGCTGGCTCTGAACACCGCTCGACCGGATCGCTCACTCACCAAGCTGGCGGTACGCCTGACGCAGCCGCTCCAGCAGGCCCGGTCCACCGATCGCCGGTGCGGGTGCACCGAGCTGCCGCAACAACAGATCCGGACGGCTCGCCAAACTGGGCGGGCGATCCGGCAGGGGCACCGGCGGCAGCCAGAACCGGTCAAGGGTCTCCGTCAGGGGCGCTACCGGCAGGTCGGCAAGGGCTGGCACCGCCCCGGCCGCCGGACGACCCACACCGGACTCGGCGGCTGGTGGGCGGGTGGGGTCCGGCTCGGTGGCTGGTGGGCGGGTGAGGTCCGGCTCGGTGTTGAGGCTGCGCAGCGCGCGGAGCCGGTCGAGCAGGTCCTGGCGGCTGCGGCCGCGCCAGTGCAGCAGGGCGAAGGGATCGGCGTCGAAGGCCTCGGCCAGCAGGTAGAAGGTGGCCGCCAGGTGTTTGCAGGGGACCGCCCCGTCCGGGCAGGAGCAGCGTTGCTCCAGCTCGGTCACGGCGGCCGGGAACAGGGGCGCACCGGCGGCGGTGAACAGCTCCTCCAACTCGGCTGGCAGATCACCGGCCAGCAGCCGGGCGCTGAAGAACGCCTGCGCGGCCAGTTGGGCCTCGATCCGCTGCCACATGGGGTCCGGAAACGGCGGCAGGGCGATGTGGACCTGGTACGGCCGGGGTCGGGAGCCCTGCACCGACGCGCTCACCATGCCGGGGGCGACGTCTAGGCGTACCACCTGGCCGGCGCGGGCGTAGGCGCGGCCCCGGGTCAGCCGGGTGCCGAGGGCGAAGGACTCCAGCACCTCCAGGAACCGCCGCGACCACCAGGACACCCCGATGGCGCCCCGGGCGCTGCGGGCCCGCAGCCCGCCCTCGACCCGGCGGGGCCGCCCGTAGTCGGCGAACCGGCCGGTCGGGCTCACTGCGCCACCGCCCCGGCCTCCAGCTGGAACAACTCGCGCAGTTGGCCGCTGGAGAGTTCGGTGATCCACTGTTCGCCGCTGCCGACCACGGAGGCGGCCAGCCCGCGTTTGTCCGCGATCAGGGCGGCTACCTTCTCCTCCACCGTCCCGGCGCAGACGAACTTGCGGACCTGCACCCGGCGGCGTTGACCGATCCGGAAGGCCCGGTCGGTGGCCTGGTCCTCCACGGCCGGGTTCCACCAGCGGTCGACATGCACGACATGGTTGGCGGCGGTCAGGGTCAGCCCGGTGCCACCGGCCTTGAGGGAGAGCACGAACAGGGCCGGGCCGTCGTCGGACTGGAACCGGGTCACCATCTCGTCCCGGTCGGCCTTGCCGAGGCCGCCGTGCAGGAACAGCACCTCCCGGCCGAAGCGGGCCGACAGGTGGCCGCGCAGCATCCCGCCGAACTCCGCGTACTGGGTGAACATCAGGCCCTTCTCCCCCGCCGCGAGGACCTCGTCGAGGATCTCCTCCAGCCGGGCCAGCTTGCCGGACCGCCCGTCCAACGCCGAACCGTCGCGCAGCAACTGGGCGGGATGGTTGCAGACCTGCTTGAGCCGGGTCATCGTGGCCAGCACCAGGCCACGTCGCTCGATGCCCTCACTGGCCTCGATCCGGGCCATCATGTCGTCGACCACCACCTGGTAGAGCGCCGCCTGCTCGGCGGTCAGGTTGCAGACGACCTCCATCTCCAGCTTCTCCGGCAGATCCGAGATGATCGACGAGTCGGTCTTGAGTCGGCGCAGCACGAACGGGCCGGTGATCCGGCGCAGCCGCTCGGCGGTCTCGGTGTCACCGTGCCGCTCGATCGGCTCGGCGAAGCGCTTCCGGAAGGTCGCCGCCGGGCCGAGCAGTCCCGGGTTGGCGAACTGCATGATGGACCATAGATCGGCCAGCCGGTTCTCCACCGGGGTACCGGTCACCGCGATCCGGTGCCGGGCGGGCAGCGTACGGACCGCCTCGGCCTGCCGGGTGGCGGCGTTCTTCACCGCCTGCGCCTCGTCGAGCACCACCCGGTGCCAGTCGATCCCGGCCAGGTCCGCCGCGTCCCGGGCCGCCGTCGGATAGGTGGTGAGCACCAGATCCGCAGCCCGCACGGCGTCGCCGAACTCGGCGCCCCGGGCCCGCTGCGCGCCGTGGTGCACATGCACCCGCAGCTGCGGGGTGAACCGGGCCGCCTCCCGCTGCCAGTTGCCGACCAGCGACATCGGACACACCAGCAGGGTCGGCCCGGCCTGCGGCGGGTCGGCCGCGAACAGCGCCAACAGCTGCACCGTCTTACCCAGGCCCATGTCGTCGGCGAGCACCCCGCCCAGGCCGAGCGACTGGAGGAAGGTCAACCACGAAAGACCCCGACGTTGGTACGGCCGCAGGGTGCCGGCGAACGAGGGCGGCTCGGTCAGCGGGGCCAGCCGCTGCTCCACCGACCCGGCCAGCAGATCCCCCAACGCCCCGTCGGCGCTGACCTCCAGCACCGGCAGGGCGTCCGGCTGTTCGGCGTCGGCCAGGCCCAGCCGCAGCAGGTCGGCGACGGTCAACTCACCGGTGGAACGCAGCAGCCGCAGACCGGCGGCGAGCCGCTTGGGGTCCAGTTCCACCCAGCGCCCGCGCAGCCGTACCAGGGGGGTCTTCAGCTCGGCCAGGTGGGCCAACTCCTCCGCGGTCAGCGGCTGATCGCCCAGGGCGATCTCCCACCGGTAGTCGACCAGCGCCGTCAACCCGACCCGCTCACCGGCGCCGGTCACCGTGCCCGGTGCGGTGCGGGAACTGGCCCGCAGCCGCGCGCCGAGCCGCGCCGAGGGCCGCCGCCACCACGAGGGCAGCAGCACGGTGAACCCGGCCGCGTGCAGCATCGGGGCACCCTCGCGCAGGAACCGGTGGGCCCCTTCGGCGTCCAACTCCAGCGCCTGCGGGGTGGCCGTCCGCAGGGCCGCATCCACCTGCGGCCACAGCCGGCTGGCCCGACCCAACTCGGCCAGCAGGGTCTCCTGCGGGCTGTCCACCATGGGCATGGCCGCACCCCGCCAGATCTGGGCGGCGTCGACATGGGTGCCCGAGTCGTCGGCCGCGCGGAGCCCGAACTCCACCCGCCAGGTCTCCTCGGTCGCCACGATTGCGTTCGGGTCGGCCGGTCCGTTCATCTCCTCGTCGGCCGGTTCGACGAGCCGGAAGCTGGCCCGTACCGCCCCACCGGCCGCGTCCCGCTGCCAGGTCTCCAACTCGTCGCACAGGACCTGCAATCCCGCCGGTTCGGCGGTGAACTCACGCTGGGGGCCGGTGAGCGCGCCGAGCCAGGCCGTCACCGCCCCCTCACGGCGGGCCCCCCGGGTCAGGGTGGTCTGCGGCAGCGCCGCCCGCACCGCCGCGTCGGTGAGCGCATCGAGCGCATCCCCCACCAGCAGCCCCGGCCCCGGATCCCCCTGCCGGGACCCCACCCGCCCGCTGGCCCCGGCCGTCCCCGCAGGCACGCCTGCCTGCGTCACGGGCGGGCTCGGTTGGGCTGGCAGTCCGGGTGGCTCCGCCGCGAGCGGCATCGTGGGCAGGTCCACCTCGATCACCGCGCGGGCGGCCGGTGGTAGGGCCAGCACCAGCGCCCGGGCCCAGGCGGCGTCCGTGCCGGTGAGCAGGGGTCGCCACAGCGCCCGGGCCTCGCCCTCGGTGCCCCGACCAGCGGTGGCGGGGCGTGCGGAGGCCGCACCCCGAGACCCTGGACCGGAAGGGGTGCGAGCCGCCCGGCCAGGGGCCGCCGTGCGGGTGGCCGCAGGAACCCTCGGGTCGGGGAGGAGGGTCAGGCCGGGCAGGACCCGACCCCGGGTGGCCAGGTCGGCGGCGAAGGTGGCCAACTCCGCCAGGTGCCGCAGGGTCGCACCGGGTACGGCAGCCAACTCGTCCAGGGCACGCAGCAAGGGCAGGGCCGCGTCCGGGGCGTACGCCAGGATGGGCACCCGCCACCCGGCGAGAGTGACCGGGCCGCGGGCCGGTTCCACGACGGTGGTCCGGACCAGTTCCGGGGAGTCGACCGGCGAGCCGGATCGGGTGGGCAGGCGCAGCAGCGCGGTACCGAGATCGGTCGGCTCGGCGACCTCCCCGGACACGGCTACCAGGGTGGGATGAGCGGCGGCGAAGGGGTGCGGACGCTCCCGGGGGGCTCTACCGGGGCGTCGGGGGGCACGCGGCGCCAAGGTGCTGTCCTCGCCCCAGACGGCGAGCCCTCGGCCCGGCAACCACATCCCGTGGACGACCAGCACCCACACTCCCCCTCGCTGAAAGGAAGGGCCCCTTCTTAACGCCTCCGGTAGAGCAGGGGACCCCGCTTAACACCTGGGTCAGGATAGGCGGAGCCGGCCGACTACCGTCGACGCCATGTACGACCTACTGGTGCTCGGTGGCCTCGGGGTGGACATACGGGTCCGGGTGCCCGCCCTGCCCCTGCCGGTGGTCGACTCCCTCACCGTCGAACCGATCGACCTGCGGATCGGCAACACCGGCGCCGGGGTGGCGCTGGCCGCGCACGCCCTGGGGTTGCGGGTGGCGGTGATCGACACCCTCGGCGCGGACCCGGCCGGTGAGGTGGTGCGGGCCGCCCTGTCCCGTACCGAGGTGCAGACCGTGCTGGCCGAGGCGCCCGGCGGCACCCGCCGCTCGGTCAACCTGGTCGATCCCGGCGGGCGGCGAATGTCGCTGTACGACCCTCGCCCCTCCGAGGAGACCGCACCCTTCGCGATGGCCCAGGTGGCGGAGTTGATCCGGCAGTCCCGGCACGTCCACCTGTCGATCATGAATTGGGTACGGGACCTGCTGCCCGACCTCGGCGTCCTGCTGGGCGAGGACGGACGCAGCTCCACCGACCTGCACGACTGGGACGGGCACAACCCGTACCATCGTCCCTTCGCCGAGGTCGCCGAGTTGGTGCTGGTCAGCGGGGTAGCCCTGGGCGACCGGACAACCGCACTCCCCGCCGCCTTGAGCCCTTCCGCGCCGGCGGTACCCGTCCCGGCGGGCGGCCCGGCTAGGACGCAACCTGTCACGGCGGGCGGCCCGGCGGTGGCGGTGCCCGGCAGGGCGGGCGATTCCGCGACGGCGGTGGCGGGGCGGCCGGTGCTGGTGACCTGGGGGGCCGACGGCGCGGATCTGCAGCTCGACGGCGACATCACCCGGATCCCAGCGGCCACGCCGCCCGGTCCCGTGGTGGACACCAACGGCGCCGGTGACGCCTTCGCGGCCGGCGTCATCGCCGCCCGCCTACGCGGCGCGACCTGGGTGGAGGCCGCCGGGTACGCGGCCCGGGTCGCCGCCGCAGCCTGCACCCATGACGGCATGGAGTACCCGCCCGGTCTCCTCCCCCCTCCCTGACCCCCGCAGCCCGCCCCTGCCCCCCACACTGTGGTTGCGGGCTCGCCCCTCACCCCTCACCCCGTGCCCCCTGGCCACGCCGTTGCCGCGAGCGGGATTGCATGATCGCGCTCGATCCGGGATCGAGTGCCTATCCGCGCTTACAAGGCCACTTGAACCTACATCGAGCGCGATCATGAACTGCCTACCGGCGCGACCCGGTCCCGATGGCGCGACAGCGAACACGGGCCTGCCGGCGTGCCAGCGGCCACGTCCGATGGGCTGTCTGCGGGCACGCCGGTGAAGACGTCCAAGGGCACGTCCGTCAGAGTGCGCCGGTGGTGCCGTCGGTGAGTTCCCGGAGGATGTCGGCGTGCCCGACGTGTCGGGCGGTCTCCTCGATCAGGTGCACCAGAATCCAGCGCACCGACACCTCGCCGAGCTGCGGATGTGGCACGACATGATCGAGGTCGTAGCGCGCCACGATCTCCCGGGACCGCGCACAGACCTGCTGGTAGTCGGCGGCCAGGCGCTCCACGGTGTCGTCCTCGGCGAGGGTGAAGCTGGCCAGCGCGGACTCCTCGGTGGTCGGGAAGGTCTCCCCCGGGGAGGGTTCCAGCAGGATGTGGAACCAGTTGTACTCGATCTCGGCCAGGTGTTTGACCAGCCCGGCGAGGGTGGTCGCCGAGGGCAGCAGCCGGCGGGCCGCGTCAGCGTCGGCAAGCCCTTGGACCTTGCGCAGCAGGACCGCCCGGTGGAAATCCAGGAAGGATTCGAGGATCTCCCGTTCCCCGGCGGTCCGGTTCACCACGGGGCCGAGGGTCGGGTCGATCGGGATCTCCGTCATGTCGACACGCTATCCCCGGCCTCGGCCGGCCAACGAGCGAGCCGTGCGCCGAGGTGTATCCGCTGCGGCGAGGCGGCGTACGGGGCAGGATGGGCGCATGGCAGCAACGGTTGAGATCCCGCTGGTGGGCGGTTCGGCAGACGGCCAGCACGTCACCGTCGAGTTGGATCCGAACAACCGGCCCCCGTTGACCCACCATCACCTGGGGTCGGGCGGCCTGGCCGAGGCGGACATCTACGAGCTCGAAATGGTCGATGCCGAGGCCGGGCAGTGGTGTTACCGCTGGCGCGGCCCGGCCGTCTGACCACGCCCCCGTCAGGAGCGGCCCACGCGAGGGCGGCTCAGGCGTCGACCTTGACCAGGGAGCGGTGGCGCAGGCTGTCCAGCACCGCCCGGGTCACCTGAGAGGTACCCCGGGCCTCGTCGCAGACCCGGGCCACCCGCTGGGCGGTGGTCTCGGCGCGCTGTTCACGTTCGTCCCACAGTTGGTCGACCTCGGCCAGCAGCGGGCCCTCCACCTCCCGCTCCACCCCGCGCAGGGCCGGCACCCCCAGTCGCTGGGCCAGGTCGAAGACCTTGCCGGCGTACGGCAGGGGGAGGAACGGCGTACCCATCGTCGCGGCGAAGATCAGGAAGTGCAGTCGCATCCCGACCGCCAGGTCCAGGTGGCGCATCAGGCCGACCACCTGCTGCGGGCTGTAGGTGCCGTGCAGGATCCGGCCCCGCTCGGCGGCGATCATGTGCGACAGCACCCCGTGGGAGTGCCGGATGTCGTCGCGTTCCATCGGCACGAACAACACGTGCGCGTCGATGCGGTGCACCAGGAAGTCACCGATCTGGGCGAGCAGGCGGTGGTAGCCGTCCACGTCGAGTCGTTCCGCGGCCCGGCCCGGCTCCCGCACACTCATCCCGACCAGCCGCTTGCCGGCCGGTACCCCTTCCTCGCGCAGCAGTTCCGCCGGGAACTCCTCCGGTTGCAGCAGGAACGCCGGGTCGGCGGTGACGGTGATCGGGTTGAGCAGCCCGGCCTCTTCCAGCACCATCCGCGATTCCTGGTCGCGTACGGTCACCTGGGTGGCCCCGGCCAGGGTCTCGCGCACCATGCCGGTGTCCACGATGTCGCTCAGGGGCCCGACCCCCACCGCGTAGGTCAGCACCGGCAATCCTCGTTCCTGCGCTACCCGGACGACCCGCAGGTACCGGCGGGCCTCCTTGTCGTAGAGGATCCCGCCACCGCCGAGAATGAGCAGGTCTAGCTGGGACAGTACGAGGGCGGAGTCGGTGCGGCTGACCCCTTCCCAGGGCACGGCCTCCACATAGGGGTGGGCGACCTTGGTGTGTGCGGGATCGCGCGAGAAGACGATGATCCGAGCGTTGGGCTCCTGCTGACGCAGGTCGGTCAGCAGGCCGGTGAGGATGGCCTCGTCGCCGAGGTTGCGGCCGCCGTATGAGCCGAGCACGCCGATGGTCAGTCCGCCACGCGTCATCCGTCGCTCCTCCCCAGGTGCGTCGGATCGAGGTTTCCCCGCTGCACCGCCGAACAGTCATCGCCTCCGGCCGGGGTGGCTGGTTCAGCCTCCGGGCGGGACTCCCCCGGCCAGGCGGGACACCAGGGCGGCGACGACCTCATCCGGGTCGAATCCGGTGTCGATCGAGGTGGTGAGCAGGTCGAGCAGGAGCCCGTCCACGGCGTAGCGCAGCAGGGCCACCTCGAACGCGCCGCCGGGCAGGCCGGCCGCCAGGTGGTACGCGACGTCGGCGCGGTAGCCCCGGCGCAGGGTGTCGCCGAGGATGCGGGCCAGGTCGGGGCGGCGGACCGACTCCAGGCGTAGTTCGATCAGGGCACGGGTGAGTTCGGGGTGCCGGGTGGTCCGCTCGACGATGTACCGGACATAGTCCGCTAGCAGGGCCGAGGAGGGCGGGCGGGCGGCCAGTTCGGCCACGACGGTGTCGTCCGGGGCGAACCGCTCGAAGATCCGCTCCCCGAGGGCCCCGAGCAGGGCGTCCCGGGAGCGGAAGTAGTTGACGGCGGTGCCGGTCGGCACCCCCGCCTCGGCATCCACGGCCCGGTGGGTCAGCCCTCGGGCCCCGTGGGCGGCCAGCACCCGCAGCCCGGCGTCCGCCAGGGCCGCCCGCCGCTCCAGGTTGCGTGCCACTGGAAAACCCTAACAGCAACCACAACATCTGTTGTACGTTGACACAACCACAACATCCGTAGTGATTGGAGTACCCCTTGCGCAAGCTCGTCTACTACGTGGCCAGCAGCATCGACGGTTTCATCGCCGCCCCCGACGGGTCGTACGACTTCTTCGACCTGCAGCCCGACCCGACCGGGCCCCTGGTCACGCGGTGGCCGCAGACCTTCCCGACCTTCGCTCACCAGCAGCTCGGCATCGACCGACCGCAGGGCCGATTCGACACGGTCCTGATGGGCCGGGCCACCTACGAGCCCGCCCTGCGCCTCGGCGTCACCAGCCCGTACGCCCACCTCAAGCAGTACGTCTTCGCCCGCTCGCTACCTCCCTCCGACGACCCGGCGGTGGAGATCGTCTCCGGCGATCCGGTGACCTTCGTCCGCGACCTCAAGGGACGCCCGGGAGCCGACATCTGGCTCTGCGGCGGCGGCCGGCTCGCCGGTCAACTCGTCTCCGAAGTGGACGAATGGCTGGTCAAGGTCAACCCCGTCGTCGCCGGCAGCGGCATCCCCCTGGTCGACCACCCCTTCACGCCACAACACCTGACCCTGGTGGACACCACCCCCGCCGGTCGCGGCGTCGTCCTCCTGCACTACACCCGATGACCGCCGCCCTCGCCCTCGCCCTCGCCCGCCCGGCAACTTCCGGGATGTTGCTGCCCGACCCGGGTGCCGAGGCAGCAACATCCCGGAAGTTGCCACCACGACAGACCCGGTGCGCGGTGGGGGTGCTCTTGTCGGTGGTGGGAACTAGCATCGGGGGCATGGCAACTCGGTTGGTGCAGATCAATATGAAGGCTCTGGACGACGAGGCGCTGGGCCACTTCTGGGCGCAGGTGCTCGGGTGGGGAATCTCCAGCGAGGGGCCGAGGGTGACCAACCTCGAACCGGAGGACCTGAACTACCCCGACCCCGCTGCCGTCTGCATCGACCTCGTCGCCTACCCGGACGACCCCAAGACGGTGAAGAACCGCGTGCATGTCGACCTCGCCACCACCTCGGCGGCCCATCATGCGGAACTGATCGCCCGCCTGACGGAACTCGGGGCGTCCCCCGCCGACATCGGCCAGGGCGACGTGCCGTGGACGGTCATGGCCGACCCGGAGGGCAACGAGTTCTGCGTGCTGGACTGGCGCACCTCGCCCCGGGACACCGGGCCGATCGCGGCGATAGTGGCCGACTGCACAGACCCCCGAGCCATGGTCGACTTCTGGGGCAACGCCATGGACTGGACCGTGCACGAGGTCACCGACGACCACGCGGTGCTGCGCTCCGCCAAGGGCGTCGGCCCCTACCTGCGGTTTGTCCGTACCCCCGACGTGAAGACGGGGTGGAATCGCGTCCACCTCGACGTCCGCCCGTACCCCGGTGACGACCTGGCGGCCGAGGCGGCCAGGCTTCAGGCGCTCGGTGCCACCGCCATCGACCTGGACGGCGATGTCCCCTGGAAGGTCCTCGCCGACCCGGAGGGCAACGAGTTCTGTCTGCTCACCCCACGCTGACCCGACCCTCCGGCACACCGCCGTCGAGACCGAACCAGGCTACCGATCGTGCACGGATTCACCGACGTCGACCGTCAGTTGATGGCCAGGACGGGCCACAATTGCTGTCATGGCTTCGCCGGACGCGTCCTCCGCTCCCGACGGCACGGCCGGCCCTGGCGGCGCTTCTCCACCCGCCGCACCGGCCGAACCGGAAGTCCGCCGGACGCCCCAGCAGGGTTTCACCGACAGGTGGCGACGGCTCTGGCGACGCCAGCCGGGCATGAGCCACCTGCCCGTCGACCTGGACCATGCGATCGGTCTCGGCCTGCTGACTCTCGTCATCGGGGCGATCTCCGGCACGGCCCTCATCCTGTTGATTCCCTCGCCCCCGCTGCTGGTCGTGCTCATCGCGATCCTGCCGCCCTACCTTGAACTGCACGTCGCGGGAGTACGGCATCGGTGGTGGGCCCTCGGGGCCGGCACAGCGGCCGGGGTGTCTGCCGGCCTGGGCATCAACGCACTGCTCCAAGCCGGCATCGGGGCGCAGTGGGCGACACTGATCGGCCTGCTGGTCGGAAGCGCGGTCGGCATCCTGGCACACGCGACAGTGACTCACCTGCCGACGCGAAGAAGGTGACGACTCGGGCGGTAGCAGCCACCCGGCCCGCCCTGGATCGAATCGACTCCGTTACGTTGTAATGGCGGTTTCCGGCTCGCCTGGATTCCGCCGTTTCGCCGTAACGGTGAGGGCGCCCTGGCCCCACCGCCGTTGGTACTGGTGGGCGCGGCAGGTTTCGAACCTGCGACCCCTCGCTTGTAAGGCGAGTGCTCTCCCACTGAGCTACGCGCCCGGAAACGCCGTACGGCGGACCGGCGGTTGGCAGCTTACCCTGCCGCGCACCGGCCCTGCCGGACGGTCGCACCCGTTGGGAATCGGGTCAGGCGGTGGCCTCCGCCAGAGCCTTGCGCCAGCCCTGCTGGTCGCGCGGCTCGCCCGGCATGTTCATCTCGGCGAAGCGGACGACACCGGCCTTGTCGATGACGAAGGTGCCCCGGTTGGCGATACCGGCGGTGTCGTTGAAGACCCCGTACGCCTGCGCGACCGCGCCGTGCGGCCAGAAGTCGGCCAGCAGCGGGAACTGGTAGCCCTCCCGGTCCGCCCAGACCTTGTGGGCGTAGACCGAGTCGACGCTCACGGTCAGCACCTGGACGTCGTCGCTGACGTACTCGTTGAGGTTGTCCCGCACCTCGCACAGCTCGCCCTGGCACACGCCGGTGAAGGCCAGCGGGTAGAAGACCAGCAGGACCGTACGCTGACCCCGGAAGTCCGAGAGTCGGACTTCCTGGTTGTTCTGGTCCTTGAGGACGAAGTCGGGCGCCTCGGCGCCAACCTCGATGGGCATGTGAACTCCTTGGATCGAGTCTAGAGGCAACAGCCTGTCACGTTCTGCGGCAGACTACTTCTTGCCCTTTGCGCCGCGACGCAGAACGAGACGGGCACCGCTCCAGTCCTTGCCGGCGTTGACCGTCGAGGTCTGCTGAAGGCCGGCGGTGGGAGCGGACTCGGCGATCTCGCTCGGCTCGACGTGGCCGTCGCGGCCGGCCTTGGGCGTCAGCAGCCACACGACCCCGTTGTCGGCCAGTGGGCCGAGGGCGTCGACGAGAAGCTCGAACAGGTCACCGTCACCGTCGCGGTACCACACGAGCACCGCGTCGACCACTTCATCGGTGTCCTCGTCGACCAGCTCTCCACAACGGTCGGTCAGGGCGTCCCGGAGATCTGAGTCGACGTCGTCGTCGTAGCCCATCTCCATGACGACCATGCCCGGTTCGATGCCGAACCGGTCCGCCAGGCTGCGTACCCCGTCGGCAGCCTGACCAGCGGTCGCGCTCACTGTCGCGTGCCTCCTCATCTCGTCCAAGCTCACGGCACCCGGTCGGTGCCGTCAGGCAAGTCCACACAGTTGTGCCGTCCCGCGCAAGTGGCGCACCGGGTGGAACGAAATTTACCGTGCCAGCAGCGTACGGGCACCCTGGGTGATTGCTTCCTCGGAGACCAGGACCTGCCGGGCAGCCGGACCCAGAGGCACGAAAGAGTCAACGGCCGCCACTCGGCGTACGGCCCCGACATATCCGGCGTCGACCAGCGCGGCGATCACCCCTTCGCCGACCCCGCCGGAGCGCCGGGTCTCGTCCACCACCAGCACCCGCCCGGTGGCGGCGGCCTCCCGGATCAGGTCGGCCACCGGCAGCGGGGCAAGCCAGCGCAGATCCACCACCCGGCTGCCGATGCCCTCGTCCGCCAGGGCCGAGGCCACCCGCAGAGCCATCCGTACGCCGTTGCCGAAGGTCACGATGGTGAGGTCCTCGGCCGAGCCGACGCCGTACACCCGCGCCCGCCCGACCGGGACGTGCCCGGCCGCCCAGGTCCCCGGCTCGGCATAGCCGGCCAGCCACTCACCGTCACCGTCGCCGTAGAGGTCGCGGGCCTGGTAGAGGGCGATCGGCTCCAGGAACACGCAGACGCTGCCGTCCACCACCGCGCTGGCCAGGCAGGTACGCAGCATCGCCGCGGCGTCGTCCGGCCGGGCCGGCACGGCGACCACCAGTCCGGGTACGTCCCGCAGGAAGGCCACCGAGTTGTCGTTGTGGAAGTGCCCGCCCAGGCCCTCCTGGTACGCCAGGCCGGCCACCCGCACCACCATCGGGTTACGCAGCGCACCCTGGGAGAAGAACCCCATCGTGGCCGCCTCGCCGCGGACCTGGTCCTCGGCGCTGTGCAGGTACGCCAGATACTGGATCTCCGGCACCGGCAGCAGCCCGGCCAGTCCCGCGCCGAGCCCCAGACCGAGCACCGAGGTCTCGTCCAGCAGGGTGTCGAACACCCGGGCCGGACCGAACCGGTCACGCAACCGGCCGGTCACCCCGTACCGTCCGCCCTTGGCGGCGACGTCCTCGCCGAAGACGGCCATCTGGGGGTACGCCAGCAGCCCGTCGGTGAGGGCGGCGTTGATGCTCTGCGCGAGGGTCAGGGGGCCGGACAGCTCCGGCGGCTTGCCGCCGAAGGCCTCCAGGCGGGCCCCGGCACCCGGCCCGGCCGCGTACAGGCCCGCGTCGGCCACCGCCTGGGTCACCCGGACCGGACGGCGTGGGGCCAGCGGGGCTACCACCTCGGCCGCGCTGCCCAGTTTCGGCTCGTCGAGCACCTGTTCGGCCAGCCGACGGATCTGCCAGCCGATCTCGTCGTACCGGTCGAGCAGTTCGCCGCCACCGGCCAGGCCCGCCTCGACCAGCCGTCGCGCGGTGGCGACCACCGGGTCGGCGGCCAGGTCGGCGGCGATCTCCTCGGCGTCCCGGTACGCGCTCTCGGCCTCCGCCCCGACGTGGCCCAGCAGCCGGACGGTGCTCAGGTGCAGCACGGCCGGGCGGCGGTGTCGCCGTACCCAGGCCGCCGCCTCGCGCGCCGCCTGGTACGCCTCCACCAGGTCGGCACCGTCCGCGGCGAAGTAGCGGATCCCCGGCTTGGACCGCAGGGCGGTCGCCACCCAGCCCTGCGGGGATCGCAGGCTGCCGCCCAGGCCGTTGTCCTCGCAGACGAACAGCACCGGAATCCGCAGGCCGGTGTGGTCGTACCAGCCGGCGGTGTTGAACGCGGCCGTGGCGCTGGCATGGTTGATCGCGGCGTCGCCGAAGGAGCAGACCACGATCGCGTCCGGCGCCCAGGAGACCCGGAAACTCGGGTCGGCCTGCGCCGGGGCCCCTCGGGCGTCCAGTCGACGCAGCCGCTCCACCGCCAACCCCATGCCCACCGCCCGGGGCAGGTGCGAGGCCGCCGTGGAGGTGGTCGGCACCACGGCCAGGTCGGCACGGCCGAAGACCTTCTGCCGGCCACCGGCGATCGGATCCTGGCCGGAGGCCACCATCCCCCGCAGGGCGTCCCGCGCCGCCTCGAGGTACGCCGCCGCCACCGGCCGCCGCACCACAGCCAACCGAGCCCGACCGTCGCCCCCGTCATCGGTCGGGTCGGTGTCCAGCACTGTCGGCGAATCTCCGGCTGAGTCGGCCGGGTGGCCCGGGTCGGCTGAGTCGGACAGGTCACCCGGGTCGGTGGGATCGGGCGAATCGGCTCCGTCGGCCGAGTCGCCTCCGTCGGCCGGGTCGGTGGGGGCGGTCGGGGGTGTCGGCGTACCGTCCGGGTCGTCGTCGGCCGTCAGCAACACGGACCCGGCGGCGGGGTCGGCGGCCTGGGCGGCGCGGACGCAGTAGAAGGCGCCCGAGCGGTAGTGCAGCAGCGCCGGGTCGGTGGGGCGCAGGGCGGCCGCGACCGCGGCGTTGCCCTCGTGGCCCGCCGAGCTGATCGTGTGGTACCCCTCGCCGAAGCTGCGCAGCCAACGCCCGGCCAGGTCGAGCTGCCGGCTGGTGACCTGCGCGTCGAAGAGTTCCAGCAGTTGGGCGCCGGTCAAGGTCGCGCCCTCGGCCACCGGTCGGGCCGGGTCGGTACGGTGCCGCGGCGCGGTCAGCGCGGCCAGGGACTCCCGGAGTCGGTCGTCAAGATCCTGCGGGGTGGTCACGTCCGACAGCATTACCGACCGGAGCACACCTCGCCCACTCGAACCCCGCTCGGGTTCACCGGTCGACCCGATCGACGGATGCCTCAGCCCGGTAGGAAGGAGAACCGGACCTGGCGGGTGGTGTTGTCGCCGTTGGTGTCCACCAGGCAGATCGACTGCCAGGTGCCCAGGGCCAGCCGACCGTCGAGCACCGGCAGGGTCGCGTACGGGGCGATGAAGGCGGGCAGTACGTGATCGCGCCCGTGGCCCGGGGAGCCGTGCCGGTGCCGCCAGCGGTTGTCCGTGGGCAGCACCGCGTCCAGCGCGGTGAGCAGGTCGTCGTCCGAGCCGGCGCCGGTCTCGATGATGGCCAGCCCGGCGGTGGCGTGCGGCACGAACACGTGCAGCAGCCCGTCACCCTGTCCGGCGACGAACTGTTCCGCCTCGACGGTGATGTCCTGCACGGTGGGCCGGGAGCCGGTCCGGACGGTGATCACCTCACTACGCATGCTTCGCATTCTGCCGCAATCGGCCGACCGGCGCTCCCGCCGACGATGATCTTCGCCAACAGGTCGGATCGGCTGGTCAGCCGCTCGGGCCACAGCTCGGAGGCGGTAAGTCCGGAAACGACGACGTTACTGATGAGTACCTGTGTCGCGCGTCGCCCTTGACACGGGTGGACGTGACGGCACGTGCCGTGACGGGGCAGGATGGCGCTAGAGACCTATCCCACACACAACCGAGGGAACGCCTGTGGCTACGGAACGCAAGCGCCCGGTGATCACGGCCGGCCTGCCTAGCCAGCTTCCGGACATCGACCCCGAAGAGACCAGCGAGTGGGTCGAGTCGCTTGACGGTGTCATCGACGAGCGCGGCGCCAAGCGGGCCCGCTACGTGATGCTGCGTCTGCTGGAGCGCGCTCGTGAGCGCCAGGTCGGGGTGCCGTCGCTGACCACCACCGACTACATCAACACCATTCCGCCGGAGCGGGAACCGTGGTTCCCCGGCGACGAGCACGTCGAGCGGCGCATCCGTGCCTACGTGCGGTGGAACGCGGCGATGCTGGTGCACCGCGCCCAGCGGCCGGAGATCGGTGTCGGCGGCCACATCTCCACCTTCGCCAGCTCCGCCTCGCTGTACGAGGTGGGCTTCAACCACTTCTTCCGGGGCAAGAACCACCCGGGCGGCGGCGACCACATCTTCTACCAGGGTCACGCCTCCCCCGGCATGTACGCCCGGGCGTTCCTGGAGGGCCGGCTCAGCGAGAACCAGCTAGACGGCTTCCGGCAGGAGCTGTCCCACCCCGGCGGCGGTCTGCCGTCGTACCCGCACCCGCGGCTGATGCCGGACTTCTGGGAGTTCCCCACGGTGTCCATGGGGCTGGGTGGGCTGAACGCCATCTACCAGGCCCGGTTCAACCGGTACCTACAGCACCGGGGCATCAAGGACACCTCCGACCAGCACGTCTGGGCGTTCCTCGGCGACGGTGAGATGGACGAGCCGGAGACCCTCGGCGCGATCGGGGTGGCCGCCCGCGAGGAGCTGGACAACCTCACCTTCGTGATCAACTGCAACCTTCAGCGGCTCGACGGGCCGGTGCGGGGCAACGGCAAGGTGATGCAGGAGCTGGAGGCGTTCTTCCGGGGTGCCGGCTGGAACGTGATCAAGGTGGTCTGGGGCCGGGAGTGGGACCCACTGCTCGCCGCCGACACCGACGGTGCGCTGGTCAACCTCATGAACACCACCCCGGACGGTGACTACCAGACCTACAAGGCGGAGTCCGGGGCGTACGTGCGGGAGCACTTCTTCGGCCGTGACCCGCGTACCCGCAAGATGGTCGAGGGTCTCAGCGACGACGAGATCTGGAACCTCAAGCGGGGCGGGCACGACTACCGCAAGCTCTACGCGGCCTACAAGGCGGCCACGGAGCACACCGGTCAGCCGACCGTGATCCTGGCCAAGACGATCAAGGGCTGGACCCTCGGTTCGCACTTCGAGGGCCGCAACGCCACCCACCAGATGAAGAAGCTGACGCTGGAGGACCTGAAGACCTTCCGCGACCGGCTCTACCTGGACATCCCGGACTCGGCGCTGGAGGACAACCCCTACCTGCCGCCGTACTACCGTCCGGAGGAGAAGTCCGCCGAGATGCAGTACCTGCACGAGCGGCGTCAGCAGCTCGGCGGCTACCTGCCCTCGCGGCGTACCAAGGCCAAGTCCCTGCCGATCCCGGGCAGCGAGCGGTTCGCCGACATCAAGCGCGGTTCCGGCAAGCAGAAGGTCGCCACCACGATGGCCTTCGTCCGCCTGCTCAAGGACCTGATGAAGGACAAGCAGTTCGGCAAGCGCTGGGTGCCGATCATCCCGGACGAGGCGCGTACCTTCGGTCTGGACTCGATCTTCCCGACCGCGAAGATCTACTCGCCGCACGGTCAGCGGTACACCGCGGTCGACCGGGAGCTGTTCCTGTCGTACAAGGAGTCCACCGTCGGGCAGATCCTGCACGAGGGGATCAACGAGGCCGGTTCGGTCGCCTCCTTCACCGCCGCCGGCTCCTCGTACGCCACCCACGACGAGCCGATGATCCCGATGTACATCTTCTACTCGATGTTCGGGTTCCAGCGCACCGGTGACGGCTTCTGGGCCGCCGCCGACCAGATGGTGCGCGGTTTCGTGCTCGGGGCCACCGCCGGCCGCACCACCCTCAACGGTGAAGGCCTGCAACACGAGGACGGCCACTCCCACCTGCTCGCGGCCACCAACCCGGCGGTCGTGGCGTACGATCCGGCCTTCGCGTTCGAGATCGCGCACATCATGGAGAACGGCCTGCACCGCATGTACGGCGAGCAGCAGGAGAACATCTTCTACTACCTCACCGTCTACAACGAGCCGATCCAGCAGCCGGCCGAGCCGGAGGGGGTGGACGTCGAGGGCATCCTCAAGGGCATCTACCGCTACTCGGCCGCCCCGTCGCTGGAGGGGGACGCCCCTCGGGCGAACCTGCTGGCCTCCGGTACCGGCATGCAGTGGGCGCTCAAGGCGCAGCAACTGCTGGCCCAGGACTGGGGGGTGGCCGCGGACGTCTGGTCGGTGACCTCCTGGACCGAGCTGCGCCGCGACGCCATCCAGTGCGAGGAGTACAACCTCGTACACCCGGGCGCGGAGCAGCGGGTGCCGTACATCCAGCAGAAGCTGGCCGACACCGAGGGCCCGAAGGTCGCGGTCAGCGACTGGATGCGCGCGGTGCCGGACCTGATCTCCCGCTGGGTACCGGGTGACTGGACCTCCCTGGGCACGGACGGCTTCGGCCTGTCCGACACCCGCCACGCCCTGCGCCGACACTTCCACGTCGACGCCGAGTCGGTCACGGTCGCGACCCTGCGCCAGCTCGCCCTACGCGGAGCGGTACCGCCCCACGTACCGGCCGAGGCCGCCAAGAAGTACGCCATCGAGGACGTCAACGCCGCCCCCGTAGGCGAAACCGGCGGCGACACCTGACCCACCCCAACCCACCCCGGGCCCGGCGCTCCGCGCCGGGCCCGCCCCTTTTCCCCAACCCACCCCGCTGAACCCCGTTGATCATGAGCTTGACGGCACCGTGGAGATCAACAACTGCCGCCAACCTCATGATCAACGGGGTTCAGCGGGGTGGGGGGTGTAGCCAGAGGGGGTGGTATGACGTAGGTGGTATTGAAGGTGGGTGTTGTCTGTAACACGGGTGATTCAGACTCATCGATAGGCGTTGCTCTCCTTGGGCAGGGGTCGGTCCGGTGGACATTCCGTCGCGCCGTCTCACCGTCGGCCCGGACGCCACCGACGCCTCGGCGCGACGGGAGGGAGTGCACATGCGAAGTGTCCGGATCGGCCTGGCTCTGGCCGTCGGCGCCCTGGTGGTGTCGATGGTGGGGCCGGGCTCACCCTCGGTAGCCCATGATCCCGCTACCCCCGCGGGGCGGGCCTCGGCTCAGGAGTTCATGGCCCAGCGTGAACCCACCCAGCAGATGGTCGCCGCCGCGGCGACCGCCTGCACCAACGGTCAGGCGGCGGGCTACCCCTGCCGCAACGTGGACCTGTTGTCGTTCATGCCGCTGGCCAACATCGGCGGCAGCCAGGCGAACGACATCTGGGGCTGGACCGACCCCCAGACCCGCAAGGAGTACGCGCTGGTCGGCCGGCGCAACGGCACCTCCTTCGTGGACGTGTCCAACCCGAGCGCCCCGGTCTACCTGGGCAACCTGCCCGCGTACCAGAATCGCACCGCGGTGTGGCGGGACATCAAGGTCTACCGCGACCACGCGTACGTGGTGGCGGACGTCTCCGGGCACGGCATGCAGGTCTTCGACCTGACCCGGCTCCGGGGGGTGACGAGCCCGCAGACCTGGACGGCGGACGTCCACTACAGCCGCTTCGGCAACTCCCACAACATCGCGATCAACGAGCAGACCGGATACGCGTACGCGGTGGGCACCAACACCTGCAGCGGCGGCCTGCACATGGTCGACATCCGGACCCCGAAGTCCCCGGTCTCGGCGGGCTGCGTCAGCAACGACGGCTACACCCACGACACCCAGTGTGTCGTCTACCGGGGGCCGGACACCGCGTACACCGGTCGGGAGATCTGTGTCAGCTCCAACGAGGACACGGTGACCGTCGTCGACGTGACCAGCAAGTCCGCTCCCCGGCAGCTGGCCCGCATCGGCTACACCGGTCGGGCGTACACCCATCAGGGCTGGTTCACCGAGGACCAGCGGTACTTCCTGCTCGACGACGAGTTGGACGAGTCCCGGCGCGGGGTGACCACCCAGACCTACATCTGGGACCTGGCCGACCTGGACGCCCCCCGGCACATCGGCACCTACAGCGCGCCCAGCGGGGTCTCCGCCACCGACCACAACCAGTACGTCAAGGGCAGGTACAGCTACCAGGCCAACTACCGGGCCGGGTTGCGCATCCTGGACCTGGCTAACGTGTCCAGCGGCCGGGCCACCGAGGCGGGCTACTTCGACATCTACCCGTCGAGCAACAGCGCGTCGATGAACGGCGCGTGGAGCGTGTACCCCTACTTCCCCAGCGGCATCGTGGTGGTCAGCGGCATCGAGCAGGGGCTGTTCGTGTTGCAGCCCCGGTTGTCGTGACCACGACCGATCAGCGGTCGGCGACCCTGGCCGAGATCGTGGACGGGGCGCCCCAGCCGGGGCGCCCCGGTCCCGGGGAGGCACCGGGGGGCCGGGTCGGCCGGTACGCCGCCGCCGTCCTGGTGCTGGGCCTGACCCTGGCGGTCGGCTTCTTCGCGGGCCGGGCCGGCGGTACTACCGGGCCGGCCCGGCCGGCGGCGGCCGGGGCCCTGGCCCACGCTGATCATGGGCCCGGCGGGCTGGAGGTCTCCCGGGACGGCTGGACCCTGACCGTGGACCAGGCGGAGCTGCGCGCCGGCAAGCCGGGTGAGCTGGTCTTCCGGATCACCGACTCGGCAGGTGGTGCGCTCACCGACTTCCAGGTGGTCCACGACCGGCCGCTGCACCTGATCCTGGTCGGCCGGGACCTCGGCGGATATCAGCACGTGCATCCGGAGATGTCGCCGGACGGCACCTGGCGGGTAGCGGTCACCCCGGCCGCCCCCGGCCCGTTACGGGCGATCGCCGACTTCTGGCCGGTCGGGGCGGCGGCGGGCACCACCCTCGGCATCGACCTGCCGGTTCCCGGTCGGTACGCCGCCGAGGAGCTTCCCCTGCCCGAGGAGACCGTGCTGGTGGACGGCTACACCATCACCCTGGACGGGGGCCTGCGGGCCGGCGAGTCCAACCAGGTGCTGGTCTGGCTGGGCCGTGACGGGCAGCCGGTCAACGACCTGCAACTGCACCTGGGGGCGTACGGGCATCTGGTGGCGCTGCGCCAGGGGGACCTGGCGTACCTGCATGTGCACCCGGCGGCGGCCAGCCAACCCAGCTCGGTGGTGGCCTTCGGGATCACCGTGCCCTCGGCGGGCACCTACCGGCTGTTCTTCGAGTTCCGACATCTCGACGAGGTACGGGTAGCCGCCTTCACCGTGGTCGTGTGAGTACCGGCCGCAAAGCGGTGGCGGCCCGGGTGCACCTGGCAGGGACACCGGGGCCGCCACCGTCGCGGGTGACGCCAGGACGTGGCCGGTCAGCCGACGGCGGCCAGGTCGGTCAGCCGGGCCAGCGAGTCCTCCAGGTCGGCGCCGACCCGACGCAGGCCGAGGCGCAGCAGGGCGGCTTTGACCGGACCGGCCGGCCAGCGTACGACGATCAGCCGCACGATGGTGCCGCCCGCCTCCTCGTCTGCGGTGAGCTGGACGTATATCTCGGTGCGCGCCTCCGCTCGGGCACCGGCGCCCTTCGCGCGTTCTCGCCAGCCGATCAGGGTCGGTTCCTGGTAGGCGATCACCTCGGCCTCATGCGCGGCACCCCGGCCGGCCTGGACCAACTGCCGCCGCCCGAAGCCCTCTCCGGAGAGGACCTCGGCCGCCCGGACCCCGGCCAACCAGGCGGGCAACTGCTCGGCCCGCTGCACCACATCCCAGACCGCTTCGACCGGCGCCGCCACGTGCGCGCTGCGTTCCACGAGGATCATTATCCGTCTTCCTCCAGTGAGGACATCCCACGATATCGGCACTCTATGCGTCAAATCGGACGTATGCGGACGTGTTCGCAAAAGACACGCCGAAAGGTATTGCTTTCCCATGCACGTCGACCTATAGACCCGCGCCCCGTCGAGCCCTAGAGTGCCGAACACGTTTCGCGTTTCTCCGGGAGGGCGCATGTCGACCGCAGCTATGCCCAGCTTCCCCACCGGCTTCCGCTGGGGGGTCTCCACATCGGCGTACCAGATCGAGGGCGCCGCCGGCACGGACGGACGCGGACCCTCCATCTGGGACACCTTCGCGGACACCCCGGGACGGATCGCCGACGGCAGCAGCGGCGAGATCGCCTGCGACCACTACCACCGGTACCCCGAGGACATCGCCCTGATGGCCGAGCTGGGGGTGAGCGCGTACCGGTTCTCGGTGGCCTGGCCCCGGGTGCAGCCCACCGGCAGCGGCGCGGTCAACCCCGCTGGACTGGACCTCTACGAGCGGCTGGTCGACGGGCTGCTCGACCGGGGCATCGACCCGGTAGCCACCCTGTTCCACTGGGACCTGCCGCAGGCCCTGGAGGACACCGGCGGGTGGCTGAACCGGGACACCGCCCACCGCTTCGCCGAGTACGCCGACCTGGTGGCCGAGCGTCTGGGCGACCGGGTCAGACTCTGGATCACCCTGAACGAGCCCTTCATCCACATGAGCCTGGGCTACGGCACGGGCGAGCACGCGCCCGGCCGGGCCCTGCTCTTCGACGCCTTTCCGGTGGCCCACCACCAACTGCTCGGCCACGGTCTGGCAGTAGCCGCCCTGCGCGCCCGGACCACCGCCCCGGTCGCCATCGCCAACAACTACTCCCCGGTACGCCCCGCCGGTGACACCCCGGCCGACCTGGCCGCCGTGGCCGCCTACGAGGCCCTGCACAACCGGCTGTTCACTGATCCCCTGCTCGGGCGCGGATACCCGACCGAACTGGGCTTCGACCAGAGCGCGGTCCGCGACGGGGACCTGACGGTGATCGCCGCCCCCCTGGACGTGCTGGGGGTCAACTACTACAACCCCACGGCGGTACGGGCAGCCGAGCCGGGATCACCCCTGCCCTTCGACCTGGTGCCGCTTCAGGGCTACCCGCGTACCGCCTTCGACTGGCCGGTGGCCCCGGAAGGGCTGCGCGAACTGCTCGGCTGGCTGCACGGTCGCTACGGCGCCGACCTGCCCCCGATCCAGATCACCGAGAACGGCTGCGCCTACGACGACCTGCCCGACGCCGACGGGCGGGTGCACGACCCGGACCGGATCGCCTACCTGGACTCCCACCTGCGGGCGGTACGCGCCGCGATCGACGACGGGGTAGAGGTCACCGGCTACTTCGTCTGGTCCCTGCTGGACAACTGGGAGTGGGCCGAGGGTTTCACCAAACGCTTCGGTCTGGTGCATGTCGACTACCCCACCCAGCGGCGTACCCCGAAGTCCTCGTACGCCTGGCTGCGTGAGGTGATCGCGGCCGCCGAGCGGACCCCCGCCCGGTGACCACCATCGACCCCACCCCGGCCTCGCTGCCGGCCGCCCTGGCGGAGCCGACCGTGCCGGTACGGCGGGGCTGGACCGCCCTGCTGTTCGCCGCGAACCTCGGCGTCTGGATGGCCTTCTTCACCCCCATCCAGGTGTTGCTGCCCCAGCAGATCGAGCAGATCACGCCGACCGACAAGGAGACCATGCTGGCGGTGGTCACCGGGCTGGGTGCGCTGGCCGCGGTGCTGGTCAACCCGCTGGCCGGAGCCCTGTCGGACCGGACCTGCCTGCGGATCGGCCGCCGGGAGTACGGTCGCCGACACGTCTGGACCCTCGGCGGTGCCCTGCTCGGGGCGTTGTCCCTGGTGCTGCTCGCCCAGGCGCAGACCATGCTCGGCGTGGTCGTCGGCTGGATCGCCGCGCAGACCTGCTTCAACGCGATGCTGGCCAGCCTGACCGCCGCCGTACCGGATCGGGTGCCGGTGGCCCAGCGGGGCGGGGTCTCCGGCTGGGTAGGCATCCCCCAGGCCCTCGGGTTGGTGCTCGGGGTGGTGCTGGTCACCGCCGTGGTCACCGGCAACGCCGCCGGCTATCTGGCGATCGCCGCCGCCGTGGTGCTGCTCGCGGTGCCGTTCACCCTGCGCACCACGGACGATCCCCTCCCGCGTACGCACCGACCGACGTTGCGAGGGCTGCTGGCCGGCATGTGGGTCTCGCCGCGCCAGCATCCCGACTTCGGTTGGGCCTGGATCACCCGGTTCCTGGTGCAGCTCGGCAACGCCCTGGGCACCCTCTACCTGCTGTACTTCCTCACCGACAAGGTGCGGCTGGCCGATCCCGACGGCGGCCTGCTGATCCTGATCCTGCTCTACACCGCCGGGCTGATGGCCACCACGGTGATCGCCGGGCGGCTGTCGGACCGCTCCGGCAAACGGAAGGTCTTCGTGATCGCCGCCGGGATGGTGATGGCGGTGGCGGCGCTGCTGCTGGCCGCCATGCCCACCTGGCCGATGGCCCTGGCCGCCGCCCCCCTGCTCGGTGCCGGTTACGGCGTGTACCTGTCGGTCGACGCCGCCCTGATCACCCAGGTGTTGCCGAAGGCCGCCGACCGGGCCAAGGACCTGGGGGTGGTCAACATCGCCAACTCCGCACCCCAGGTGCTCGGACCGGCCATCTCCGCCCCGATCGTGGTCTATCTGGGCGGCTACCCGGCCCTGTACGCGATCACGGCCGCGGTGACCGTCCTCGGCAGCGTGCTGGTGCTGAAGATCCGCTCGGTGCCCTGACGGTAGGCTGTCGTCGTGACGGTACGTGTGCGCTTCGCCCCATCCCCGACCGGTATGTTCCACGTCGGCGGTGCCCGCTCGGCACTGCAGAACTGGATCTACGCCAAGCAGCAGGGCGGGGTGTTCGTGCTGCGCATCGAGGACACCGACGCGGCCCGCAACAAGCCCGAGTGGACCGAGGGCATCCTGTCGGCCCTGGACTGGATCGGCATCTCCCGGGGCAGCTACGAGGGCCCCTACTTCCAGTCCGCGTACGCCCAGGAGCACCGGGCCGCCGCCGCCCGGCTGTACGAGTCCGGCCGGGCGTACTACTGCGACTGCACCCGGGACGCGGTGCAGGCCCGCACCGGCAACCAGTACACCGGCTACGACGGCTACTGCCGCGACCGGGACCTGGGGCCGGGTGAGGGCCGGGCCCTGCGGTTCCGCACCCCGGACGAGGGCACGACCGTGGTGGTCGACCTGATCCGGGGCGAGCCGACCTTCGAGAACAAGCTCATCGAGGACTTCGTCATCGCCCGTGGTGACGGCTCGCCGGTCTTCCTGCTGGCCAATGTCGTCGACGACATGACCATGGGGATCACCCATGTGATCCGGGCCGAGGAGCACCTGCCCAACACCCCCAAGCAGCAGTTGCTCTGGGATGCCCTCGGGGTCAAGCCGCCGGTCTGGGCGCACGTCCCGGTGGTGGTCAACGAGAAGCGGCAGAAGCTGTCCAAGCGCCGCGACAAGGTGGCCCTGGAGGCGTACCGGGACGAGGGCTACCTCGCCGCCGCGATGCGCAACTACCTGATGCTGCTGGGTTGGGCCCCCTCCGGGGACCGGGAGATCGTGCCCTGGTCGGTGATCGAGGAGGAGTTCCGCCTGTCGGAGGTGAACCCCTCACCGGCCTTCTTCGACGAGAAGAAGCTGCGCGCCTTCAACGGCGAGTACATCCGGGCGCTGCCGGTCGAGGAGTTCATCGAGGCCTGCCGGCCGTGGCTGACCGGCACCGGCACGATCGCGCCGCCGCCCTGGCAGCCCGAGGAGTTCGACCCGGCCGTCTTCGCCGCGGTGGCCCCCCTGGCCCAGACCCGGATCGCGGTGCTCAGCGAGATCGTGCCGAATGTCGACTTCCTGTTCCTGGCCACCCCGATGATCGACGAGGCGGCCTGGACGAAGGCCATGAAGGAGGGCTCCGCGGAGTTGCTGGAGGCGAGCATCGCGGCCTTCGAGGCGGTCGACTCCTGGGACGCGGAAACCCTCAAGGCCACCTTGGAGGCCGTCGGTGCGGAACGCGGCCTCAAGCTGGGCAAAGCCCAGGCGCCGGTACGGGTGGCCGTCACCGGTCGCACGGTCGGTCTGCCGCTGTTCGAGTCCCTTGAGGTGCTGGGCGCCGAGCGCACTCTGACCCGGTTGCGGGCCGCCCGGTTGCGCCTGGTCTAGCCGGCACCGGCACCCCCCGGGTTGCCGGGACGGGTTATCCTGCCTGCATCACCGGCCACGGCACCGGTAAATCCGCCCACTGCTCCACGGCCGCTACCATGCCGAGTCGAGATCGCAGATAGTCCAAATAAGTGTTCCACCGGCTGCAACCGATCGACGTTCGGCGGAGTCTTTAGGTGGGTACCCGTCCTGCGGGCACGGTCACCACCGCCGGCTTCCGGCGAGTGACCCCTGCAGCGGAGCCACCCATCGAACGGGGCGAGGAGGCGGCATGGTCCGACGGATGAGGCGACTGGCCGTACTGACGGTGGGTGGGTTGGCGGCGCTTCTGCTGTCCCTCACGGTCGCACAGCCGGCTCCGGCGGCACCGAAGTCGCCGCCGGCCGGGGTGGACATCACCGGGGACGGTCTCGCCGAACCGTTGCGACTGCGCGCCGAGCAACAGCCCGACCAGGTCAAGGCCATCGTCGACCAGGTGAGCCCCCGGGCGTTGGTACGCCAGTCGGGCAGCCCCAAGAAGGCCACCCTGGGTCCGAAGTACACCGTCGTGGTGCTGGCCGGTGACGTGCCCAAGCAGACCTACGACCTCTACCCGAAGGCGGTCGGCGGGCCCCGGGTCTTCCGTCCGGCCAAGCAGCCGGACTCCCGCAAGACCACCGCGGCCTGGTTCCTCGGACGGGTCAGCATGTCCGAGACCCTGCGCACCGTCGGGGTGCCGCTGGAGCGCACGTTCGAGTCGGTCAGCGGGGGCATCGGCGGGGGCGAACGGATCATCCCGGAGGAGGCCCTGAACCCGGCGCAGGACCTCAACGAGGCCTTCGGCGATCTGCGCCGCCTCCTGCTGCTCAACGTCGCCGTGGTCCTCGTGATCACCTTCGGCCTGGCCGGCATCGCCCTGCTGGTCCGCCGCCGCACCCGCTGACCGCAGCGTCCAGGTGATCAGCACCAGCGTCGGGGCGGGCGTTCCCGTCGGGTGGTGCGGCGGGCCGGGCGTACCGGGGCGTGCCGGTGGGCGCCGGCCCAGCCCGGCCGCTCGCTGAGGCACCCGGCAACGGTCGGCTCGACCGGCTCGACCGGCGGTTCGGCGGCCCGTTGCCGGGGCACCACCGGCTCGGCCGGGCCGGGTCGTACGGCACCCGGCTCCTCGTCACCGCGCTCCGGGGTCCAGCCGGCGTGCGGCTCGGCCGCCGGGGTGAGACCGGTCGGTCGGCGGTGATGGTGATGCTTGCCGGTCATCGGCTGTTCGTGAGTGCCCGGTCGACTCGGCTCCTCCTGAGCGCAGCCGTGTTCGGCGTCCCCCTGCGCCATCGGCTTCTCCTCACCTCTCGCCCGCACGCCGGTGCCCACCCGACGTGTCCTGACACCGTACTGGCCGATACCGACCGCCCACGCACCGCGTACCGGGTTGACCAGCCGGGACGCCTGCCGGCGGCTGCCGTAGAGGGCCAGTTCAGGACATGTCAGGCTAGGCGGGTGAGCGAATCGGGCGGGATGGAGCTGTCGGCCACACTGCGCCGGATCGAGCGGGCGGCCGGCTCCCTGGCCACCGCCAGCGTGGCCCGGATGGACGAGACCCTGCCCTGGTTCCGGGCGTTGCCGGCCGACCAGCGCTCCTGGGTGATGTTGGTGGCCCAGGCCGGCGTCCGCTCCCTGGTGCAGTGGCTCTGCTCGGGCGCCGGTGCCGGGGAGGGCACCCAGGAGGTCTCCGACGAGGTGTTCGCCACCGCCCCGCAGGCGCTGGCCCGCTCGATCACCCTCCAGCAGACCGTGGCCCTGATCAAGGTCACCATCGACGTGGTCGAGGAGCAGGTCAGCGAGCTCGCCGCCCCGGGTGAGGAGCCGCAGCTACGGGAGGCGGTGCTGCGCTTCTCCCGGGAGATCGCCTTCGCCGCCGCCCGGGTGTACGCGCGGGCGGCGGAATCCCGTGGCTCCTGGGACGCCCGGTTGCAGGCCCTGCTGGTGGACGCCCTGTTGCGTGGTGACTCCCCGGACGTGCTGGCCAGTCGCGCCGCCGCCCTCGGCTGGACGGACGCGCCACCGGTGGCGGTGGCGGTCGGCACCTCCCCCGGCGGAGAGGTGGCCGCCGTGCTGCACACCGTCTACCGCCAGGCGCGGCGCATCGGGGTGGAGGTGATCGGCGGGGTGCACGGCGACCGGCTGGTGATCGTGCTCGGCGGCGCGGCCGAACCGGTGGCGGCCACCGCCAAGCTGCTGACCGCCTTCGGCCCGGGACCGGTGGTGGTGGGTCCGGCGGTACCTAGCCTGGACGAGGCCACCGAGTCGGCGCGGGCGGCTCTGGCCGGTTACCGCGCGGCCCCGGCCTGGCCGGCCGCTCCCCGCCCGGTGCACGCCGGTGACCTGCTGCCGGAGCGGGCTCTGGCCGGTGATGCGGAGGCCCGTCGGCGGCTGCGCCACGACGTGTACGCGACCCTGGTACGGGCCGGCGGTGAGCTGCTGGAGACCCTGGACGCCTTCTTCGCGGCGGGCGGCACCCTGGAGAGCGCCGCCCGGTCGCTGTACGTGCACCCGAACACGGTGCGCTACCGGCTGCGGCGGATCTCCGATGTCACCGGGTTCAGCCCGCTGATCTCCCGGGACGCCTTCGCCCTGCGGGTGGCGCTGACGGTGGGTCGGCTGGACCCGGTGGTACCCACCCAGACAATGCCCCCGGCCGCCGGTAAAAGATCACAGGCTAGCGACGACAACCACCAACCTTTGTAGGATTCCTCCAAAGGTCCTAGTGCGGTTTGGTGTCAGTCGACACAGCGTTACGAGTGGCGATCCGGGAGAGTCATACACGTGCTAGCCGTACTCTGCCCCGGCCAGGGTTCTCAGAAACCCGGCTTCCTCACCCCCTGGATCGACCTGCCCGGCGCCGAGGCCCGGCTGCGGGAGTGGTCGACACTGGCCGGGGTGGATCTGGTGTGGCTGGGCACCGAGGCCGACGCCGACGAGATCCTCGACACCGCCCGCACCCAGCCGCTGCTGGTGGCCGCCGCGCTGCTGGCCGCCGAGCACCTGCCGCTGTCGGAGGTGGCCCTGACCGCCGGGCACAGCGTCGGGGAACTCGCCGCCGCCGCGCTGGCCGGCACCCTGCCGACCCAGGCGGCGATCACCCTGGCCGGGGTACGCGGCCGGGAGATGGCCGCGGCCTGCGCCCTGGAGCCGACCGGGATGGCCGCCGTGCTCGGTGGCGACCCGGACGAGGTGATCGCCGCGATCGACGGACACGGCCTGTACCCGGCCAACCGCAACGGCGCCGGTCAGATCGTGGCCGCCGGCTCGGTCGCCGGGTTGGACAAGCTGGCCGCCGAGCCGCCGGCCCGGGCCCGGATCATCCGCCTCAAGGTGGCCGGCGCCTTCCACACCCCGTTCATGGCGCCGGCGGAGGCCGCGCTGACCTCGGTCGCGGAGGAGATCACCCCGAACGACCCGGCCCGGATCCTGTTGTCCAACCTCGACGGCGGTCCGGTCCGCGACGGCCGCGAGGTCCTGCAACGGCTGGTCCGCCAGGTCACCGCCCCGGTGCGCTGGGACCTGTGCACGGCCACCCTCGCCGACCTGGGGGTGACCGCGGTGATCGAACTGCCCCCCGCCGGCACCCTCGCCGGCATGGTCAAACGGGAACTCAAGGCCACCGGCCTCCCGGAGATCGTCACCCTGAACACTCCGGACGACCTGCCCGCCGCCCGGGACCTGATCGCCCGGCATGGCACGACCGCCAGCCAGAACGGGTCTCGCGACGAGACCGACCACACGGAGGGTTCGGCATGAGCGGCAGCAGGATCATCTCAATGGGTCACTACCAGCCGTCCCAGGTGGTGACCAACGACGACCTCGCCCAACTGGTGGAGACCAACGACGAGTGGATCCGCGACCGGGTCGGCATCGCCAGTCGGCGCATCGCCGGTGACGAGACGGTCGCCGACATGGCCGCCGCCGCCGCCGACAAGGCGCTGGCGAACTCCGGCCTGACCGCCGCCGACATCGATCTGGTCGTGGTCGCCACCTGCACCTCGGTCGACCGCAGCCCGAACGTGGCCTGCCGGGTCGCCGCCAAGCTGGGCATCCAGGCCCCGGGGGCCTTCGACCTCAACACCGCCTGCTCCGGTTTCTCGTACGCCCTCGGCACGGTCGATCATGCAATCCGGGCCGGTGCCAGCCGCAACGCCATCGTGATCGGGGCCGAGAAGCTCTCCGAGTTCATCGACTGGACGGACCGCTCCACCTGCATCATCTTCGGTGACGGCGCGGGCGCCGCGGTGGTCACCGCCACCGCGGAGGGCGAGGCGCCGGGGGTGGGCCCGGTGGTCTGGGGTTCGGTGCCCGAGCGCGGTGAGGCGGTACGCATCGAGGGCTGGCGCCCGTACATCGCCCAGGAGGGCCAGACCGTCTTCCGCTGGGCCACCACGGCGTTGGCGCCGCTGGCCCGGCAGGCCTGTGAGCGGGCCGGGGTCGACCCCTCGGAGCTGGCCGCTTTCGTGCCCCACCAGGCCAACACCCGGATCATCGACGGCATCGCCAAGCGGTTGAACATCCCGCAGGCGATCATCGCCAAGGATCTCGTCGAGTCCGGCAACACCTCGGCGGCCAGCATTCCGCTGGCCCTGTCCAAGCTGGTCGAGCGCCGTGAAGTGCCCTCCGGCGCGCCGGTGTTGCTGTTCGGCTTCGGCGGCGGTCTGACCTACGCCGGTCAGGTCGTCCGCTGCCCTTGATACCACCTCGGCGCGTCGTCGCCGAGGAGCTAGGCGGCGGCGTCGCCGCCGCCGAGGAGAACCCGATGAGAGGAACCCACCGCAATGACCCGTGACGAGATCACCGCCGGCCTCGCCGAGATCCTCGAAGAGGTTGCCGGGGTGAGCCCGGACGACGTGGCCGAGGGGAAGTCCTTCACTGACGACCTGGACGTCGACTCGCTCTCCATGGTGGAGGTCGTGGTCGCCGCCGAGGAGAAGTTCGGCGTCAAGATTCCGGACAACGAGGTGCAGAACCTCAAGACGGTCGGGGACGCCGTCAGCTACATCGAGGCGCAGTCCTGATCATGAGTCGTTCCGACGTCGTCGTCACCGGGCTAGGCGCGACCACCCCGCTGGGCGGGGACGTCGCGTCGACCTGGGACGCCATGCTCAACGGCCACTCCGGGGTGAGTGCCCTCACCCAGGAGTGGGCCGAGCAGTTGCCGGTCCGGATCGCCGCCCAGCTCGCGGTCGATCCGGCCACCGTGCTGGACCGGGTGAAACTGCGTCGGCTGGACCGTTCCGAGGCGATCGCCCTGATCGCCGCCCATCAGGCCTGGGCCGACGCCGGCCTGGCCGACTCCGCGCCCGACCCGGAACGGGTGGGGGTCAGCATCGGCTCCGGCATCGGTGGGGCGGTCACCCTGCTGGCCCAGGACGACATCCTGGAGGCCTCCGGCCCGCGCAAGGTCTCCCCGCACACCGTGCCCATGCTGATGCCCAACGGTCCGGCCGCCTGGGTGGGGCTGGAACTCGGGGCCCAGGCGGGGGTGCACTCGGTGGCCAGTGCCTGCGCCACCGGCGCGGAGGCGATCGCGCTGGGTCTGGACATGATCCGGGCCGGGCGCGCCGACGTGGTGGTGGCCGGTGGCACCGAGGCGGTGATCCACCCCCTGCCGATCGCCGGTTTCGCCTCGATGCGGGCCATGTCCACCCGCAACGACGAGCCGCAGCGGGCCTCCCGGCCGTGGGACAAGGGTCGGGACGGGTTCGTCCTGGGTGAGGGCGCCGGCATCGTGGTGCTGGAACGCGCCGAACATGCCGCCGCCCGGGGTGCCCGGGTGTACGCCCGGCTGGCCGGTTCCGGCATCACCTCGGACGGGTACGACATCGTGCAGCCGCACCCCGAGGGTGCCGGAGCGATCCGGGCCATCGAGAAGGCCATCATCGACGCGGACGTCGCCAAGTCGGACATCGTGCACGTCAACGCGCACGCCACCTCGACCCCGGTGGGTGACCTGGCCGAGATCAAGGCCCTGCACCAGGCGCTGGGCGACCACCCGGTGCTGACCGCTACCAAGTCCATGTCCGGGCACCTGCTCGGTGCCGCCGGTGCGCTGGAGTCGATCGCCACGATCCTGTCGATCCGGGACGGCCTGGTGCCCCCGACGATCAACCTGGACGACCCGGACGACGGTCTGGACCTCGACGTGGCCACCAACAAGGCCCGGGAGATGTCGATCGAGGCGGCGCTGAACAACTCGTTCGGCTTCGGCGGTCACAACGTGGCGCTGATCTTCACCCGCGTCTGACCCGTCTCACCGTCACCCCTGCCGTCGCCGTCATGGCGACGGCAGGGGTTTCGTGTTGGCCCGCCCCGACGGTCGCAAGCGCTGACGAACTTGACGGCGACGGACACTTTCGCTTTTGTTAAGCGCTTCGATAGATCAACAGCGGGGAGTGGACATCGTGGGACGATCCCGGTTCGTGCTGGCGGCGCTGGCCATCGGGCTGCTCGCCGGCTGCGGCGGCGGTGAGCAGACCGACTCCGGCGAGCAGCCCGGCGGCAGCGCGACGGGTGCGCCATGGCACGACGAGGTGGCCTCGGCCACGGCGAGCGGAAAGGTCGGCGCCGGTGCGCCCTGTCCGCTGCCGGTGACCTTCGAGCTGGCCGACGGGTGGCGGGCGAAAGAGATCAAGACCGCCGACCCCGACGACGAGGTGGCCGCCGCCGTGGCCGAGGCGTTGACCCGACGCGGCGGCTCGACCGTGCGCTGCGAGGTGGACGGCCGCGCTGTCGTGTCGGGCTTCCTGCGGGTGTGGACGGCCGATGACGCGGACCTCCCGGTCCGGCAGGCGTTGGAGGCGTTCGTCGCTGCCGACGGGAAGGTGACCGATCCGCAGTACCGCCAGACCCGGGTCGGCGGCCTGGAGGTGGTCGAGGCTAGTTGGCTGAGCCATCGGGAGTTGCTCGACGAGGACATCCGGGAGTGGGCGCTGGCGGTCCGGACCGGTGCGGCGACGGTGCTGTTGGAGGCCAGCAGCACGAGCTTCGGTGACCCCCTCGACGTGCTGCCCGCGTACCGGCTGGCCCGCGACACGCTGACCGCAGCCCCCTGACCGCAGCGCCCGGCCGGATCGTGGCGTCAGCCGGCGCAGGTGGTGGCGGGTAGTCCGGAGACCTTGACCGGGGATCGCCCCTGGGGTCGGGCCTTGCCGGCGAGCACCTCGGCCAGGGCCTCCATCGCGGCCCGGCTCGACGAGTAGGTGGCCAGCAGGGTCGGTGACTTCGCCTGACCGAGCACGTACGGGGTGTCCATGGCGACCGTGACCGCCGCGTCGGCCCGCAGGTCCCCGGCCCGGTCGCCGTACCCGACCAGGTGGACGATCGTGCCGCCGCTGGGCACCACCGGCACCCCGGCCTCGGTCAGCGCCTTGGTCAGGGCGGCCCGGGTGTGTGCCCGGCCGTCGGAGGAGGTCACCGTGACCGGTCCGGGGATCACGGCCTGCTCGCACCGGCCGCGCAGCACGGTCACCGCGGCGGCGGCCAGGGCCCGTGCCGCCGCCCGGTGCTCCGGGGTGGCCAGGGCGGACAGCTCCGGTGCGGGAGCCCCGGACAGGGTGAACTTCATGGTCAACACCCGGGTGACGGCCTCGACCAGTCGGGCCCGGGGCAGCGAGCCGTCCCGCAGGGCCGCCAGCAGCCCGTCGTAGGCCTGGCTCACGTTCGGTGGCATGAGGATCAGGTCGTTGCCGGCCTTCAGGGCGCGTACCGCAGCCTCCCCCGGCCCCCAGCGGCGCGCCGGAGGCATGTTCATGCCGTCGGTGATCACCACTCCCTGGAAGCCGAGTTCCCCGCGCAGCACCTCGGTGAGCAGCTTGTGCGAGAAGGTCGCCGGCACCCCGGGGTCCACGGAGCGGACGTCCAGGTGGGCGGACATCACGGCCAACGCCCCGGCCTCGATGCCGGCGGTGAAGGGGGGCCACGCCTGCGCCGCCAGCTTCTTGCGGGACTGGCTCAGCACGGGCAGGTCCCGGTGGGAGTCCTCCGCGCTGTGCCCGTGCCCGGGGAAGTGCTTGACGGTGGCGGCCACCCCGGCCGCCTGTAGTCCGCGTACCGCCCCGCCGACCTGCGCCGCCGCCCGTTGCGGGTCCGCGCCGAAGGACCGGGACCCGATCACCGCGCTGCGGGTGACCAGCACGTCGGCGACCGGCGCGAAGTCGACATTGATCCCCATCGCCGCCAGTTCGGTGCCGGCGACCCGCCAGGCCGCCTCGGTCAGGTCGGGATCACCGGCGGCCCCGGCGGCCAGGGCGCTGGGCAGCATGGTCACCCCTTCGGTGACCCGGGTGACCACCCCGTACTCCTGGTCGGTGCCGATCAGCAGGGGTGCCGGGGCGGCGGCCAGCTTGCCGGCGGCCTCGCGCAGTCCGGTGGTCAACTCCCGGACCTGCTTCGGGTTGTCGACGTTGGTGGTCGGCTGGTTGCCCTGGGTGGGATCGTCCGCGCTGAAGCCGACCAGGATCAGCCCGCCCAGCCGGTACTTCTCGATCATCTCGGCCGGGGTGTCCACCCCGGCCAGGGCCCGGTTGCCGGCCGCCGATCCGGCCGACACCTTGGTGGCCCGGTCGCCGTACGCGTAGGGCATGAGCACCTGACCGACCAGGTCCTCGTCGGTGAGTTCGGCTACCAGGGCGGCGGCCCGGGCCGCCGGGTCCAGGCTCGCCGACGGCGCCGGCCCGCTGGACGAGGGCGCCGGTTCGGTCGAGCCGGGCGGGACCTCCACGCCGGGGCCCTGCCCGGGGTCGGAGCAGCCGGCCGCGAACAGCATGGTCACCGCGAGGAGCACGGCGACGACACGCCGAGGGGTAGTCGACACGCGGCCCATCCCACCAGGTGACCGGGGACCGGGCAACTCGGCCTGGCCAGGACCGGCCGCCGGCGGACTTCCGCACCGCCGGCGGTCGGGGCCGGGCTCAGCCGACCCGGGTGAGCAGGGTCACCGGGGCACCGTCTCCGGCGTAGCGGTACGGCTCCAGTTCGGCGTCCCAGGCGGTGCCGAGCGCCCGGTCCAGGGCGTGCGCCAGGGCCTCGGGTCCCCGGGCGGAGGCCATGATGCTGCGCAGTCGGTCCTCGCCGAGTTGAATGTCACCGGCCGCGCCCACGGTGGCCCGGAACAGGCCGCGACCGGGGACGTGCATGAAGCGTTCACCGTCGGCACCCGGACTGGGTTCCTCGGTGACCTCGAAACGGATCATGGGCCACTGCCGGAGGGCAGCAGCCAGCTCGGCGCCCGTTCCGGGGCGACCGGACCAGCCGCATTCGGCTCGGCGGGCGCCGGGGTCGACGGGCTGGGCCGTCCATTGCAGGTTGACCGGCGCGGCAAGGACGCGCGCGATCGCCCACTCGACGTGTGAGCACACGGCGAGCGGGGTCGAATGGACGTATACGACGCCACGCGTTGGCACGGTGACCTCCCGGAGAGCGAGGTGCGTCTTCCCCTACGACCTCGCCCGCATCCGGGTGCTTGTTGCACACATGATGACTGGTGTGACGGATGGTGCGCCAGGGAATCGGCAAATCCGCCGGTCGGAATAGTCGAACCGGGGGCCGTGGTTCCATCTCGTGACGCCGTGATGACCAGCCGGGATCGCGGGTCGTGTACAGTTCCATCGGCGGCCTGTGCCGCGTAAGCCTCTCGTGGGGTCACCCATCGGGTGCCGCCCCGCAACAGCCCCCGGACGTTCCGTCCTCCGTACGTCTTGCAAGGAGTACCTCCGTGGCGAGCAACACCTCTAAGACCGCGCGCGCGTCAGTCCGGGCCGGCCAGGCTGGCCAGGGTGGCGCCCTCAGCGTGCTGGGCGAGTTCAAGTACCTGATCCCGCTCAACGGCGGCAAGCACGCCTACGTGCGGAACCTGACCAACGGCAAGACCGTGCACCTGCGCACCGACTCCGAGGCCTTCGTCGAGGAGATCCGGGTGCTGGCCGCCGCCGGGCACGCCGCCAAGATCCGGGCGGAGATCAACAACCTCAACGCCACCCACCCGGGCGACGGCTGGGACGCCGCCGAGAAGCGCCTGGTCGAGGCCGGTGTCTTCGAGGGCTGAGTCCCCTCACGTACCACCACGAAACGCCCGTCCGGTCTGCCGGCGGGCGTTTCGTCGTCTCCGGGGTCGGGCCCGTCCCGCCTCAGCCCGGTCGGCACCTTCTCAGCATCGTGGTTGGCGTGGTGTCATGGCGGGTAGCCGGTGTTACCACCGGGTATCCCCGGTGTCACGCAGCCACGCGGGCTTGGGGGAGGTGGCGATGCCAGAGCGGGTCGAGGTACGAACTCCTGACGACGTACGCCTGCACGTGGAAGTCAGCGGGCCGGCGGAGGCCGAGGTCACCGTGGTGCTGGTGCACGGTTGGACCCTGGACGGCCGGAGCTGGCACCGACAGGTGGCGGCCCTGCGGGAGAACCACCCCTCGGTGCGGGTGGTCACCTACGACGCCCGCGGGCACGGCAGGTCCAGTTGCATGGCCCTGCCCACGGCCACCCTGGCCCAACTCGGTGACGACCTGGCGGCGGTGCTGGACGCGGTGTCACCCACCGGCCCGGTGATGCTCGTCGGCCACTCCATGGGCGGCATGACGATCATGGAGTACGCCCACCGGCATCCCGAGCACTTCGCGGGACAGATCGCCGGTCTGGTCTTCGTCTCCACCACCGCCGAGGGGCACACCCACACCGTCTACGGCCTGTCGCCCCGGATCACCCGGATCATCCGGTTGGCGGAGACCACCGGGGCCGGGGTGCTGGCCCGCTGCGGCTCCTGGCGTCCGCCCCGCCCCCTGCTGCGGGCCTTGCAGCCCAGCATCCGCTGGATGCTCTTCGGCGAGCGCTGTGACCCCTCGGACATCCGCCTGGTCACCTCGGCGGTGGCCCGTGCCTCGCTGCGCTCGATCGGCGGGTTCCGGGCCTCGATCGGTGACCAGCACCGGCTGGAGACCCTGGCCGCGTTGGCGCACCTGCCGGCCGCCGCCCTGGTCGGGGACAAGGACCGGCTGACCCCACCGCCCTGCGCGGAGTCGATCGCCGAGGCCCTGTCCGCGACCGAACTGGTGGTGTGCCCGGGGGCCGGCCACATGCTGATGATGGAACGCCCCGAGGAGGTCAACGAGGCCCTGTCCGGCGTACTGCGTCGGGTCCTGGGCGCCAGTTCCGTCCCGGGTTGTTGACAAAGGTCCCCTGCCCGAGAAGGTGCCCTTCCCTGCCCGTGGCGGGTGGGGCGTAATCTCGTGCGGTTGGCCGGGCGGCGGGACGAGGAGCACGAGCGGTGGATCAGAGCACCCTGGATCAGGAGATCGCCGTCGAGCAACGGCATCTCGACCGGGTGTACGCGCGACTGGCCGAGCTGCGGCGCGCGGCCGTCATCGCGGAGCGGGACGGCTACCGGCTGGCCCGGGTCGGCAACTTCGGCGCCCTGGTGGAACGCGACGCGATGGTCTTCCACGCCGCGCAGCGACGTCACCTGCTCGACGCGGAGTACGAGGGGCTGGTCTTCGGTCGGCTGGACCTGCGGGACGGGCAGGTGCTCTACGTCGGGCGGCTCGGCATCCGTGACGAGGACGCCAGCACCCTGGTGGTCGACTGGCGCGCCCCGGCCGCCGCGGCCTTCTACCAGGCGACCCCGGCCGAACCCCTCGGGGTGGTGCGGCGCCGGACCATCCAGTCCAGCGGGGAACGGGTCACCCGGATCGAGGACGACCTGCTCGACCCGGACGCCGCACCGGCGGAGATGCCGGTGGTGGGCGACGGGGCCCTGCTGGCCACCCTGTCCCGGACCACCGGTCGGGGGATGCGCGACATCGTCGCGACCATTCAACGGGAGCAGGACGAGGCGATCCGCTCCCCCGCCTCCGGGGTCACCCTGGTCTCCGGCGGCCCGGGTACCGGCAAGACCGCGGTGGCCCTGCACCGTGCCGCGTACCTGCTCTACGCCGACCGCAGCCGGTACGCCGGGGGCGGCATCCTGGTCCTCGGCCCCTCCTCGGTCTTCGTCTCCTACATCGCCTCGGTGCTGCCGTCGCTGGGCGAGGACGCGGCCACCCTGCACTCCCTGGGCAGTCTCTTCCCCGGGGTGACCGCCACCCGGACCGACCCGCCCCGGGTGGCCACGATCAAGGGCTCGTTGCGGATGCGGCGGGTCCTGGAACGGGCCGTCCGGGATCCCGCTCCGGGGGTACCCACCCAGTTGCGACTGCTGTACCGGGGACAGTTGCTGCAACTGGACCGGGCGGAGCTGAACACGATCTGGAACCGGGCGCTGCCGCGCGGCGCCCGCCGCAACGAGGTGCGCCGGGCCGGCTTCGACGGAGTGCTGGCCGCGCTCTGGGCTCAGGCCCGTCGACTGGGCATCGGCGCTCTGCCCGAGCAGCGCGCCTTCGAGGACGAACTGATCGACCGCCCCGACTTCCGGGAGTTCCTCAAGGCCTGGTGGCCCCGGCTGCATCCCCGGCACGTACTCGGCTGGCTGGCCGACCATGAGCGGCTGCGCCGGTACGCCGGGGGCATCCTGTCCGGCGCCGAGATCCGGCTGCTGGCCGAGGCGTACCAGGGGCTGGCCACGGAGGGTCCGACGGTCGCCGACGCCGCCCTGCTGGACGAACTCGACACCCTGCTCGGTAAGCCGATGCGCCCGGCCCGGGCCAAGCGGGACCCCTTCCAGTTGGCCGGCGGGGTCCGGGAGTTGAGCACCTTCGCCGATCGACAGCGAGCCGCCCGGCAGGCCGCCCGCGAGCGCCCGGAGGACTACCGGGACTACGCCCATGTGGTGGTCGACGAGGCGCAGGACGTCTCGCCGATGCAGTGGCGGATGATCGGCCGACGGGGTCGGCTGGCCTCCTGGACGGTGGTCGGCGACCCGGCGCAGACCGCCTGGACGGGAGATCCCCAGGAGTTGACCCGCGCCCGGGACAAGGCCCTGGGACGGCGTCCGCGCCACCTGTTCACCCTGACCACGAACTACCGCAACTCGGCGGAGATCTTCGCGGTGGCGGCCGAGGAGATCCGTCGGGTGTACCCGGACCTTCCGCTGCCCACGGCGGTCCGCTCCACCGGGGTGGAGCCGATCCGACTGGTGGTGCCGGCGGCCGAGTTGGCCGGCCGGGTGGTCTCGGCCGCGCGCACCCTGCTGGACGAGGTCGAGGGCACCGTCGGGGTGATCACTCCGGTGCCCCGGCGGGCGGAGGTGGCGGGCTGGCTCGGCGGCCTGGGCGGCGATCGTCTCCAGGTGGTGACGAGCCTGGAGGCCAAGGGCATGGAGTACGACGGGGTGGTGCTGGTCGCCCCGAGCGAGATCCGGGCGGTGCCGGACTCCGGGGTACGCACCCTCTATGTCGCGCTGTCCCGAGCCACCCAACGGCTGACCACCATCGACCTCGGCTGAGCCCGCCCGGACACGCTGGGTACGGACACCCCGGTGACTGGTGTCACCAAACGGGCATATTCGACACTTATGTCTGATTCTATGGTGAGCAGACGAACACCACGAGTCACACCGGCTGCACAGGTAACGGCAGTCCCGGTAGGCTCGGCTCCGGCCTCCGCCAGGCGGCACCCACCGGTGCCGGCGGTGGCCGCCGCTCAATCGCCCGCGAGGGCGAGCCGGGGAACCATGTTTTTCTGGGGTGCATCCGCGCACGCGCGGTAGGGATCTTCCGTCCCGAACCCGTCAGCTAACCCGGTCGGCGGCTGACGGAAGGACATGTGCATGCCAACAGTGGCAACCGCTAGACCGGCCGCCCGCACGGCGGCCCTGATCTGCGCGGCGCTCGCCCTGGCCGTGGGGGCCGCGCTGCTTCCCGGCCCCGCCGCGGCGGCGCCCGGCGATGTCGGCGACGAAGGCGGCACCCCGGCGCTGCGGGCCCAGTTGGAGGCGGCCAGCAAGGGGTACCTCGACGCCAAGGCCGCCCTGGACCGTTCGGTCAAGCGGCAGAAGCAGCTGGCCGGCCAGCTCACCGCCACCGAGAGCCAGCTCGCCGAACGCGGCAGCAAGGTGGCCGAGATCGCGGCCCAGGCCTACCGCTCCGGTCGGCTCAGCGCGGCGTCGGCCCTGCTCAACAGCGCCTCCCCGGCCGGCTTCATGGACCGGGCGGCGGCCCTGGACGCGGTGGCCGCCAACGAGGAGCGCGCCCTGGGTGAGCTGCGGGCCACCCGCGACGAGGTCAGCCGGACCAAGCAGGCGCTGGACCGGGAGGTCCAGGAGCAGCGCAAGCAGGTCGCGGTGATGGCCAAGCGCAAGGATCAGGCCGAGCGGGCCCTGACGGTGGCCAACGAGCGGGCCGAGGCCGCCCAGCGGGCCGAGCGGGCACCGACCCGGGCCGGTGGATCCAGCCCCCGGGCCGCCCCCGCGCCCCGCAACGCGAACGGCTCGTGGCCGGCGGAGTCGTGCAGTGTCAACGACCCCACCCCGGCCAACGGCTGCATCACCCCGCGCACGCTGCACGCCCTCAAGCAGGCCAAGTCGGCCGGGTTCACCCGGTACGTCTCCTGCTACCGGTCGGGCGGCTCCGGCGAGCACCCCAAGGGCCGGGCCTGCGACTTCGCGGCGCAGAAGAACGGCTTCGGTGGGGCCGCCACCGGCGGTGACCGGACCTACGGCAACAACCTGGCGGCCTACTTCGTCAACAACGCCGACCGGCTCGCCGTGCTCTACGTGATCTGGTACAAGCAGATCTGGCTGCCCAGCAGCGGCTGGAAGACCTACAGCGGCGCGCGGGGCGATCCGTCCAGCGACCACACCAACCACGTACACCTGTCGGTGTACTGACCGATCCTCGCCGACGCCGGGTGGGCATCCCCACCCGGCGTCGTCGTGTCCGCCCCGGCCGCTCGAAGATCCCTGTCCCCCGCCCGTCGCCGCGCGGGAATCCGCCACCTTGGTTACCGTCGAGGGTGAAGTGGACATTTCGCCACGAGGGGGCAGTGCATGAGGCAATCCACCATCCGGTTCACCCGGCCCGACAACCGCAGGTGGCTCCGGTGACCGGGCACGTCATGGTCTTCGCGCCCACGCCGCTGCTGACCGTCACCGTCGACCAGCCCAACGACACCCCGGAGCTGCACCTGCACCCCGGCGGGCAGGGGGTCTGGCAGGCCCGGATGGTGCTCTCCCTCGGTGTCGAGGTGGTGCTCTGCACCACCCTGGGCGGCGAGATCGGGCAGGTGCTGGAGCCGTTGCTGGTCAGCGAAGGGGTGGAACTCAAGGTCGTGGCCCGCGACTCCGGCGGCAGCGGGGGGTACGTGCACGACCGCCGGGAGGGCAGCCGGCGGGAGGTCATCGACGTGCCCGGTCAGCCGTTGAGCCGCCACGAGTTGGACGAGCTGTACAACCTGGCCCTCAGCGAGGGACTGCGAGCGGCGGTGTGCGTGTTGAGCGGCCCCAACCACCCCAGCCTCGTACCCCCCGACCTGTACCGCCGCTTCGCGGCCGATCTGTGCGCCAACGGCAGCCCGGTGGTGGTCGACCTCAGCGGCGAACACCTGACGGCCGTCCTGGACAGCGGGGTGTTCTTCCTCAAGGTCAGCCACGAGGAGTTGATCGCGGACGGGCGGGCCGCCGGTGAGGATCAGGATCAGCTCATCACCGCCCTGTACGACCTGCACACCGCCGGCGCGGACAACGTGCTGGTCAGCCGGGCCGACAAACCGGCCCTGACCCTGCTCGACGGCGAGGTGTTCGAGGTACGGATGCCCCGGTTGGAGGCGGCCGACCCGCGGGGCGCGGGGGACTCGATGACCGCCGGGGTGGCGGCCGTGGTGGCCCGGGGCGGCGACATCCGTACCGCGATCCGCACCGGGGCGGCGGCCGGCGCGCTGAATGTCACCCGGCACGGGCTGGGCACCGGACGACTGGATTCGATCACCGGTCTGGTCGACCGGGTCGAGTTGGTGCCGGCCGGCAACCGGCCGCAGTTCCGCACCACCCCGGACGAGTGGGCCCACCGGGCAGGCGGCCGATGACCCTGCGGGTACTGATCACCAATGACGACGGGATCTCCGCCCCCGGCCTCCACTCGCTGGCCCGAGCCGCGGTCGCCCGGGGCCTGGAGGTGGTGGTGGCCGCCCCCTTCGAGGAGGCCAGCGGCACCAGCGCCGCGATGCGGGCGGTGGAGGAGGAGGGCAGGGTGGTGGTCCACGACCATCCCCTGCCGGAGTTGGCGACAACCCCGGCGTTCGCGGTGGGGGGTTCTCCCGGGTTCATCGCCCTGATCGCCGTGCACGGTGCCTTCGGGCCACCCCCGCAGGTGCTGCTGTCCGGAATCAATCGGGGCGCCAATGCCGGCCGGGCGGTGCTGCACTCCGGCACGGTGGGCGCGGCCTTCACCGCGGTGGCCAACGGTTGCCCGGCGATGGCGGTGTCCCTGGACGTGCTCTCGGCCGGTGAGGCTACCGCCGCCAGCGGGGGTGCGGCGGTGGCCGAAGCCGCCCGGGTACGCGATGTCGACCGACACTGGGACACGGCCGCCCGGGTAGCCCTGGACCTGCTGCCTCGGCTGCTCACCGGACCGGTGGCGAGCGTGCTCAACGTCAACGCACCGGATCTGCCCTTCGGGCGGCTGCGTGGGATACGCCGGGGCACCCTGGCCACCTTCGGTCAGGTGCAGATGACGGTCGCCGAATCCGGTCAGGGATTCGTGCGTACCTCGCTGGAGCAGCCCGGTCAGGCGGTGCAGCCCGGCACCGACCTGGCCCTGCTGGCCGAGGGTTACGCCTCGGTGACGGCCATCCGGGCCCTCACCGAGGCGACCGATATTGATCTGTCAGGTCTGGATCCCGACTGAGGGCCTCAGGCCCCCGGCAGGACCTCGGGTGTCGCGGCGGCCCCCGCGTAGTACGGCTCGGGGGCACCGAACAGACCGAGCAGGCCGGTCACCCAGAGTTGCCGGTGCACGAACCGGCTCGGCTCGGTGACGACCAACTTCACACCACTGACCTCGGCGGTCTGGAATCCGGCGACCATCGCGCTGATGCCCACCGAGTCGATGAAGGTGACCAGCCGCATGTTGAGCTCGATCCGGGCCGGCCGCCCCTTGGCCAGCACCTCGGCAATGGCCTCTTTCACCTCGTACGCGGTGTCGACGTCGATCTCCCCTCGGGGGGCGATCTCGATGACACCACCAGGCCGAACCGTCTGAAGGATCGACAGGCTCACGCGAGCACCTCCACTCGCCCGTACGACGGGCGCCTCATCAGTACGCGGGCCGCGACCGAGAGTATTCCTCCAACGGCCTCGGTCGCCACCCCTCGGGATGAGCAATTCGCGGACAGGGGCATCTCACGTCCCCTTCGTCCGGAATTTTCATGTCCTATCACTCGACGCGCTGGCCGCCAGTCCACGTCGCGCGCCAGCCCACGCCGCCGAACCAGGGTAGCGGGCCGACGCCAACGGTTTCGATATCCGGCGCGCCGAGGCGACCTCCCGAGGGCCTGCACCCCTGGTGGCAGGCCTGCGACCAGGGGCTGGATGTGCCTAGCATCACGATTGACCGTTTCCGCGCCCCTCGGCGGGTGCGGGAGGTAGGGGAACCCGAGGATCGTCTCGTCGTGGTTTGCGCCGATAGCGGACGGGGCACAGCCTCCGCAGGCGCACCCCGCCGCACGCCGGGCAAGCCGCCGAGGAGGTCTCCTGCGGGCACCTGCCTCGGCACCGTCGAGGAGGAAACCACATGTTCGGAACCAACCTGCTGGACCGCCGCAGCAAGCCGGAGCGGATCGCGGATGACGCCTGGCACCACCTCGTGTCGGCGATGAACACTGCGGGTGACACGCTCCGCGACACCACCCGCTCCGCCCGGCACACCTCCATGGGGCTGGCCGACGACACCGGGGACCTGGTGGGTTCGGCCGCCGAGGAGGCCCGCCGCCGGGCCACCCGGGCCTTCGACGCCCTGGCCGGTCGCAGCCCCGCCCTGCCGTGGACCTTGCTGATCGGCGCGGCCCTGGTCGGTGCGGCCATCGGCTGGGCCGCCGGAACGGCCGCGCGGGCCGCCGGCAGCCAGGACCGGTCCGTGGACGACATCGAGTTCGTCGATGTCGAGCGCCCGGACTCCCCCGCCACGACCGACCGCTGACCGAGGGCCGCACCTCCCGCCCGCGTCATGGTGACGGGCCCCGCCCGACCGGCCAGGTCGGACGGGGCCCGCTGCGCTGACCGGGTGTGGACGGTCAGCGAGTGGTGCAGGTGATGGTCGTCGGTGGATCGTTGGCCCCGGAGGTGCCGGCCAGGAAACCGGCCGTGGCGGTGGCGCCGGGGGCCAGCGCGCCGTTGTAACCGGCGTCGCGCAGGGACACGGTCGCCCCGGTCTGGGTGTGGGTGCCACCCCAGACCTGGCTGATCCGCTGCCCACTCGGGAAGGTCCAGCTCAGGGTCCAGCCGCTGATCGGGGCCGGGCCGGCGTTGCGTACCACCAACTCGCCCTGCAAACCCCCCGGCCACTGCCCGACCAGGTGGTAGGTGGCCGAGCAGCCGCCCGTCGGCGGCGGGGTGGTCGGGGACGGGGACGGGCTGGTGGGCGTCGGGGACGGGGACGAACCGCTGGGCGACGGCGTCGGGCTGGTCGGGCCCGGGGAAGGGCTCGTCGGGGTCGGGGTGGGATCACCACCGACCCGGTCCGCGACCAGGATTCCCCGCCCGTTGGTGCCGAGGTAGACCCGCCCGTAGATCCGGGGATCGCCGGTGAGGGCGTCACCGGCGTTGCCGTACTGGTGCTGGTCGTCGTTGATGCGTACCCAGGTGGCGCCGGTGTCGTCGGAGCGGTGCACCCCGTGCTGGCCGTCGACCGTGCCGAACAGGTAGAGGGCCGGGTAGGGCCGCCCGGGGGCCGCCCGACCGAAGCCGATGTTGCCCGCGCTGTCGACGCTGGCCGATCTGGTGAAGGTAGCTCCGGAGTCGGTGGACCGCCACAGCCCACCCTGCCCAGCCAGCCACAGTTCGCCCTCCTTACCGGGCAGGGCCTTGAACCGTACGTTTCCGGTGGTGGGCAGCCCGGTCGCGGCGGACGCGGTGAAGCTGACCCCACCGTTGGTGCTCACATAGAACCGGCCGGCACTGAATCCGTAGAACCTGCTCGGGTTCACCCGGTCGGATTCCACGATGGCGTTGGCCGGGATGCCGGTGGAGGCGGTCCATGAGTTTCCGAAGCCGACCGAGTGGACGACCCGCTGCCCCTCGTCCCCGGGGGCCCAGACGAACCGGCTGCCGTCGGCGGCGGCGGCGACCGTGCCACCCCGGTTGACCCCGGCGGGTTCGCTGCCCTGGAACCAGTTCGCTCCGCCGTCGGTGGAGAAGGCGACATGACTGTCGCCCGGCCGGTCGGCGTCGGTGAAGTCGCCGGCGCGGACCATCACCGAGGGGTTGGCCTCGGCGTAGTCGAGGCTGGTGGTGCTGGTGAAGACCGGCTGGGTGAACATCATCGCCGGTACGGAGTCGAGATCGGTGTGCCGGAAACCGCCGATGTCGCCGAGCGCGCTGACCAGGGGTGCGCCCGAGGGCGGGCTGATCAGGTCGAGCACGGCGGTCTCCTCCAGGCCCTTGACCATCGGCCGGATGGTGATGGTGCCGCCGGTGTCCCACCGGGTCAGGTCGGTGCTGCCGTAGATGGTCGCGCCGGTGCCGTACATGAACCGGTCCGAGTCGTGCGGGTCGATCTCGACGGACTCGTTCATCCAGCCCAGCTTCGGTGTCTCCTCCGGCGGCTGGGGGTTGGCCCCGAAGGTCAGCCACGGCACGGAACTGATGTCCATGGTGTACTTCTTGACGCGCTGCGGATAGCTGCCCCAGTCCCAGATCCGGCTCCAGGTGGCGCCCCCGTCGGTGCTGCGCCAGAAGATCGCGTCCGGCCACCAGGAGATCTGGGTGGCCACCATCAGGGTGTTCGGGTTCTGCCGGTCGATGGTCAGTCCGCTGTAGCCGAAGTAGGCGTCGGCGCTGCTCGAGGGCACCGGACTGATCTGGGTCCAGGTGCCGGTGGACCGGGTGAACTTCCAGACGTCACCCTTGCCGCCGTCGTACGGCCCGCCGGTGTCGCTGGTGGCGATGTAGAGGTGGCCGCCGACATGATCGACCACTCCCTTGTGGGCCAGGTATCCGGTGGGCTGCCCCGGGATCCGCTCCCAGGTGCTGCCACCGTTCGTGCTGCGATAGACCGGGTTCTGCTTGTCGGCGACCCCGACGTAGATGGTCTGGGTGAGGTTGCCGGCCGTACCGGTGGACTTGTCGAAGCTGACCCAGGTCAGGCCCTGGTTCTGGGACTGGTAGCCGCTGCTGTCGTTCGGGTCGGCGACATAGTTGCCGACATTGGGGAAGCCGGTCACCTTGGCGAAGGTGGCGCCGTGGTCGGTGCTGCGCCACAGGCCGTTGCCGCCCTCGGCGGCGTAGTAGACGACACTGTTGCGGTTGGGGTCCACGGCCAGCCGCTCCCCCATGCCCCGGCCGGGCATGTTGCCGCCATTCTTGAACGGCAGCTCGAACGCCTGCCAGGTGTCGCCCTTGTCCGTGGAGCGCAGGATCGCGCCGTTGTTCGGGTCCCAGTCGTTGGTGTACATCCCCACCGCGGCGTACACCCGGTTGGTCTGCACCGGGTCGGTGGCCAGGCTGACCACCCCGTTCCAGCCCCAGCGGTCCTCGCCCACCCAGTCCAGCAACGGGATCCAGGATTGGGAGGACTGATCCCACCGGTACGCCCCGCCGATGTCCGTCCGGGCGTAGATCAGGTTCCGCTCGGTGGGGTTGAAGATGATGCCGGGTACGAAGCCGCCGCCGTCGATCCGGACGTTGCGCCAGTCGTACGCCTCCGTGGCGGCCTTTTCGACCGGAGCCGAGGAGGCGGCAAGCGGCAACGCCACCACCGCCGTGACGGCGACCAGGGCGGCCACCACCGCACTGACGAAACTTCTCCGCATCTGGGTTCCTCTCGGGGGCAGACACCCCACACACCCCGTGTCGGGGTCAGGCTGGACGCACAGGGAAAACCCGTCGGAGCTGCCCTGGCTCCGGCACCGGCGCGACGGCTCCCGCACCCGAGGAATGCCTCAGCCTAACCCGTCATCGAGATCAATGGAAGCGCTCCCACGCAGATCTCCTCCCACCCGGGCGAGCCCCCCTCACCCACCCCACCACCAGGCTGACCCACGAACACGGCCCATCCCACCCACCTTGATCGACCCAGGAGGCGGGAGGGGTGCGGCCGGGTCGGTGAGGGGAGGAGTTGAGTGATGGGGAGTGTTTCGGAGGTTCAGCGCAGGGATCAGGAGATTCGAGCTGCGGTGCTCGACGAGTTGGGCTGGGAGCCTCGGGTGCAGCCGCAGGAGATCGAGGTGAGCGTGGTCGAGGGGGTGGTGACCCTGACCGGTCGGGTGGACAGCTACGCCGAGAAGTGGGCGGCGGAACGGGCGGCCCACCGGGTGGCCCAGGTGCGGGCGGTCGCCAACGACGTGGCCGTACGGCTGGTCACCGGGGCGGAGCCCGCCGATCCGGAGATCGCCAGGGCGGTCCAGCACGCCCTGCAGTGGCACGCCTTCGTACCGGTCGAGCAGCTGGATCTGACGGTCTCGCAGGGCTGGGTCACCCTGCACGGCGAGGTCGAATGGGAGTACCAGCGGCGGGCCGCGCAGGAGTCGGTCGAACGGCTCGACGGCGTACGGGGGGTCAGCAATGGCATCAGGGTGCGGCAGGCAGCGCTGCCCTGACCACCCCGGCCGGGTGACCCGCCCTCACCCGGCCGGGTAGCAGCCTGGCAGTCATGACCGATCAGCTGACCACCCCATTGCAGGTCACTGCGCGGCTCCGCACCCCCGTCACGGAACGCGATCACGTCCGAGGGCCGATGGACGCGCCGGTGACCATCGTCGAGTACGGCGACTACCAGTGCCCCTACTGCGGCCAGGCGCACGCCAACCTGCGCGAGCTGCTCCGGCAACGGTCCGACACCGTCCGCCTGGTCTACCGGCACTTCCCCATCGCGAACATGCACCCGTACGCCGAGATGGCCGCCGAGGCGGCCGAGGGCGCCGGGCGACGGGGGCGGTTCTGGGAGCTGCACGACTGGCTCTACGAGCACCAGGAGGAGTTGGACCCGGTGCACCTGATGCTCGGTGTGGAGCAGCTAGGGCTGCCCGTGGCCGAGGTGGAGGCGGAGACCGGACGGCAGGTCGGCGGCGACCGGATCCGGCGCGACTTCGTCGGCGGCATCCGCAGCGGGGTGGAGGCCACCCCCACCCTGTTCGTCAACGGCACCCGGCATGACGGGGACTTCGACCTGGCCACCCTGCTGACCACGGTCGACGCCGCCGGCGACTGACCGGCCGTCCCGCCGCCCGCCCGCGAACCCGCACCGGATCTCTAGATGAGGTGCAGTTCGCGGGCGCGGCGGACAGCGTCGCGGCGGCGGGTGGCGTCGAGTTTGCGGTAGATGTTGCGTACGTGGGTCTTGACGGTGTTCACCGACACCGACAGTTCGGCAGCTATCTCCACATTGGACAGGATGCTCTGCAGGTAGCGCAGGATGGTCAGCTCCCGCTCGGTCAGGGGCTCGTCCAGAGCCGCCGCCACGGAGGTACCCGAGGTGGTCGATTCCGCCGGGGTGTCCACCGCTCGGACCAGGTCGCTGACCATCGGCCAGTGCGCCGTACCGGCGTCCAGGTGAGCGGCCAGCAGGTCCCGCAGGCCCGGCTCGGCCCGCAGGAAGGACCGACGGTGACCGTCGGGGGCGGCCAGGTCGAGGGCCTGTTCCAGAATGCGCCCCGCCCGGCGGTGGTCGCCCTCGGTGGCCGCCAGCACCGCGTCCAGCAGCGCGGCGTCCAGGCGTACCGGCAGGGGCCAGTCGGCTGCCGTCCCGGCCGCCCAGTCCGGCAGCAGCCGGGCGGCGGCGTGCGGGTCACCGGCCCGCAGCTCCACCCGGGCCGCCGCCACCGCCAGCACGGCCGTGGACTCGTCCCGCCCGGGGGTGCTGACCTGCGCCATCGCACCGGCCGCCAGCTCACGGGCGGTGGCCAGGTCACCCCGGGCGGCGTGCAGCTCCAGGTCGGCGGCGAGCAGCCGGGCCGCCAACGGGCCGGTTCGCGGCGACCAGCACTCCCGGGCCGCCACGAGCAGGCGGTGCGCCTGCCCCAGGTCCCCCTCGTCCCGGCTCAGCAGGGACTGGCACCAGGCCGCCACCGCCCCGACCGGGGGGTCGCCGGTGGCCGCCGCGGCCAGGGTGAGGTTCGCCGCCGCCTCCGCCGGCTGGTCCCGGCACAGCGCCACCAACCCCAGGGCCAGGTACGCGTAGCCGCAGTCCAGCGGCGCCGACCAGCCCTGACAGGGGGGCAGGGCGAGGGCGGCACGGGCCATCTCCTCGGCCGCCCGCAGGTTGCCGCGCAGCGCCGCCAGCAGTGCCCCACGGCTGGCACAGACCAGCTCCGGGCGGAGTCGGCCGGCCACCCGGGCCGCCGACAACGCCCCCTCGAACCCCTGCGCCGCCTCGGTCAACTCCCCGGCCTCCAGGGCCAGTCGAGCCAACTCCGCGCCGGCCACCGCCGCCACGTCGGCACTGTCTGCGGTACGCGGCACACCGGCGGCGGGTTCCGGCGCGTCCAGGGCCCTCGGGGAGGCAGTGACGGCGGCACCCGCGTCCTGCGCGCCCGGAACACCCCCCTTGAAGGAACTGGTGGCTAGCAACCGGGTGGCGGCTGTGCGTACGGCTGCGGGGTTGTCGGTCAGCCGGGCCAGGGCGAGGTCTGCGGCGGCGGCCAGCCGGCGGTACCGGGTCCGGCGGGGCTCGGGAAGTCGGCGGGCGGGCTCGGCGGCCAGCCGCAGTCGGGTCTCGGCCGCCTCCCGGTCGCCGTGCAGGGCCCGCTCGACGGCGCAGGCCAGGGCGAGTTCCGGATCCCGGGTCACCGCCTCCGGCGGGGGTGCCGGGGGCGGCGGTCCGGACCGGTCCCCCCGGCCCGCCGGGACTAGTTCCGGCCATCGGGTGACGAACACGTCGACCGCGGTGATCCAGTCCTGCGCGGCCAGGGCGTGCCGCAGGGCCTCGGCCGGTCGACCGTTGTCGGCGTACCAGCCCTGGGCGCTTAGGTGCAGGTCACGCAGTTCCTCGGCAGGCAGTCGAGCCAACTCGCGGTGCAGCAGGTCGGCCAGGAGGGGATGGCAGCGGTACCACGCCGGGCTGCCCCCGTCGTGGTGCAGCAACCCGGCGTCCTCGGCCAGAGCACTCAGCCGCTCCTCGACGGCCGGGTTCCCGGTCAGCGCGCCGGCCAGCCCGACGCAGACGGTGTCCGCCACCGCGGCCCGGCGCAGCAGCTCCCGGTCCTGCGGGGCCAGCCCGGCGAGCACCTCCTCGCGCAGGTAGCCGGCGATCTCCGGCTGGTCGGCCCCGAGCTGGTCGATCCACCGTTGCGGATCCGACTGCTGGCGCAGGGCCAGGGCGGCGATGCGCAGGGCCGCCGGCCAGCCCTCGGTCCGCTGCCGCAGCCGCCGTACCGCCGCCACCGGCACCGCCGCCCCGTGCGCGGTCAGCAGGTCGGCGATCTCGTCGCCGGTGAAGGCCAACTCCTCCCGGCCGATCTCGGTCAACTCACCGGCCAGCCGTAGTCGCTGCACCGCCAGGGGTGGGCCGTGACGCCCGGCCATCACCAGGCGCAGCCGCTGGTCCGTGTGCCGCAGCAGGAACTCCAGCCCGGTCACCGCCGCCGGATCGGTGACCCGGTGCAGGTCGTCCAGGATCAGCACCACCGGCTGTTCCCGGGCGGCCAGGGCGGCGGCCAGCACCTCCAACTCGTCCGGTCCGGGCGGCCGATCAGGGATCGGGGTCGCCGTCGGGTCCGCCTCGATGCTCGAGCGCAGGGCCGCGGCCAGGTAGGCCCAGAGCCGGTCCGCGTCGTCCCCGGCCTCGACGGAGACCCAGGCCGGTCCTGCCCCACCCGCCTGGGTGACCGCCTGCCGCCACGAGGCCAGCACCGTCGTCTTTCCCCAGCCTGCCGGGGCGCGCAGCAGGGTGACCGGTCGGGCCACGGCCTCGTCCAGCAGCCGGGCCAGCCGGGGGCGCAGCACCACCGGTTCGGGCAGGGCGGCCGGGGACAGCCGGGAGGCCAGCACGGGTGGAGCGCCCGGTACGGCGGTCCGGAGGTTTCTGCGGTCCTGCGCCATCCGGTCCCCCACCCCCACGGCCGTGTGTCCCCTCCCCCTGGGGTCCTGCGGCCGGCGGTTACCCGGCCCCGGGCGGTTCACCCCTTCGGGGGGAGCCGGGTTCACCCCGACCACGGTGAGGGTGGAGATCGGCCGACGGAAGGGGTACCGGTGGGACGGGTGGGAACGGGCTTCGCGGTGCTCGGCGTCCTCGGTACGGCCACCCTGCGGGCCCTGCGCACCGCCCTGGGCCGTCGGCTGCGCGGCCGGACCGGTGCGCCCTCCGGAGGGACCCGGTCCTGGCAGGTGATCGCCATCGCCCGGCCGCCCGAGGAGGTGCTGCCGGCCGGGATCTGGCCGGAGCCGCTGCGTCGGCTGGACGGGGCCGTCCAGGTGGAGCTGCGCGGCCCGCCCGACGGGCGACGCACCGAACTGGCCGCCCGGCCGGTGGCCGACCCCACCGGGCTGGGTGCGCATCTGGTCGCAGACGACCCCCGGCTGGCGGTCCGGCACGCATTGTGGCAGGCCAAGCAGCTGGCCGAGACCGGGGAACTGCCGCCGACCGGCCGCGCGGGCTGAGTGCGGACACGGCGGTAGCGAGCGGTTGACCGGGCGGCCTGGCATCATCGCGGGATGACGGCGGAGCGGGCGTACGACATCGTGTTGTTCGGGGCTACCGGCTTCACCGGCGGGCTGACCGCCGAATACCTCGCCCGACACGCCCCACCCGGGCTGCGGTGGGCGATCGCCGGACGCAACCCGGACAAGCTGGCCGCCGTCCGTGACCGGCTGGCCGGGATCGACCCGGCCCTGGCCACCCTGCCCCTGCTCACCGCCGAGGTCACCGACCCGGGGTCGCTGCGGGCGGTGGCGGAGGCCGCCCGGGTGGTGGCCAGCACGGTAGGGCCGTACATCCGGCACGGGGAGCCGCTGGTGGCCGCCTGCGCCGCCGCCGGCACGGACTACCTGGACATCACCGGGGAACCGGAGTTCGTCGACCTGATGTACGTGCGCCACCACGCCGAGGCGGTACGCACCGGCGCCCGCCTGGTGCACGCCTGCGGGTTCGACTCCATCCCCCATGACCTGGGGGTCTGGTTCACCATCAAGCACCTGCCCGCCGAGGTGCCGATCACCGTGGACGGCTACGTACGCGCCGGTGGCCGGGTCTCCGCCGGCACCTACCACTCCGCGTTGACCGCCTTCTCGCGTACCGCCGAGACCGCCCGGGCGGCCCGCGAACGCCGCGCGGTGGAGCCCCGCCCGACCGGCCGCCAGGTGCGGGCCGTGCCCGGCAAGGTGGCCCGCTCCCGCGACCTGCCGGTCTGGGCGGTACCCCTGCCCACCATCGACCCCCAGGTGGTCCGCCGATCCGCCGCGGCCCGCCCGGAGTACGGCCCGGACTTCCGTTACCGACACTTCGCGGCGGTACGGCGACTGCCGACCGTGCTGGCCGCCGGTGCCGGTCTGGGGGCCCTGACCGCCCTGGTGAAACTGCCGCCGACCCGGCGTTGGCTGCTCGGCCGACTCGCCTCCGGGCAGGGACCCAGCCCGGAGCAGCGGGCCAGGTCGTGGTTCCGGGTCCGGTTCGTCGGTCGCGGCGGCGACCGACGGGTGGTCACCGAGGTGGCCGGCGGAGATCCCGGGTACGACGAGACCGCGAAGATGCTCGCCGAGTCGGCCCTCTGCCTGGCCCTGGACGACCTGCCGCCCACCGCCGGGCAGGTCACCCCGGTAACCGCGATGGGCGACGCCCTGCTGCACCGCCTGACCGCCGCCGGCCTGACCTTCGAGGTCCTTTCGGCGGGTTGACCCTCAAGCAGGTCGAGGGGGCACGATCTGAGGGGTGGACAGTGACCTGCGCAGCATCGGCGAGTTGGCTCGGGCCAGCGGACTGACGGTGAGCGCCCTGCGGTTCTACGACGCCGCCGGGGTGCTGGTGCCCGCCCGGGTCGACCCGGTGACCGGCTACCGCCGCTACACCCACGACCAGGTGGCGCCCGCCCGGCTGGTGGCCGGGCTACGCCGGGCCGGCATGCCGGTGGCCGAGATCGCCGAGGCGGTACGCGCCGAACCGGCCGTGGTGCACCGGCTCCTGGACACCCACCTGCGGCGGCTGGAGCAGGGGTTGGCCGACGCTCGTCGGGAGGTGTCCCGGATCCGGTCCCTGCTGCCGGCCGAGCGGCCCGCCACCCTGACCCGGCTGACCCTGACCGGTGCCGCGCTGGTCGCCGCCATGGACGCCGTGCGGTTCGCGGTCGGCACCGACCCGGCGGTGCCGGGGTTGACCGGGGTGCTGTTCGAGGTGACCGGCACCGGCCTGGAACTGGTGGCCACCGACCGGCACCGGTTGGCGGTGGCGACGGCCGAGGCGGTGGTGCAGGGCCCGCCGGTGCGGACCCTGCTGCCCCTGGCGGCGGTGGAGGCCCTGCGCCGCCTGCTGGACACCCCCTCTCCAAATGGCCCGGAGCAGGGTGAGGTCGAGTTGGTCCTGTCCGCCTCGTCGCTGGTAGCCCAGGTGGCCGAGCAGGAACTGCGCGCCACCGCCCTGCCGGAGGAGTTTCCGGACTACCACGTGCTGCTGCCGCGCTCCGATGCCGCCCGGCGGGTTCCGGTCGACGCGGATTGGCTGGTCGCCGCGTTGCGGGCGGGCGGACCGACCCTCCTGCGGGAGTACGCCGGCCGGTCCTGGCCGGTGACCGTGCTCGGCCTGGGTACCCCGGACCGCCTCCGTCTGCTCGGCCCGGAGGACCTGACCGACGGCGGCGACCTGACCGACGGCGGCGACCGGGTCGGCGCGGACGGCACCGAACTGCGGGTCGGCGTCAACGGCGACTACCTGCTCGATGCGCTGGACGCGGCGGGCGGCCGGCACCTGACCCTGGAGCTCGACAGCCCGCTCACCCCGCTGACCATCCGCCGCCCGGACGACCAGGGCGCCTTCTCCATCCTGATGCCGATCCGCCTGTGAACGCTGACGCCTGATCCGCCTCGCGCTCTGATCCGCCGGTGAGCGCTGGACCGGTGGTGTGGGCGGGTGTGCCGGGCCGGTCGGGCCCGGATGGAGGAGGGTCGGGTGCGGGAGGCAGCACGGTCGGTGTCCGGCGGTAGCATCAGCGGGTCCGCCTGACCTGAAGGTACGGAGCAGCATGCTCGACATGGAGTTGATCCGTAAGGATCGCGACGCGGTGGCGACCGCGCTGGCCAAGCGGCTCGATGCCGCCGAGGTCGACCAGGCGCTGGACGAGATCCAGCACCTAGACCGGGAACGCCGCCGGCTGATCACCGAGATCGACGGGGAGCGGCAGCGTCGCAAGGCCGAGGCCCGGGCGTACGCGCAGGCCAAGCGGGCCGGTGTCGAGCCGCAGGTGACCGACGAGGCCGGGCGCAAGCAGGTCGCCGAGTTGGAGGCCGAGCTCGACGAGGTGCAGTCCCGGCTGCGTACCGTGATGAGCGAGCTGCCCAACCTGCCCGCCGACGACGTGATCTCCGGTGGCAAGGAAGCCAACCGGGTGGTCAAGACCTTCGGTTCCCCGCCGGTCATCGAGAAGCTGCGGGACCATGTCGAGTTGAGCCGGATGCTGGGTCTGGTCGACCACGAGCGTGGGGTCAAGCTGGGCGGGTCGGGCTTCTGGATGTACACCGGGCTGGGCGCCCGGCTGGAGTGGGCGCTGATCAACTGGTTGATCGAGCGCAACATCGAGGCCGGGTACGAGTTCCTGCTCCCCCCGCACCTGCTGCTGGACACGGCCGGTTTCGCCGCCGGCCAGTTCCCCAAGTTCTACGACGACGTCTACCACCTGGACAAGCAGTCCGCCCCGCGTGGACAGTTCCTGCTGCCCACCGCGGAGACCGCGATCCTCGGGGCGTACCAGGACGAGATCCTGGACACCGCGAAGCTGCCGCTGCGGGTGTTCGCGTACACCCCCTGCTACCGGCGGGAAGCCGCCGGGTCCCATTCGGACGAGCGGGGTACGGTCCGCGGCCACCAGTTCAACAAGGTGGAGATCTTCCAATTCACCCTGCCCGAGCAGGCCGAGGCCGCGCTGGAGCAGATGGTCACCCACGCGGAGAGCCTGGTCGAAGGGCTGGGGCTGCACTACCAGCGCAGTCTGCTGGCCGCCGGGGACTCCAGCGCTTCGATGCGCAAGACCCTAGACATCGAGGTGTGGATGCCGAGCACCGGCAAGTACAAGGAGGTCTCCTCGGTCTCCTGGGGCGGTGACTACCAGGCCCGCCGGGCGGCCATCCGCTACCGGGAGCCGGGCGGCAAGCAGACCCGCTTCGTCCACACCCTCAACGGTTCCGCCCTGGCCACCAGCCGGCTGTACCCGGCCATCCTGGAGCAGTTCCAGCAGCCCGACGGCTCAGTCCTGGTCCCCGAGGTCCTCCGCGACCGCCTGGGCACCGACCGCCTGACCCCCCGCTAACCCCTCTCCCTCGCCCTCGCCCTCTTCCCCTCCCCGCGCCCTCGACCTCTGCGGCGATCTTGCACTTTTGGTCGCTGAAACGTCCGCATCTGCCCCCTTTGTCGGGACAGAAAGTGCAAGATCGCGGGGGTCAGGGGGGCGGCGGGGGTGGGTGAGGAGGGTCAGGAGGGTGAGGGTGGTTAGGAGGAGGGCGAGCAGCAGCGTGGGGCCGGCGGTGTCCAGGGTGGTGGCCAGCCAGCGTTGGACCTGCGCTGCCGCGACGATCACCGGGTCGGTGAGGGCGTCTCGGTGGCCGGCGAACAGGCGGGCCTCGTACCAGCCGTACCAGGCGACATAGCCGCCGGCGAGCAGCAGCACCAGGCCGCTGAGTCGGGGCACCCAGGCGCCGGCGCCACGCAGCCGGGCCACCACCTCCCCACGCAGCAGGGCCACGCCGAGGGCGGCCACCGCCACCACCAGACCCATCCCCAGGGCGTACGCCCCGAAGAGGGCCAGCCCGCGCGGCAGCGTCTCGGCCCGCAGGCTGGTCACCACGATGGCCAGGAACGGGGCGATGGCGCAGCCCAGCGAGGCGACCGCGTACGCCATGCCGAACAGCACCATCGACGGCAGCGAACGGGTCAGTCGGGGTGCCCGGGCCAGGCCCCCCGGGGTGGGTAGTCGTCGGCCGGCGAGCAGCCAGCAGCCGAGCAGCACCAGCAGCAGCCCCAGCCCTACGGTGAACCAGGGCAGCCGGGGGTGCAGCCAGCCGGCGAGGGGGGCCAGGGCCAGGCCGAAGGCACCGAACACGACGACGTACCCGAGGGTCAGCGCGGCGGCGGCGGTGAGCGCCCGTCGTACCGCGCCACCGCTGTCGGGAGCCCCGGCCACCAGCAGCGACAGGTACGCCGGCAGCATCGCGAAGCCGCACGGGTTGACCGCCCCGAGCATCCCCGCGGTCAACGCCAGCAGCAGGGTGGCCTCCATCAGCCGGGTCCCCCACGCCGGTACGACGACCTTGGCATCAGGCGGCCAGGGCGGTGACCCGGCGGGTGAGGTCCTCCCCGTCCAGCCAACCCTTGTGGATCACCCGACCCTCCCGATCGATGATCACGAAGATGCTCTGTTCGGTTACCCCGAAGCGCCGCCAGAGCGCACCCTCCCGGTCATCGAGCTGCGGCACCGGCGCCAACTCGAACTCGCTGACGAAGTCGGTCATCGCCCGGTGTTCGCCCAGCCCGGCCACTCCGACGATCGGCACGGTGTCCCGGAACCCCGGGGCGATCTCGGCCACCGTCCAGGCCTGGCTGGCCGGGCGTCGCCGCCGGCCAGCCAGAGGCTGCCGGGCGGCTTTCAGGCCTTGGTCAGTCGCAGGGCCAGCTCCGGGCAGACCTTGACCGCCTTGGAGGCGCCCTCCCGCAGCCAGGTGGGCACGGGGGTGGGTGGGAAGGCCGGGTACCCGTTCTGGTCCAGCCGGATGAAGTCCGGTACCACGTGGGCGCAGAGGCCGTGACCGTCGCAGCGGGACCAGTCCAGGACCAGCTTCTGCGGGTCCGGGTCGGGGGCACCGGGCAGGCCCATCACGCCCTTGACCCGTCGCCCGCAGCCTTCTCCGGTGGTGTGCTTCTTCAGGTCCTCGGCGAAGACCTCCATCGCGGACAGGGCGAACCGGGAGGTGCCGTCCGGGTGGCTGCACGCGCCGCGTCCCTTGACGTCTCCGGCGGCGGCGCGGACGACCTCCACCGGGGCGCTGCCGGAGACCGCCAGGTCGACCGCGCGGGCCAGGTCCGGCAGCCCGCGCTTGCAGGGGCCGCACTGCCCGGCGGACTCCCCGGCCAGATACCGCACCACCTGGGCGGCCTCGCCCAGTGGGCAGGTGTCGTTGGCCAGCGGGACGATGATGCCGGCGCCGAGGGTGCCGCCGACCGCGGCCAGTCCCTTGCGGGAGACCTCGGCCTTGTTCGCCGCCTCCCAGGTGATCCACTTGCCGTGGTAGCCGCCCATCAGGATGCCGGGCCCCTCGGGCACCTCACAGAGTTCGAGGATCTCCCGCAGGGGGGTGCCGGCGGCGCATTCCACCACCGCGTGGCGTTTGGCCGCGCCGGTGATGCTCAGCAGCACCGTGCCGGGCTCGTCGTCCGTGCCGAGGGCCGCGTACTCGTACGGGCCCAGCCGGGCGGCGATGGCCAACTGGGAGTACGTCTCGGCGTTGGACAGCAGGGTGGGCAGGTTGTTGACGCCGGAGTCACTGGACCGCTTCTTCGTACCGGGCGGGATGTGCGGCAGGCCGTTGATCCCGTTGACCAGGGCACCGCCCTCGCCGCTGATGAAGCGGTGCGGCACGGTGACCACACTGGTCGGCACCGGCATCCGGCGCTCCTCCAGCGCCTCCATCAGGGAGTCCCGGCCGATCAGGTCGTCGGCCACGCAGAGCACGATCTCCTCGGCGTCCAGGGCGAAGGCGGCCAGGGCGGCACCGTCGAGGATCAGGTGCGGTGCCCGGGTGAGGATGACCTTGTCCTTCCAGCTGGCCGGCTCGCCCTCGGTGGCGTTGACCACCACCACCGGGGGCAGGTCCTGGCGCTCGCAGGACTCCAGCACCGCCCGCAGCTTCCGGGCGAACGGGAACCCTGCCCCGCCCTTGCCCTTGAGCTGGATGCCCTCGGCCAGCCGCAGCAGGGCCGACGGCTCCATCGGGCTGATCGGGCCGTGCACCATGTCGTGCGCCCGCAGGTCCAGGCGGCCGAACTCGGCGAACCCGGCGGTGAGCCGTGGCTCGCCGATACAGGCGACCGGTGGCACGGTGGTGCGCATCGTCACTTGGCCTCCCCTCGCAGGCCGGCCCAGTAGGCCCCGTCTACCGAGTCCGGGTCGGCCCGGCGGCGACGCCGGCTGTCTCCGGCGGCCCGCTTAGCCCGCCGGGCGGCCAGGTCTACCAGGGTCGGGGTGTCGTCCTCGGCGACCTCCTCCGGGGCGTACCGCGCCGGGGGCCGCCAGTAGTCGGTCTCCGCCTCGGGCCCCTCGTCGTCCGCGCTGTGCCGCCCACCCCCGCTGCGCGGCGCCGCCGAGATCGGCGACCCGGAGATCGGTGAACCGGAGATCGGCGCGGTGGACTCCCAGCGGCGTGGGCTGTCCCAGGGCTCCTCCGGCTCCTCGACGGTCCGCTCGGGGGGTGCCGAGTAGCGGGTACCGGCCTCCACCTCGGAGCGCGAGCGCCGCGACCGGCCGTACCCCTCCTCGTCGCGGTAGCGCCGACCGCCCGGCTCCCGGTCGACCTCCGGCTCCAGGTCCTCGTCGCGGCGGCGGGTCGAGCGGCGGGCCACCGGTTCGTAGTCCTCCTCCCGCCGGGCGGAGCGTCGGCGGCTGGACTCCTCGTCCCGTCGGGACCTACGCGGCGCCGGTTCCAGGTCGTCGTCACGCCGGACTCGGCGCGGGGCCGGCTCCAGGTCCTCCTCCTCGCGCCAGGAGGTACGCCGGGCGGCCGGCTCGAACTCCTCCTCGCGGCGCTCTCGGCCGGGGCGGACCGGTTCGCGCAGGGTGCCCGGCTGCGGGACCACCGGCACGGTGAACCGCTCCGGGTTGTTGCGCCGGATGGTGGGGCTGGCCCAGGTACCGGAGGTGCTCTCCGCCCAACTCGTGTCGCGGCGGGTCCGCTCCCCCTCACCGGCCCGCTTGGTCAGGCTGCCGAGCAGGGTCTTCGGCCGGGTCTCGTCGCTGCCCTTGCCGGTCATCGCCTCGTTCAGGGCGGCGGCCTGGTGTCGCTCCCGGCTGCGCCGCTGAAGGGTCACCGAGAGGCGGACCAGCAGGGCCATCACGACCAGCACCACGCAGAGTCCGTAGCTCAGGCTGACCCAGGTGGCCGGCGGGCGGCCGGCCCCGAGGCCGTGGAAGATGCCGAACGGCCAGGACAGGTACGCCAGGGAGTGCAGGGCCCTCCACACCCACTTGGGACCGATGTCGGCGAACCGGGCCCGGATGATCCCGGTCCACAGCACGCTCACCATGAGCAGCGCGGCGATGGTACCGAGCCCGACGTAGAGGCCCCGCCCACCGACGAAGGGCACGGCCGCGTCCGTCATCCCGGCCCGGCCGGTGGTGATCTTGGTGATGACGTGGAAGCCCAGGCCGGCCACCCCGAGGATGCCGGTGGCCCGGTGCGCGGACTGCAACAGGACCCGGTGCCGGATGAGCAGCACCAGCCGGTCGGTGGAGAGCAGACCCATCATCACCGTGAGGCTCAGCGCGACGAGGGCGATCACCCCGGCGAAGAACTCCGTGAAGAAGAACCCCATCGCGTACGCCTTCTGGCCCGCGCCGGTGAGCATGACCAGCGCCCACAGCGCGGCGAGCCCGGACGCGGACAGCGCCAGGATCTGGCCGCGGGAGGCCACCTGGACCCCTCTACTGCTGCTGCTGGTACGGACGGCAGGCGGCGTCTCGTTCTGCATAGCCCGGGCCATGTGCTCCTCGATCGTCTCGCGGCGGCGTACCACCGGCCGACCCTGTTCCCCACTCCAGTACGCAGTCGGATGCCGGACGGATCAGCCCGCGCCGAAAAAATCTCCACGACTTGTCGAACCACCCCCACGCCTGGCGCGTGTAGACCCCACTCAGACACTGACGCAGGTCCATACGTTGACAGCCCGTGAAATCAACTTGTAATCTTGCTGAAATCTTTCAGCATCGATGCAAGATGCCGGCAACCGCCCACTCCCCCAGGAGCTTCCGATGCACCGACGTCGACTCCGTACGGCGATCGTGGCCCTCGGCGCGATCGCCACCCTGCTCACCCCCACCGTCGTGACGGCACCCCCGGCCGTCGCCGCCCCGAGCGGCGGCAAGAAGGTCATCGCCAACCTGTTCGAGTGGAACTGGCCCTCGGTGGCCGCCGAGTGCACCAGCACCCTCGGCCCGAAGGGCTACGGCTACGTCCAGGTCTCACCCCCGCAGGAGCACGTCCGCGGCAACCAGTGGTGGGTGGCGTACCAGCCGGTCAGCTACCGGATCGAGTCCCGCAAGGGCACCCGCGACCAGTTCCGGTCCATGGTCGCGACCTGCCAGTCGGCCGGCGTCAAGGTGATCGTCGACGCCGTCGTCAACCACATGTCCGGCCAGTCAGGCGGCGGCACCGGCTGGGCCGGGTCGTCGTACCAGCACCACGTCTACCCCGGCATCTACCAGGCGCAGGACTTCCACTACTGCGGTCGCAACGGCAACAACGACATCGTCAACTACAACGACCGGTACGAGGTGCAGAACTGCGAGCTGGTCAACCTGGCCGACCTGAAGACCGGCTCGGACTACGTCCGCTCGCGACTGGCCGCGTACCTCAACGACCTGCTCTCCCTCGGAGTGGACGGCTTCCGGCTGGACGCCAGCAAGCACATGCCCGCCGCCGACATCGCCAACATCCTCAGTCGACTGAACCGCCGCCCGTACATCGTGCAGGAGGTCATCTACGGTGCCGGCGAGCCCATCCGGCCCGAGGAGTACACCGGCAACGGCGACGTGCACGAGTTCCGCTACGGCAAGGACCTGGCCCGGGTCTTCCGATCCGAGCGGTTGGCCTACCTGCACAACTTCGGTGCGGGCTGGGGCCACCTGCCCAGCGGGGTCTCCTCGGTCTTCATCGACAACCACGACACCCAACGCGACGACGGTGGGGTGCTCACCTACCGCGACCGGGGCATCTACGCGCTGGCCAACGCCTTCATGCTGGCCTGGCCGTACGGCTCGCCGACGGTGATGTCCAGCTACACCTACAGCAGCCGCGACGCGGGCCCGCCCTCGGACAGCAACAACAAGACCCGCAACACGGTCTGCTACTCCGGCTGGGAGTGCGAGCACCGCTGGCCGGTCATCGCGAACATGGTCGGCTTCCGCAACGCCACCGAGGGCACCGGGGTCAGCAACTGGTACGACAACGGCTACCAGCACATCGCCTTCAGCCGTACCGGCAAGGGCTTCATCACCATCAACGACGAGGACTTCGCCATCAACGGCCGCTCCTACTACACCGGCCTGCCCGCCGGCCGCTACTGCGACATCATCCACGGCACCTTCTCGGGCGGCACCTGCTCCGGCCCGGTCATCACGGTCGACGCCAACGGCTGGTTCACCGCCAACGTCCCCGCCCACGACGCCCTAGCCATCCACCTCTCCGCCCGCCTCTCCTGACCTCACCCCCCTCCTCCCCCTCCTCGCTTCGCTTCCGTGATCAAGGAGTTGCGTCGGGAACCAGCTCGATCCCGACGCAACTTCTTGAGCAGCTCTGCTCGGAGAGGGGCGGCAGGTGGGTTTGGGGGTGGGGGGTGGATGGCAAGCTGGCGTGGCTGCCACCCGGCGGTTTCGAGACGGTCGAGCTGCGGAACCAGATCATCGTCGAGCGGCTGGTACCACGACGGGGAACTGGGTCGGAAAACCACCAACGGCTGCATCCGGCTGACCCCCGCCGGGCAGCGACTGCTGCTCAAGGAGGTACCCCCGGGAACTCCGGTGGTGGTCGTCGACGCGCTGCCCACCCCACCCCCGACCGGCTGTGGCAGGCTCCCGGGCTCACAGCCGCAGAGCGAAAACGGCGTCGTCGAGGGTGGCGGCCCGGGCGAGTGGCTGGACGCCGTCCTCCCCGGTCAGCCAGAGCCGACAGCCTGTTCGGTCGAACGCCGCCACCACCGGCTGCCCGGCGTAGTGCCAGCCGACGCGGCGCAGCAACTCGGTCGGGTCCGGCAGCGGCGGCGAGGGCGCGGCCTGTGGTGCGGGCACCGGCTGGTCGGGGTCCCGGGGCACGCTGGCGACCAGGTGGCAGTCGAGATACTCGACGCAGCGCGCCACAGCCGCCTCGACACTGGCGCAGAACGGAAACTCGGCCCCGACTGGCGCATCGCGGGCGATGAGCCGCACATCCCACCGCTCCCCCTGGATCTTGCGCGGGTCACCGGCGTCGAGCCGATGGTCGCAGTAGGTCAGCACGGCGGCGAGGTCTAGAGCGTGGGCGAGGCGCAGCAGGTCGGTCAGCGGTGGCGCGTCCGGCACGGCGGCCAGCACGAACAGTCGCGCCCCGGGCAGCCCGGCGGCGAGTTGCTCGACGTACTGGCGCACCGCATCGACGCCGGGCTCATGAACGGTCACGAAGCCGTCGAGCAGATCATGATCGACGGGCCAGTCCGTGTCGAGCCGGGTCAGGTCGGCCGGGCGCACCCCGAAGCTGCTGGCGTAGCGGGCCACCCGCCGGTGTGGGCCGAGCTGATGTATCGGTTTGCCGTTGGGTTGGTGGGCGACCACCGGGGCGGGTTCGCTTCCGTCGGGCCGCCAGGTCTCGTGGCTGACCTGCCGCAGGTCGGTCACGGTCACCGACACGGCCGCCGGAATTCGGCCGCTGTCCCGGCAGGTCGAGCAGCAGCCCACCGAGGGGGCCAGACCGGCACCCGAGCAGTCGGGGCAGTCCGGGTCGGGTGCGGACGTGCCGAGTCGGCAGTTGCAGCGACGCAACCGGCTGCCGGGCCGACAGTCCGGGCAGGGCCGATGCGCTATCGGCTCACCCCACCAGGCCGGGTCGGGCGGTTCGCCGGCCCGCCGCAGGGTCTCCACGACATGCCGGACGACCTGCCCGGTCTCCCGCTCGTGCAGGCTCTCGACGCTGCCGGTCGGTAGCAGCGCGGTGTGCCACCAGCGGCCGTCCCGCCAGATCGCCTGAGCGCCGGGCGCGTCGCCGACCAGCTCCGCGAGCACGGCCCGGCCGAACCGGTCAAGATCCATGATCGGGGGTACGCCGACCGGCGGCACCGCCCGCACCGAGTACAGCGGCGCGTGCCGCCCTCGCTCGTCCAACCCGCACATGGCCGCCCGGAAATCCGTGTCGGCGATCGCCGAGGCCAGGTCCCGGGCGCGCCCGGGTGAATCGAGCGGCACCGGACTGCCCGGCAGCTCGTACCGCAGCTCCCAGCCAACCCCGTCGTAGCTGCGGCGGCGAGCCTCCACCACCAGGTCAAGATGGAGCAGGTCGGCCAGCCCGCAGAGCCGGGACAGCTCGACGGCCGGATCGGGCGGCGACGGTGTGGCGCTGCCCCGGCCGACGAAGATCCACCACGGGTCGTGATCGTGCCGGGCGAGGGCCTCGGCTTCCAGCACCCACCGCTGCCGCTCGGGCAGTTCGGGACGCCACTGCGGCGGCAACCAGAACAGCGTGTCGTCCAGATCCCGCCGTCCCCACCGTGGGCGCAGCCCGCGTACCCCGACAGTGGCGCAGAGCCCACCGACCAGCTCCCCCGCCCGACGGGCCCGCTCCCGACCGGTCGGTGGGTCGAGCCGACCGGGCACCAGCCGCCGCGATGCCGCCGCCCCGGTGTCCAGGTTGACCACGGTCACCACCAGCTCCGCCCGCCGCCGCCCACCACGCCCGCACCGATGACACGGCTCGGCCACACTGCCGTCACCGCCACAGAGCCGACAGTCGGCGTACGCCTCGTCGCGGTATTCGCCGCCGTCCACGATCAGCCGGTCACCACCCCAGGTGCACTGGCAGCGCCGCACCCGAAAACCCAGCCCGCCGCAGTCGTCGCAGTCCACGGTGCTCACGACCGACCGCCCAGCCGTCGCGCGCAGTCACCGTCGTGGTCGGCCCGCAGCAGGCACCTACCGCCGCCGGGCAACAGCAGGTCACAGAAGACCCGATGGCGTACGCCCTGGTCGTCCTCGGCCGAGACGGTGGTCTCCCCCGGGTCGGCCTGCGGCAGCACCCGCGCCCATCGGGCCAGCACCCGCGCCAGTCGCTGCGCCGCCAGCAGATCGCCCGCCTGAACCGGCAGATGCACCACGTACCGCCCGGTCACCGCCACGCTCCCTGGTTCGCGGGCTGCTGCCCCGTCTGGCGGTACACCGGCCGGTGGTTCGCGCCGCCCTGCCGGGCTTTACCCCACTCGGCCTGCCACTGCCGCAACGCCTCCCGGACCCGGGCCGCCTCCCGGTGCGACTGGGCCACCTGCGCGTACGCGGCCTCCAGGTCGTCCGCCACCCGGTCGAGGAACTCGACCACCTCCGCCGGGTCGTAGCCACGCCGACTCAACCGGAACCGCCGATCCCGCACCTGCCACGGCCGAAAGCTCGCCGCCCGGTAACAGGTGCCGACACTCTCGCCCCGCTGCTCGTCGGACCGACTGGTGCTGTTGGTGCGCTCTGCCGTCCGCATGGGGTGCGCTGCGGTGTGCCGGGCGTCGTACCGCTCGGCTCGTCGCCGGAAAGGGTTGCGCATGACAGACCTCGCTCTCGTCAGCGTGGGCGATGAAGACGGCGGGCCCATCGGCCCGCCGCGCACCGACGGACCCGCCACGCACCTGCCACCGCAGCCCTCATCGCAGTACGGCACCAGGGCAGACACGGCCCCTGACCAGCACTTCCACAGTGGCCGCAGGAGAGAGTGAAGCACCGCGAGACTTCAATTGCAATGTTGCAATAGCATCCCGCCATTAGCGATCTTGCTGTAGAAATTTACTGTTCGTGACGTGTCTATTGATTCTGAGACACACGGCAGCTTCAATTGGACACCAGGACGTCGCACCATCCGAACCAGCAGAGGACGGACAGTTGTCACAGTCAGTAGCGGGATCGACGATGCTAAGGCGTCAGATCGGACGCAAGTTCGAATCACTGCGCAAGGCAGCGGGGCTCACGATGGAGCAGGCTGCTGAGCGGTTGGATCGAGCACGGGCCACGTTGCATCGGATCGAAAACGGTGCCGAACACGTCCGCTTCCGCCAGGCTGACGTACAACAGATGCTCGACCTGTACGGCGCCTCCGATGGCGACCGGGAACTACTGCTTGCGCTGACGGCGGCGACGCGTGAGAACAAAAACTGGTGGCACGACTACATCGGCGCCGGCCTGCCACGCTGGTTCCAGCTCTACGTGGGTCTCGAAGCGGCAGCTTCCAGCATCCGCCAGTACGAAGCCGAACTGGTACCTGGCCTGCTGCAGACCCGCGCCTATGCCGAGCAGGTCTTCAAGATGCCGGGCGGTGCGATTGACGCCGCCGACCAGCAAGAGCAGCAGCGCGCTATCCAGCTCCGCGCCGAGCGGCAGACCCTCCTCACGCGCTTCTCCCCACCGCAACTCAGCGTGATAATCAACGAGGCCGTGTTACGCCGCCCGGTGGGCAACGCGGCGATCATGGCTGATCAACTTCACCAGATCGCAAAGGCTGCCGAGCTACCGAACGTGACCGTCCAAGTTCTAGCTTTTTCTGCAGGGCTGCACGCGGGCGCGATGACCGGAGCCTTCTCGCTCCTGGAGTTTCCCCGGGACAATCATGGCCGGGAGGTTGAGCCGCCCGTGGCGTATCTCGATGCCGCGACCGGGGCGATCTACCTCGACAAGCCTCACGAGACGGCTGCCTACAACACGATCTGGGCCGACATGGCGAGCCGCACCCTGAACGAGTCAAGATCTTTGAGTCTGATTCAGCAAGTCGCTAAGGAGTACTCCCGTGTCTGACCTGCTCGGTGCCGTGTGGCGCAAGTCCAGCCGCAGCAATAACGGCGGCAACTGTGTCGAGGTCGCGGACAACCTACCCGGTGCTGTCGGGCTGCGAGACAGCAAGGATCCTGACGGTCCCGTCCTCGCCTTCAATCCGGCGGCGTGGACCGCCTTCGTGACGGGTGTGCAGCGGGACATGTTCGGCAACTGACATCGACGAATCGAGGGCGTCGCCCAGCCGCTGGGCGTCGCCCCTCGCCATTGCTCAGGCCCAGAGTTGGCCCTTGCGGGGCTGCGAACGCTGCTGGACGTCGGATAGTGTTCGTCCGGCCACGGATCGGTGAACATCGTGGTTTGTCGACGGCTACCGCAGCTCCGGAAGGAACAGCATGGCCAGTATCGAGCAGGTGAAGGCCGCGCTCGCCCAGGCAGCCGAGCAGAGCAACGCCACCACGAACCAGATCCGGGCGGCCATCGACGGCACCGAGCAGGTGCTCGCCCGGCTGCGTTCGGTCGCCGCCGGCACCGGTCACCCGGCGATCGGCGAGGCCATCGCCCGCGCCGAGCAGAGCAAGCAGCGGTTGATTGAAGCGGCGACGACGCTTCAGGGCAGTACCCAGGCCGCCCGGCAGTACATCAGCGTCCTGGGCTGACCGTGAGCATCGGCGATGTCAAGGCGGTGTTCGGAGAAGGTGAGCATTCCCTCGACCAGGCCACTACAACGGTCGAGGGCATCGGAACCGTTCTCGAGGATGTGATCCGCCTTGTGGTGGCCACTCTCGATGGCAGCCATCACGAGAAGGCTCAGGCAGCCCGCGGAGCGTTGTTGGCCGCGCAGCGCGAGGTCGATCTGACCCTGCGGACCATCAAGAGGGCGAAAGCCCATGCATCATCGTTTGTCACCGGACTCGGATGAGCGGCCTCATCGCCCAGGTCGTCGCCCAGCTCAACTCCGCCATAAAGGATCTAGACGCTCTCGCCATCCAGGCCATCCGTACACAGGCAGACATCGAGCAGGCGACAAGCCGCTTCGTTTCCGGCGGTAAGGGCAGCAGCCATCCGAGGGTTCAGGCAGCCATCAAGGACAGCCAGACGTCAGCAGCGAAGGCTGGCCGACTCGGACGGTTGAGCAGCGTCGCCGCCGATCACCTCGCCGACTACGTCAACGCGATTGCGCCGGGCTCGGCGACTCCCCGGAGTGCGGCCGAGGGGGCATCTCCCACCGGCGAAGACCTGCTCGCAGACAGTGAGAAGCGAGAACTGGCGCGCAAGAACGTCGGGACGTTCCTCAAGCGCGCGGTCCGCAACGCGGACGAGTTACAAGATCAGGCAGCCAGCGCGACCCGGGCCGTGCAGCAGACAGTCAAGGTGGTGCGAAATCCAAGCGGCGCGGCTGGCTCACATTCCACTGGCACGGCGACCCCAAGTGCACCCGACCCGACAGTACGGCCAAAGATAGACGCACCGGATGCTGCCGGAAACCTCGTCGTCGTCGGCCTACTGGCTGGCGTGGCAGTCCACCGGATCACAGCAATCGTCAAGAAGAACATTCCGAGGATAAGGAGGCGTGGCCGTGACGAAACTGGGTGAGTTGATCCAGGCAATGGCGCGGGGCGACTGGGAGACAACCGACGCCCTCATCGCTGATCTTGACCGCGCCAACTGGGCGGGGGGCCTCCAGGTGATCGGTGCCGCCTTCGCCATCGCCGTCAACCGACGCTTCGGAGCAGACGCCACACCTGCCGACATCGCTCAGTTCGTGGCCACAGCTCGGGCCAGCTATGAGGAGGGCGACAGCATTCCCGCACTTGAGACCGAAGGGCTGATCCGCGCGGCCCTCGGCGAGCCAGAACTTGCCGACAACATAGCTCCGGACGTGGCGCTCGGTGCAGAACTGTTCGTCCTTACCCGACTCCTGCAGGAAGCCAGCCTGACGCCGGAGCAACTTGACGCCTTCGTCGCCGAAGCGGAACAGACCGCTGCGGAGTACATGTAAGTCCCGAGCCTCTAGTGCCAGGATCAAGGTCATGATGCGGTTGATCGCCGACAACGCATGGGATGGCTTGGAACGGTATGTGCAGCAGGCGACCCGTAAGCGCGTCGCCATCGCATACATCGGTCCAGCAGCCAGGGACCTGCTCAACCTGCAACCCGACGACATGATCATCATCAACGGATCGGACGCGACGCTCAGGGCTGGCCTGGTCGATCCGACCGTGATCGGCGACTGGCTCGCCAACGGTGTAGAAGTTCGTTCCCTTCCGAATCTGCACGCGAAGGTGATGCACCTGAAGGGCAGGACAACGCGGATCGTTGTCGGCTCGGCCAACGCATCGGCGCACTCTCGCGACTCCCTGTTGGAAGCGACCATAGTCACCGACGACGCAGGGCTGTGTGACCAGGTCGCTGAGCAGCTGGACGTATGGCAGGCCCGGAGCGAGGAGATCGATCAGGCGTGGCTGAAGCGCGCACGAAGCATCTACCGCCCTCCGGTCTCGGTGCCAGCGCCTCGCCGCCCCAAGCAGCCACCACGCCTTTGGCTGGGCATGGCCGTTGCTGAGACAGCTGCCCTGCCGCCCCAGGCCATAGCCGTGGTCGAACGTCTTGACCAGCGCCACGGACAGGGCAGTGTCTTCCCGTGGCGGATGAACCCGGGCGACGACAAACTTGTTCACCCAGGCGACGAGGTTGTGCTGGTCGACGTCGGTCCGGTCGAGCGGAAGCCCCGCAAGAACTCTCGGGTCTGGCCTCCCGCCACGGTGGCGCGAGTGGTGAGCGATAGGCGCGCCCCTGTGGCCGTCCTTGTCTGGCACCAACATCCTGACGGCATGGGGTCGCGTACCTTCGCTGAGGTCGAGGAGACGGTCTGTCCCGCACCGGGTTTGATGGAGACATCGAAATCTGGGAGGAACATCAGCGATGCCCGCACCGAAGAAGTACAACGATGAGCTGCGTGAGCGTGCGACGCGGTTGGCGGTCGAGGCTCGCCGGGACCCGGCCAGCGCGATAGGGGCGATCCGGCGGATCGCCGGTCAGCTCGGGATTCATCCGGAGGCGTTGCGGACGTGGGTGAAGAAGGCCGAGACTGACGCCGGTGACCGTCCGGGCACCACCAGCAGCGACGCGGAACGCCTCGCTGCTTTGGAACGGGAGGTGCGTGAGCTGCGGCGGGCCAACCAGATCCTGAAGTCCGCGGCGAGTTTCTTCGCGGCGGAGCTGGACCGTCCGTCGCGATGAAGGTCGACTTCGTCGACTCCCAGAAGGCCGAATACGGTGTCCAGCCGGTCCTGCAGGCGCTCGAAGACACGCCGGCACAGATCGCACCGTCGACCTACTACGCCGCTAAGACCCGCCCTGCCTCGGCCCGGTCAAGGCGCGACGAGGAGTTGACCGCGGTGATCGAGCAGGTCCACGCGGAGAACTACGGCGTCTACGGCGCTCGCAAGATCTGGCACGAGCTGCGTCGGCGCGGTGTGCGAGTGGCCCGCTGCACCGTCGAGCGGCTGATGCGCGAGTCCGGGCTGCGCGGGCTGCTGCGCGACAAAGCGCCGCGTACGACCCGGCCCGCAGCCGAGACCAGCCGACCCTCTGACCTGGTCAAACGAGACTTCACCGCACTGCGGCCGAACCAGCTGTGGGTCGCCGACCTGACCTACGTGCGCACCAGCGTCGGCTGGGTGTACGCCGCGTTCGTCCTCGACGTGTACTCCCGCATGATCGTCGGCTGGCAGGTGTCGACGAACCTCTACACCGACCTGGCCCTCGACGCGTTGAAGATGGCGATCTGGCGCCGCGAACATCAGGGCGCTGACCTGGGCGGACTCGTGCATCACTCGGACCGCGGAGTCCAATATCGAGCGATCCGCTACAGCCAGCGCCTCGCCGAGGCCGGCGCTGTCGCCTCGGTCGGCTCCCGGGGCGACTCGTACGACAACGCGATGGCCGAGGCATTCAACTCGCTCTACAAGGCCGAACTCGTCCGCAACCGAGGTCCGTGGCGTGGACTCGACGACCTGGAGATGGCCACCGTCGAGTACATCGACTGGTACAACAACCGCCGGCTGCACGGCGAACTCGGACACGTCCCACCCGCCGAACACGAGGCCCTACACGCGATGACCCACCCGGTCACCGCACCCCTGAAAACCAGCTAACCAACTGTCCATCAAACCCGGGGCTTGACAGTCCGAAGGTCCGGCACGGAGATCGACTGGAATCACCCCTTCCCACCTATGTCGCCTACATCCACCGCCCTGCACGCTCTATGGACGTAAACCTCAGGGCAACTCGGGCACGCTCCGCATCAGGGTCAGGGCGGAGCGGTCGGAGCTGAGCGCGGCCGCTGGCCAGCCAGTTCTAGCGGCAGAGGCCGGGTGAGGTGGGTTGCCTACGTGGGCGGAGCAGGCTTGCCGGTGCGGCACGCCGCCGCGAGCAATTGGATCGTTCCATGGACCCTCGCACCGTAACTACGTGCGACTTTGGTGGCCTGCCGATCGTCGGTGATGGCGATGCCCTGCCGCATCTCGGCAGCGGCCAGGACGGACGCCTCGCCCCAGGTTGCGCTCATCGCCACCATGCCTCCCGGCCCAGGTCGCGAAGCACCTGATCTCGGAAAGAGCGGCCAACTGGGCTTTGTCGAGTCAGGTCGCCTCGTGTCGGCGTACGAGTTGCAGTGCAGGGCCGCGTACGCCGCCGAGTAAGCAGCGGCCATCGGCAAGTTCAGCGGCGAGCTGATGGTCGAGCCACCCGCGCACAGAAATCATGAACTACACACAGTGACGTTCGCCGAGCACCGGTGGTGTCCGACTTTGCCGATGTGCGTGTGTTCACGGTGAGGGCTGTCTCGTCCTGCGTTATGGTTCGTCCGGGTACCGAAACGTGGTCGTGCCGTCCCATGGAGAGCGCCATCATTGCTTGGTGACCAGCTTTCCTGCGCAGGCGCGCCGCGTCCGCGACAGCACGCTCCCTCCGCAGCGCAGGCTTTACGCATTGCGGGAGTGCGCTCTGCACTGCGCCCCGTACGGATTCCGCGCCACCTGGCACCACCTGGTCGTCGCCGCCCGTATCCCACGCAGTCTCACCGACGATCTCGACGCGCTCGTGCGTGCCGCTGACGAACTGCAGCGCACACGCGACGTGGTCGTGCCGCGTGCGCAGGAGTACGCCGCCCTGCGGCGTCGAGAGAAAGCCACTGGCAGGCGACTCCCACGGACGCCGACACCCTGGAACTCGTGGGGCTGGTCCCAGATCGCCTACTGCCCCGACCCTGAGCATCACCCGACGGGACCTCTCGCCACGGTCGTCCAAGCGGTCCTCGATCGCCACGACGCCGGAATCAGCATCGACAGGCACTGCCTGGCATGCGGCGCCGAAAGGCGCCGCCCGGGCCGCGCATGCCCGACCTGTGGCGTCCATCCGGACGGCCCCGCCGCACGCTGGCGTGCCTCCGCCACTGAGGAACGCTGGCAAGGAATCTGGCACCGTGAGCTGGACGACCAGCCGACGCCGCTCGTCCCCTGAGTTCGAGGTGCCCGGATCTGGCTCCCCTCTGTGTCAAGACACCGCCGAGAGGAGAGTTCTATGCTGGGTTTCGGCGGGTCTGGGAAGTGACTTCTCCGAAGAGCTGGCTTGGGGATGAGAGTCGGTCACGCTGGAGTCGGTAGTCGTTCCCCGTTGTCCTCCCGGGCCCGCCGCCGTGGCTACCGCGTCGCTGATCATGGTTCGGTAGACGATGTCGGACAGGCGTCGTTTCAGGGCGCGCATGGCTTCCATCGAGGTCTTGCCGGCGGCTTTCTTCCGGTCGAAGTAGGCGCGGCCTTCGGTGGGGTTGCGCAGCTGGACGGTGGCCATGATGTGCAGCACCCGGTTGATCTGCCGGTTCCCGGCACGGGACAGCCGGTGGCGTACCTGCTCGCCGGAGGAGGCGTCGATGGGGGCGGTGCCGTTCCAGGAGGCGAAGTGAGCCCGGTCGGGGAACCGGGTGATGTCGGCGACCTCGACCAGCAGCCGGGCGGCGCCGGAGGGTCCGATGCCGTGCAGGTCCATCAACGTGGTGCCGGTGGAAGCGACCAGCTCCTTCAGTTCCTTGTCGGCTTCCTTGGAGCGTCGGTAGATCCGTTCGAGGTCGGCGATCAGCTCCGCGGCGACCCGCCGTCGGGCCTTGCCGACCGCGTCGCGGGGCCGGACCGTGGCCAGCAGTGTCTTGGCCTGGGCGGCGGACAGACTCTTCTTCGCCCCACCCGGGATCAGCTCCAGCAGCAGTTGGTGCAGCTGGGACACCATCCGGGTGTGGTCGACACCGAGGCAACGGCGCCGGTCGACCAGGATCCGCAGCAAGGCAAGCTGCTCGTCGTTGACCACCGGGCGTAGTCCGGTCATGCGGGTGCCGACCAGCGCGATGGAGTGGGCGTCGGTGGCGTCGGTCTTGCGGCCCTGCCCGGTGGCGAACACCCGCGCCCTGGCGGACAGCTTCGGTGGAACGTCGACGACCTGCTCGCCGTCGGCCAGCAGCCGGTTGGCGATGTGCCGGCCGATGCCCTGACAGCCCTCGATCGCCCACACCCGGTGCGGCCACCGACCGGCGTACTTTCGCATCGCCGTGTAGCCGTCGCGGTCGGTGTCGAACCGGCCGCCGCCGACGACGGTCTCGTCGCCAGCCATGACCTCGATCGTTGCCGAACGCTTGTGCGGGTCCATCCCGATGACCACACGATTCGGTGTGACAGTCAACGTGTCCTCCGATGCTCGATCCACCTGGGTTGTCGAGCCGGGAGGGCAACGCTACTTCGAGCCGAGCAAACCCCTCTTGAGCCTCTCCCCGCCCTGGGGCGACGCCCGGGCCGCGCAGGCCAAACGAGAGCCACACGACCAGCGTGGGCAGCCGCAATGAGAGCGGCAACCCGGGCGCCTCGACCGAAGCCTGGCCGGGCAACGGTCGCAGGTCAATGAAACAAGTAAGCCGCGATCCGGGCGCTAGCCCACGTCCACCGATTACTCATCGTGAGTCGCGGACCTGGGTCGTCGGGCCGGCCGCCATCGCAGCGTCTCGATGCTTCGCGCCCCAACCTCTGCACATCTGGCGTACCCGACTTTGCACCGGAATCCGTACGCCGACACCTCGCACGTCGCGAGCAGCTCTGGAGGAACGGCTGCACCCTCCCGCAGCTCTTCCATGACCACCTGCGTTGTCCAGCAGTCCGCGCCTATCAACAGGTCTTGCAGGACGTCCAACCGGTCAGCAAGGGTGAATCGTGTCGAGGACGAAGACGGGCTGTGGTGAACCGCTCACGGGGGAAGCTCCGTGTCGTTCTCCTCCGGTAGGTCCGCGTCGGTGATCTGGCCGTACATCATTTCGACGGCCCTGGCCCGGGTGATCCGGTTGCCCCGCCACGCCTTGATGACGGCATGTGCGTAGCCTGGCGGCACCCGCACGGCCATCAGGTCGGGTTCGGGTGCCCAGCCAAGCGCCTCCATGAATTCCGCGCGGATAGGTCGCGGAGAACTCCACGCACTGCGCGTCGCGGCATCGATGATCTGGGCCTGCTCCGCCTGCCGCAACGCCAGCATCCAGGAGGTGCGGTATCGCGCGGCGTAGCTGATCAGCATCTCTCGGGTCACCGGCCCGGCGGCTTGGGCACGAGCTATCGCGTCGATCGGCAGCAGTAGTTCGCCGGCGAAGGCGTCGATCACCAATTCGACTTAGGGCCAACACGATGCGAAGTTGGCACGTCACGGCAGCTCGGGCACTCGGTCCGCGGGCGGGGTGTGCTGGCCTGGTACGACCGCACGCGGGTGGGAAAGCCTCTGCCAGAAGAACTCCAGCGCCAGCGCCTTGATGAAGGCGCGCTGCTCGTTGTTGGCTGCCGCGCCGTGCCCGCCCTCGATGTTCTCGTAGTAGGTGACATCGTGGCCGTACTCGCGAAGCAGGGCGGTCATCTTGCGAGCGTGGCCGGGGTGCACCCGGTCGTCGCGGGTGGAGGTGACGAACAGGACCGGCGGGTAGCGGACCCCTTCGCGAACATTGTGGTACGGCGAGTATTCCCGCAGGTAGGCCCAGTCCTCGGGGGCATCTGGGTCGCCGTACTCGGCCATCCAGGAGGCACCGGCCAGCAGCCGGTGGTAGCGCCGCATGTCCAGCAGTGGGACGTGCGCGACGACGGCGCCGACCAGCGCCGGATACCGGGTCAGCATCGCCCCCATCAGAAGGCCGCCGTTGCTGCCGCCCTCGATGCCCAACTGTTCCGGCGTGGTGATGCCCCGCTCGGCCAGGTCACCGGCCACCGCCGCGAAGTCCTCGAACGCCCGGGGCCGGTTCTCCCGCAACGCCGCCCGGTGCCACCGCGGTCCGTACTCGCCGCCGCCCCGGATGTTCGCGACCACGTACGTGCCGCCCCGGGCCAGCCAGCCCCGGCCGATGAGCCCGGAGTAGCCGGGGGTCTTCGAGATCTCGAAGCCGCCGTACCCGGTCAGCAGCGTCGGTCCGGCGGGCGCGGCCGGATCCCCGACCACGAAGTACGGCACCCGGGTGCCGTCGGCGGAGGTGGCGAAGAACTGTCGTACGGTCAGGCCCTCGGTGTCGAAGAACGCCGGTGCCCGTTTGAGGGTTTCTACGGTGCCGCCGATCCGCCCGAGCCGCAGCGTCGCCGGCTGGAGGAAGCCCTCCGAGGCGACCAGGTAGGCGTCCCCGAGGTCCGGGTCGGTCTCGACGAGGTAGCCCTCTTCGTCGGCCGGTACTCCCGGCAGTGGTGCCCGCCGCCACTCACCCTCACCTGGGGTGAGCACCCCCAGTGTGCTGCGTACGTCGGTGAGGGTGGTCAGGATCAGGTGGTGGCGGGTCCAGGTGTAACCACTCAGCGCCGTACGGTCGTCGGGCTGGAACAGCACCGTCAGGTCCCGGCTGCCAGCGAGGTAGGCGTCGAACCGGGTCGCCAGCAGGGCACCCGCCGAGTAGGTCGACTCGCCCACCTGCCACGGCGTACGCGGCCGAATCACCAACCATTCCCGGTGTACGTCCCAGCCGGCGTCCTCGGGCACCTTGATCCGAACCCGTTCGCCCGCCCCGGTCAGCAGGAAACTCTCCGAGCGGAAGAAGTCCAGGCGGCGACGGACGAAGTCGCGCGCGAAACCGGGCGTGGGGTCGCGCCAGCCGTACGCGCTGACATCCTCGTGGGACACCTCGTACACGACTTCGGCCTCGGCCAGTGGCGTGCCGCGTCGCCACCGCCGCACCTGTCGGGGATAGCCGGATTCGGTCAACGACCCCGGTCCGAGGTCGGTGCCGACGTAGACGTGGTCGGCGTCGATCCAGCCGACATCGGTCTTGGCCTCGGCGACGGTGAAACCGTCGGCCACGAAGGCCCGGTCGACGAGGTCGTACTCGCGCACCACCACCGCGTCCGCGCCCCCGCGGGACAGGCTGATCAGGCAACGCCGGTGCTCGGGCGGCAGCGTCGTCGCGCCGCCCCAGACCCAGTTCTCGCCCTCCCGCCCGGCCAGCTCATCGAGGTCGAGCAGGACATCCCACTCCGGCTCGGCACGGCGGTACTCCTCGAGGGTCGTCCGCCGCCAGAGCCCGCGCGGATGCGCCACGTCCTGCCAGAAGTCGTAGTAGAAGTGGTCTCCGAGCCAGCCCGGATAGGGGATGCGGTCGTCCGAGTCGAGAATCTGCCGGATCTCGGCCTGCCGCGCGGCGAATGCCGGGCCGTCGGTCAGCGCCGCGACAGCCTCCGCGTTGCGTTCCCTCACCCACCGGACGGCCTCCGCGCCATCGATGTCCTCAAGCCAGTGGTATGGGTCTGCGCCCGACGAGTCTTCACCCATCCACCGACTCCTTCACCACTGACGACGACCATCGCCGCAGTACACAAAGTACAGTCCCCACTACCGAAGGCTGAGACCAACCACATGGGCATATCTGGCGGAATTTTGCGTACGCCCGGCTCTTCTCACCCGCAACCGCGCAGATCGCTGGACAGCCATTAGATATCAAGATCACGGCAAGTTGATATCATCGCGTGAGCGCCGCACTGAGCTGGAGGAACTCGTGTCCAGGACGATCCTCGACGTCGATGACGAACTGCTTGCCGAAGCCGCCAAGATCTTCGGCACGACCACGAAGAAGGCGACCGTCAACGCGGCCCTGAAGGCCGCCGTCGATCGGGAGAAAAGGCGTGAGTTCGCCGACTGGCTCAAGAGCGGCGGTCTGCCGGACCTCACCGGCCACCCCGACTCGACGCCGGATGCTGCATGAGTCGAGAGCTGTACCTGCTCGACAAGTCCGCGCTTGCCCGCTGGCCCAAGCCGGCCGTCGCGCCGGTGCTCGATGAGTTGTCCGAGCGCGGACTGTTGGCGGTGTGTGGCGCGATCGAGATCGAGGTGATTCAGAGCGCACGGACGGTCAAGGAAGCTCAGCGGGCGCGCTGGCTGCTCGGTGGCTTCCACTGGCTTGCCACGCCGGACGAGGTCTGGGACCGAGCGGTCGAAGTCCAGCTCCAGGCACTGCACAAGGGCAATCACCGGGCCCTCCCGATGGCTGATCTGGTGATCGGCGCGACCGCAGAGCGGCACGGTGCCACCGTGCTGCACTACGACGGCGACTACGACATGATCACCGCGATCACCGGCCAGCCCACCACCTGGGTCGTCCCGGCCGGGACCGCCGACTGACCATCGGAGCTGGTCGAGCAGCGGAGGCGAAACGCCATCGATCGCTGCGGTGAGCAGGTCGCCCACCCGACGTACGGCATGGGTTTAGCCTCCGGGGGTATCACCCAGGCATGAGGGCGAGTTTCGGGCTCGGTCGGATCGCGGGCGTACCGGTCGGCGTGAACTGGAGTGTCCTGTTCATCTTCGCGCTGATCTGGTGGGGGTTGTCGGCGAACCTGTTCCCGGTGTCGTACCCGGGCCGCTCGGCGCTCGCGTACGTCTTCGCGGGTCTGGCGGCGGCGGTGGTCTTCTTCCTGGGCCTGCTCGCCCACGAGGTGTCCCACGCGGTGGTGGCCAAGCGCAACGGGCTGGACGTGCAGGGGATCACCCTGTGGCTCTTCGGTGGGGTCGCCGAACTACGGGGCGAGGCCCGTACCCCGGGAGCGGAGCTGCGCATCGCGGGCGTCGGGCCGCTGGTCAGTCTGATCATCGGGGTGTTCTTCGGGGCGATCGCGATAGTGCTCAGCCTGGCCGGGGTGCAGGGGCTGCTGCTGGGCGCGATGGCCTGGCTGGCCGGCATCAACCTGCTGCTGGCGCTGTTCAACATCCTGCCGGCGGCGCCGCTGGACGGCGGGCGGTTGCTGCGCGCGGCGGTGTGGAAGGCCACCGGGGACCGGACCCGCGCCTCGGTGGTGGCGGCCCGGGCGGGTTGGGTGCTCGGCGTACTGCTGATCGGGCTGGGGTTGTTCCGGTTCCTCACCGGCGCCGGTTTCGGTGGGCTCTGGTTGGCGTTGATCGGCTGGTTCCTGATCGGCGCGGCCGGCATGGAGGAACGGCAGGCCCGGGTGGGTGACGCGCTGCGTGGGGTACGGGTGGGCGAGGTGATGACCCCGCAGCCGCAGACCGCCTCGGGTGAACTGACCGTGGCGGACTTCGTCGACAACTACCTGTTCGCGTACCGGCACACCGCGCTGCCGTTGACCGAGGACGGGCGGCCGATCGGCCTGGTCACCCTGGACCGGGTCCGCGGCGTGCCGGGCGACCAGCGCGGCAGCACCACCCTGGCGGCGGTGGCCTGCCGGGCCGAGGACCTGGTCCTCGCCTCCCCCGACGAGCAACTCACCGACCTGCTGCCCCGCCTGAGCGAGTGCGCCGACGGCCGAGCCCTGGTGGTCGTCGAGGGCCAACTGGTCGGCATCGTCTCCCCCAGCGACATCAGCCGCGCCGTCCAACGCGGCCACCTCCGCGACCAGGTCACCGCCGGCCGCTAACATCGCCGATCTTGCACTTTTCGTCGGTGCATACGGGGACGAAAGCCGTGTTTCAGCGACCAAAAGTGCAAGATCGACGGGGACAGGGCGGGCGCGCGGGCGCGGCGGGGTCAGTTCAGGTGATCGGCGGGGGTGGTCTGCAGCAGCCAGGACAAGGGCATTCGGGCCCGCTCGGCGTACCGGCCGGTGGCGTCGAGTTCGTGCAGGGTGACCGTCTGCGCGCCGTCCCGGTCGACCACCCAGTACCGGGGGATGCCCGCGCGAGCGTACTCACGGACCTTCGTCACCGAGTCCATCGCCTCCGAGCCGGGTGACACGATCTCGATCACGAGGGCGATGTCCCCCACCGTCGACCACACCCCACGTCGGGGCGGCTTGTGCCAGACGGTGAGGTCGGGAATGCGACCGCCGTCCCCGTCCGGGCCGGGGATCCGTACGCCGACCGCCTGGAGCACCTGTTCCGCGGGCCAGCCTGCCATGATCAGCCAGGCGAAGATGCGGCTGGCGATCGCCGCATGCTCCGAGTCGGGCAGCGGCATGACCGACAGGACCCCCTCGGGGCTTGTCTCGTAGCGGTGGCCATTCGGATCGGCAGCGTTCATCGCCGCCACGTCGTCGAGGGTCACGACGGCGGGCATGTGCATGCCGACAGCCTCAGCGCCCATGTGGCCCACCCTAGGCGAGGATCGACACCGGCTGACGCAGGCGCGTTCGCGGGCAGGCCAGCGGGAGGAGCACAGGCAGTCAGCGGGGGAAGAGGGGGTTGAGGGTGGGGGTGTGGAACTTGGCGGTGGGGTCCAGGTGGTGCAGCAGGGCGGCGAAGTCGGGCCAGCGGGGGTAGGTGGCGGCGATGTCCTCGGGGGCGGTGGTGAAGACCTTGCCCCAGTGTGGGCGGGGTCCGTAGGGGGCCAGGGCCCGTTCCACCTCGGCGACCACCGGCAGCACCCGGGCCGCGTCCGCGATCCAGGTGAAGTGCACCGCCAGGCTGTCGCGTTCGTACTGCGGGCTTAGCCAGAGGCCGTCGGCGGCGATGGTGCGCAGTTCGCTGATCTGCAACACCGGGGCGATCAGATGGGCCACCTCGTCCAGGGCGGCCAGGGCCTCGGCGGCGCAGGCCCGGGGCAGGTGGTACTCGGATTGCAGCTCCTCGCCGCTGCTGGGGGTGAAGCCGAGCCGGAAGTGCGGCAGCCGCTCGTGCCAGGGCCCGACCGCGCCGAGCTGCTCGGTGCAGTTGGCCGGGGGCATCCCGGGCACCGGATGACAGGGCCGGTCGGCCGCCGTGCTGCCGAGCCAGCCCGCCGGGGGCGCGGGCGCCTCCGCCAGCTGCTTGCGCCAGACCTGGGTGCCGCGGGTCGAGCGCCAGTCGGTGAAGACACTGACGCTGTACGCGGACCCGAGCGCCTCGTCCAGGGCCGCGCGAGGCAGGTCGAGGTGGACGTACTGGCGCAGGTCGAAGGTGGGCAGCACGTCCAGGGTGACCCGGGTGACGATGCCCAGGGCGCCGAGGGAGACCACCATCGCGGCGAAGTCGTCGCTGCCCCGGTGCACGGTACGCAGTTCGCCGGTGGCGGTGACCAGTTCCAGGGCGGCTACCGCGGTGGCCAGGTTGCCGATGCGCTCGCCGGAGCCGTGGGTGCCGGTGGCCACCGCACCGGCCACCGAGATGTGCGGCAGGGAGGCCAGGTTGGCCAGGGCGTACCCCCGCTCGTGCAGCCAGGTGGCCAGGTCGCCGTAGCGCATCGCGGCCGGGACCTCGACGGTGGCGCGTTCCTCGTCCAGGTGCACGGTCTGCGGCAGTCCGGCCAGGGTGACCAGGTCTCCGGTGGTGTCACCGAGCCGGTTGAAGGAGTGTCCGCTGCCCACCGCCCGGATCCGGTCGCTGCCGGCCACCAGGGCCGCCAGTTCCTCGACCGAGGTTGGCCGGTGGTAGGCCCGGGCGGAGTACTGGATGTTGCCGGCCCAGTTGCGGTGCGTCGGCACTGCGCCCCCCTTCGCCGCGCCGACGGTTACCGCCGGCTTCGTCGGGGAACCCTACGCCGATGAGCAGCTACCGTGATCCCGCCCCCAGGGGCGATGTGTACCCCTCCGAGGAGGAGATCGATCCGGGCGGCAGCGGGGTCGAGCCGGCCAGCGGCCCGACCGGGGCGTACGCCTCGGTGGAGGCTAGCCAGCCGGGCCCGCAGCCGAACCCGACGCCCGCACCGGCGCCGACGCCGGTGCCGACCCCCGGGCCGCCGCCCCGCCTTCCGGGCGGCGGCCGGTCGATCGTCAGTCGACATCTGGACGGCTCCGTGCAGGTCGTCACCGATGTCGACGGCGACGGGGTGGCCGATGTGGTGCAGTTCGACCTCGACGGTGACGGGGTACCGGACGTCACCTACCTGGACAGTGATCGGGACGGTCGGCTGGACACCGTGCTGCGCTCGTCGTCGCGCTGAGTTCAGAGCTGGGGCATCACCTCGGCGGCGACCAGGTCCAGGTGGTCCAGGTCGCCCAGGTCCAGCACCTGGAGGTAGATGCGCTGGCTACCGACGGCGGCGTACTGGCCGATCTTGTCGACGACCTCGGCGGGGGTGCCGGCCAGGCCGTTCTCGCGCAGCTCGTCCGGCTCCCGGCCGATGGCGGCGGCCCGGCGGGCCACCTCGGCCTCGTCCTTGCCGCAGCACAGCACCAGCGCGTTGGACCAGACCAGCTCGGTCGGGTCCCGGTCGATGCCCTGGCAGGCGGCCCGGACCCGCTCGAACTGGGCCTCGGTGTCGGCGATCGAGACGAACGGCAGATTGAACTCGTCGGCGTAGCGGGCGGCCAGTCGGGGGGTACGCTTCGCGCCCTTGCCGCCGAGCAGGATCGGCGGGTGTGGCTGCTGCACCGGCTTGGGCAGCGCGGGTGAGTCGCTGACCTGGTAGTGGCGGCCGGTGTAGTCGAAGGTCTGACCGGAGGGGGTCCGCCACATCCCGGTGATGATCGCCAGCTGCTCCTCCAGCCGGTCGAACCGCTCCCCCAGGGCCGGGAAGGGCATGCCGTACGCGCTGTGTTCGGCGTCGTACCAGCCGGTGCCGATGCCCAGCTCTACCCGTCCCCCGCTCATCTGGTCGACCTGCGCGACCGTGATCGCCAGCGGACCGGGGAACCGGAAGGTCGCCGCGGTCATCAGGGTGCCGAGCCGGATGGACCGGGTGTCGCGGGCCAGCCCGGCCAGGGTCGTCCAGGCGTCCGTGGGGCCGGGATCGCCACTGACCGACCCCATCTTCAGGTAGTGGTCCGAGCGGAAGAAGGCGCCGAAGCCGGTCTCCTCGGCACGCCGGGCCACGGCGAGCAGGTCGTCATAGGTAGCCCCCTGCTGGGGCTCGGTGAAGATCCGCAGTTCCATGAGGTCGAGCATAGAAAGCCCACGGCCCCACCGCCCCGACTTGTGCCGGCGGTGTGGGCCCATCTGGGTTCGGGCACGGCGGGTCGCCGCTCCCGGGGTGAGTCTCCGGTTGTTCCGAGCGAAGTGGACGCAAATCTTTGCAGTGATTGCAGCGGTCCGCAAGGGCTTGTTCCTCATACGAGCGACTTGTGAATCAGAGGTTCCCAAGCATCGATGGCCCTGTTACGGTCACGCATCATCGCAAGTTCTTGCATAACTTGCAGGAAACCCTGGTCATCACCACCTCTGCCTGACCGTCCCCCGAGGAGGGCCCGTGCGAGTTCCCCGTCCCCGCGCCGCGATACCCGCGGCCCTGGCCGCGACACTTGTCGCGGCCGGTCTAGCCGTCGCCGCCGCCGGCACCGCCCCCGCCAGCGCAGCCGAGGTACGCGCCAACGGCGACGCCATCGTCCACCTGTTCCAGTGGCGGTGGGACTCCGTCGCCGAGGAGTGCGAGTCGAATCTCGGCCCCAACGGTTGGGGTGGCGTGCAGGTCTCCCCGCCCCAGGAACACGTGGTGCTGCCCAGCGCCGAGGGCGCCACCTACCCGTGGTGGCAGGACTACCAGCCGGTGTCGTACCGGCTGGACGCCACCCGGCGCGGCACCAAGGCCCAGTTCGTCGACATGGTCGAGCGCTGCCGCGCCCAGGGCGTGAAGATCTACGTGGACATGGTGCTCAACCACATGAGCGGCACCGGCTCGACCAACAGCGGCCCCGGCAGCGCCGGCACGGTCTACGGCAAGTACAGCTACCCGAACCTGTTCAACGACGGTTCCGGGGACAGCTACGGCTACGCCGACTTCGGGCCCTGCTACCGGAAGATCAACAACTGGGGCAACAAGCAGGAGGTCCAGGACTGCGAGCTGCTCGACCTGGCCGACCTCAACACCGCCGACCCGGAGGTACGGCGGAAGATCGCCAAGTACATGAACGCGGTGATCGACCTGGGGGTGGCCGGGTTCCGGGTGGACGCGGCCAAGCACGTCCAGGAGTCGCACCTGGCCGACATCATCAACCGGCTGCGTGACGTGCCCGGCTTCGGCGGCCGTCCGGACCTGTTCCACGAGGTGTACGGCGACGGCACGATCCCCTACACCGCGTACGCCCCGTACGGCGGGGTGACCAACTTCGACTACCAGCGGGCGGTCTCGTCGGCCTTCCGGGACGGCAACATCGCGCAGTTGGGCAACCTGCCCGACTACGGTGGTCTGACCGGGCAGCAGGCCGTGGTGTTCATCGACAACCATGACACCCAGCGGGAGAACCCGACCCTCACCTACAAGAACGGCGCCCGCTACTACCTGGCGGACACCTTCATGATGGCCCACCCGTACGGCCGACCCCAGCTGATGTCGAGCTACGCCTTCGGCTCGGTGCACGGGCAGGGCCCGCCGAGCAGTTCCAACGGCACCACCCTGGCCACGGACTGCACCAGCAGCGCCTGGATCTGCGAGCACCGCGACGCCGGGGTGGCCGGCATGCCGGGCTTCCGCAACGCGGTCGCCGGCACCGGCATCGGCTCGGTGGTCACCGACGGCAACGGCCGGCTGGCCTTCGCCCGGGGCAACCGGGGGTACGCCGCCTTCAACGCCACCGGCAGCACCTGGAGCCGCAGCTTCAGCACCTCCCTGCCGGACGGCCGGTACTGCAACGTGGGTAGGGGCGCGTACGACCGGTCCACCGGGGCCTGTCCGGGCGGCGCGGTGACCGTCTCCGGTGGCAGCTTCACCGCCGCCATCCTGGCGGATCAGGCGGTGGCCCTGCACGTCGAGGCCCGCCTGGACGGCCCGACCCCGACGGCCACTCCGACGGTCACTCCCACCACTTCCCCGACCGTTTCCCCGACCCCGACGGCCAGCCCCTCGCAGCCGGCCGGGTCGACCCGGTTCACCGCCACGGTCACCACCAACCCGGGCCAGGAGGTGTACGTCGTCGGGTCGGTCCCGCAGCTGGGTTCCTGGAACCCGGCCAACGGGGTGAAGCTGTCCACCACCTCGGGCAGCTACCCGACCTGGAGCGGGTCGGTCGACCTCCCGGCCGGTACCGCCTTCGAGTGGAAGCTGGTCAAGGTCGGCAACGGTGGCGTGCAGTGGGAGAACGACCCCAACCGCACCGGCACCGGCGGGCAGGCCTTCTCGGTGAGCTGGAACCAACCGGCCGCCAGCCCGCCCAGCCAGGCCACGGTCTCCTTCCAGGCCACCGCCACCACCGTGCCGGGTCAGCACCTCTACGTCGTCGGGGACCTGCCCGCCCTGGGTGGCTGGGATCCGGCCAAGGGGGTCCGGCTCTCGCCCTCGGCGTACCCGGTCTGGACCGGGCAGCTGACCCTGCCGGCGGGTACCGCCTTCTCCTACAAGTACGTCAAGCGCACCGACTCCGGGCAGGTGATCTGGGAGTCGGGTGCCGATCGCACCGCCACCGCGTCCGGCTCGCTCAGCCTGACGGACACCTGGCGCTGACCGCACCCACCGCGCGGCCCCTCCCGAAACCCGATCGGGAGGGGCCGCCCCCGTTGCCCACGGTGAGCCGTCGCGTCCTCCGGTGCACAGCCGGTCGTCGTGTTCAACCGGTCGTGCTGTTAAAAGGGGGCCCCTGCTCTACCGCAGGCGTTAACAAGGGGCCCTTTCTTTCGTCAGGGGGTGGCGCGGCGGATGATCAGGTAGCTGATCACGGCCAGGGGCAGGGTCAGCAGGGCCGGCCAGCCGACCAGGAGGGCGGCACCGGACTGGTCGGCGAACCAGCCGCCGATCGCCGACCACCAGCCCTGCCAGGTGACCAGCACCGCGGCGCCACCGAGACCCACCAGGGTCGCCGCCGACAGGGTGAGCATCCCGTTCATCCCCCAGCGCTTGAAAACCACGGCGATGGCGATGCCGAGGAAACCGAGCAGCAGGAAGGGGATGGCGAAGCCGAGGTACCGCAGGATCGGGTTGTCGACCATCAGGAAGGGAATGCCGAAGAAGCGCAGGTTCACTCCCCAGCCGTCGGTGGCCTCCTCGATCACGGCCAGCAGGTAGAGCACCCCCGCATAGACGACGGCCTGCGCGACGAAGTGGAGCACGTTGCCGAGGTAGAAGCTGCGGCGGGAGACACCCAGCCCCATGGCGAACGGGAAGTCCATGGTGATCGCACTGATGCTGGCCACGAACATCACCACGTAGATGCTCATCGAGCCGCCGGTGATGGGCTCGAAGTCCTCCTTCTCACCGATGGCACTGAACAGGGCCAGGTTGATCAGGAAGCTGAGGGCGAGGATCCCCCACGGCCAGCCGACCACGGTGCGCCAGGCCACGAACTGCATCCGGGCGACGGTCAGGGTGCGGTTCATCCGACGACCTCCTTGTCGGCCGTGACGACACTGCCGGCGTCTGCTGCGGAGTGTGTCGAGGTGGTCAGGCGTACGACGATGTCTTGCAGGGAAGAGGCGGTCAGGTCCACTCCGGCGGCACGGGCCCGGTCGCGCTCGGCCGGCCCGAACTCACCGCGTACGGTGGCCCGCACCGTCGCACCGAGGCGTACCCGGTGCAGTTCGGTGCCGCCGCGGGCGAACTCGTCGACCGCGTCGGCCGGCCCGGAGGCGATGACCACCTGGCCGCGCAGTTCGTCGGTCTCGGCGTCCAGCAGCAGGCGCCCCTGGTCGATCAGCAGGACGTGCTCGATCAGGTCGCTGACCTCGTCGATCAGGTGGGTCGAGAGCACGATGGTGCGCGGGTGCTCGGCGAAGTCGGCCAGCAGCCGGTCGTAGAAGATCTGCCGGGCCACCGCGTCCAGGCCCAGGTAGGGCTCGTCGAAGAAGGTCAAGGGGGCCCGGGCGGCCAGCCCGACGACGATGCCCAGGGAGGAGAGCATTCCCCGCGACAGCTTGCGGACGTTGCGCTGCAGCGGCAGCCGGAAGTCCTCGACCAACTGCTGGGCGTACTCCTCGTCCCAGTTGGGATGGACCAGGGCGGCGGCCCGGAGTACGTGCTTGACGGCCAGGTTCGAGGGGTAGGTCTGGCTCTCCTTGATGAAGGAGATCCGGGAGAGCACCCGCTCGTTCTCGTAGGGGTGCTCCCCGAAGACCGCGATCTTCCCGCTGGTGGCGAAGATCTGGGCGGTGAGGAGCTGCATCAGGGTCGTCTTGCCGGCACCGTTGCGCCCCAGCAGGCCGTAGATGCGGTTCTCCGCCAGCGTGAAGCTGACCCGGTCCAGCGCGACGACCTCGCCGTACCGTTTGGTGAGGTCGGTGACGGTGACCACCGGGTTCATCGGGTCTCCTCCCAGGTATCGATCATGTTCTTGAGTTCGGCCGGATCGATGCCGAGCTTGCGTGCCTCGGTCACCAGCGGTTGCACGTACTGCCGGGCGAACTCGTCACGGCGCCGGGCGCGCAGCTTGGCGCGGGCGCCGGAGGAGACGAACATCCCGATTCCTCGTTTCTTGTAGAGCGTTCCGTCGTCGACCAGCTTGTTGACGCCCTTGGCGGCGGTCGCGGGGTTGATCCGGTGGAAGGCCGCCAACTCGTTCGTCGAGGGCACCTGGCTCTCCTCGGCCAGGGTCCCGTCCAGGATCGAGTTCTCCAGCAGCTCCGCGATCTGCTGGAAGATCGGCCGGCCGTCCTCCATCACTCCCCCGCCACACCATGTTGGTTGGCTGGTTCATTACTCATGTAACTAACCATGCAACCAAGGAGGCTCAATGTCAAGGTCGCCCGCCGGTGCAGAACCGGCGGGCGACCGTGAAGCGGTTGGCCTCCGAGGCCGGCTACCTGCTCAGACGTACGGCGGCTGGGCGTACGCGGCACGCAACGCGGCCAGCCCGGGAGCCTTGGGGCTCAAGGTGCCCCAGCCGGAGTTGAAGTAGTTGGTCCGGGCGAAGAAGGGCCCCCGCTCCGCGTTGAGCCGGGCGATCGCGGCCGGCACGGTGGCTATCCAGGCCGCCTGGTCCGGGATCTCGGCCACCCGGGCCCCCCACTCGGCGACGATCACCCGCCGGGACAGGGCCACCGGCCCCAGATCGGCCACCGCCCAGTCCTTGGTACGGCGGAACCGGGCCAGGGCAGTGTCCGAGGCGCTCGTCGCGTACACGTTCCATTGCAGGTAGTCCAGCCGCGACATCAACGACTCCGGATGGGTCCGGGTGAAGGAGGCCCGGTTGAAGCCCCCGGATCCAACCGAGAAGGTGCTCCCCGAGGGCGGCCCCTTGTCTCGGAACCAGTCGACGATGTACGTCACCGCCCGGGCGTCCGACTGCGCCCAGGTGTACGCCCTGCCGTTTTCGGTGGTGCCGAACTCGTTGTCGGTGTCCAGTTCGGAGGCGAGCTGGATGTTCACCCCGAAGCCCAGGGTCCGGTACTGCGACAGGGCCCGGGCGAACAGTCCGTCGCCCTGCCCGGAGGTTACCCGGGGCATCAGGCCACCGCCCGGAACACGGCCACGGCACCGTTGTCCGACACCCGGGTCCAGGTACGGTCCGAGTCGTCCGTGACGGTCAGGGTCAGGGGGTCGATGACGGCGCTGACCGTGACCGGGGCGCTGCTGTTGCCCTGGTCGTCGGTGACCACCAGGGTGACCGTGAAGGTCTTCGGGTCGGGGTCGCCGTAGGCGACCGTGAGCAGCATCTGGGCACCGGGGGCGTAGGTGGTCGAATGGAGAGAGGCGGTCACCGTGGGAGCGGCCATCAGGCGCTCCTTCCTGGTTCGGGGTCACCACGGCCCAGCGGCGGCGCGCGTCGACGGCCGGGATCGGCTGACACGCGGGGGCGGAACCTGGCGGGCTGAGGGGTGGCGACATCGCTGTCGGGCATGATGCAGGCGATCCGGCGGAGGGCCTGCTGTCCCCGTACGGCCGTGAAGAGTCGGATGTGGGCCCGCCATCCGCAGCCTTCTGACCTGTTACAACAGTGCATCGGGGCAGGCCCTGACATCCTGTCGCCTTGCTGACACTTCGGAGGATTCCCGGTGAAGTACCTGATGTTGATCTATGGCAACGAGCAGATCTGGGGCAGCCTGCCCGGCGGCGACCTGGCCGCGTTGATCGGCGAGGTGAACGCCTTCAACGAGGAACTGCGCGCCCGGGGTGAACTGGTCGACGTGCAGGGGCTGGACTCCCCGGCCCGCTCGGTGCGGATGACCGGGGACACCCCGGTGGTCACCGACGGGCCGTACCTGGAGGCGAAGGAGTACGTCGGGTCGTACTTCGTGGTCGATGTCGACAGTGAGCAACGGGCGCTGGAGATCGCCCGGTCGTACCCGGGTCTGCGGTTCGCCCCCGGCCTCGGCGGCGGCATCGAGATGTGGCCGTTGATGACCCACGAGGGGGCCGACCACTGAGCCTCGACGAGCACGCCGCCGAACTGCTGCGCCGCCTGTCCCCCCAGGTGCTCGGCGTGCTGGTGCGCCGCTACGGCGACTTCACCGCAGCCGAGGACGCCGTGCAGGAGGCGATCGTCGCCGCCGTGGAGAGCTGGCCGCGCGACGGCGTACCGGAGCATCCGGCGGCCTGGCTGCACACCGTGGCCGCCCGCCGCTACGTCGACCAGGTGCGCTCCGAGGCCGCCCGGGCACGCCGCGAGCGTACGGTGCTCGACGCCACCCCGCGTGACGCGCTGGTCGGCCCGCCCTCGGACGCCGACCCGCCCCGCGACGACCTGCTGGAGTTGTTCCTGCTCTGCTGCCATCCGGCGTTGCCGGCCGAGGCGCAGGTGGCCCTGACCCTGCGGGCCCTGGGCGGACTGACCACGGCGGAGGTCGCGGCGGCCTTCCTGGTGCCGGAGAAGACCATGGCCCAGCGGATCTTCCGGGCCAAGCAGCGGCTGCGCCAGGTGGGTGCCCGGTTCGAGTTGCCGCCGGAGGCTGAGCAGAGCGCCCGGCTGGCTGCGGTCCGCCAGGTGCTGTACCTGATCTTCAACGAGGGCTACAGCGCCAGCAGCGGCCCGCAGTTGCACCGGCCCGACCTGACCCGGCGGGCGCTGTGGCTGACCCGCCGACTGCACGACCGGCTGCCCGAGGACGGGGAGACCACCGGCCTGCTCGCGCTGATGATGCTGACCGAGGCCCGGTCCGCCGCCCGGGTGGGCCCGGACGGCGAGTTGGTGCCGCTGACCGAGCAGGACCGCCGCCGGTGGGACCGGAGGGCCATCGCCGAGGGCAGCGCGCTGGTGGAGCAGGCCCTGACCGCCTCGACCCCGGGGCCGTACCAGATCCAGGCCGCGATCGCCGCCGTGCACGCCGAGGCATCGACCACTGAGGAGACCGACTGGCCGCAGGTGCTGGCCCTGTACGAGCTGCTGGAACGCCTGGCACCCAACCCGGTGGCGTCCCTGAGCCGGGCCGTGGCGGTGGGCATGGTGCACGGCCCGGCCGCTGGGCTGGCCCTGTTGGCGCACCTGGAATCGGGCATCCTCGCCGGGCACCACCGGCTGCACGCCGTCCGCGCGCACCTGCTGGAGCTGGCCGGCGACCGGGCCGGCGCGGCAACGGCCTGGCGGCGGGCGGCGGAGCTCGCCGGCAGCGACCCCGAACGCCGGCACCTGCTCCGCCGGGCTGCCGCCGCAACTGACTCTGGTCGCAGTGCAGGGGTCACCAGGGCTCGGGGATGTTCACCGCCAGGCAGCGCTGCGTACCGAGAAGAGGCTTGTAGCAGGCGGACGCCTCCAGGTTGTAGCTGTGGTCGTTGCGGTGGAAGGAGGTGGTGCCACCGTTGAGGCAGGTGCTGCCGCTGACGGTCGTCCCGCCGGTGACCGTCCCGCTGGCGCACGCCCCCTTGGCGACGGCGGTCTTCTCCACCGTGTTCAGCGAGGAACGCAGATCCCCCGCCTGGTGGACGCCGTATCCGATGAGGCTGACGCCGGATCGGGTGACGGTGTACTGGTACGCCGTGGAGGTGTAGTACGACCAGCTGGCCCCGGTCCCGACGGTGCGCAGCCCCGAATCGGTGGCCGAGCCGGGGATGAACATGTAGAAACCCTTGTCGTTGGTGTTCGTTCCGTCGATCATCCGGTAGACGATCACCAACAGCCCCTGGTCGTAGCTGACCGTGTTGTATGTCAGGTAGCTGCCGTTACCGCAGGTGGTGCGGTCGGCGATGTAGCCGACACCGTACGCGTACAGCATCACCCGGGCGCAGCGTCCGTCCGCTGCGGTGTCCTCGATGGTGCCGAGGGTGGCCGAGGTGCCGGCGTTGTCGGTGGCGTAACCGGTCAGGCGTACCCCGGGCAGTGTGCCGGAGTACTGGTAGGCGTTCGGTTGGTAGTAGCTCCACGAGGCCGACCAGCCGGCACCTGAGGGCAGTGCGAGCGCCGGCGTGGCGGGCAGCAGGGCAACAGCGAGCGTGGCGACCAGTGCGGCGGCCAGTGTGGCGGCCGACCGTCGTAGGGACAGTGTCCTCATCGGCTCCTCCGTCTTGAGGCACGAGTCCACGAGCAGCGGATCTCTCACCGAATGATGACGGTCCACCCGGCGGCGCGAACGTCTCTGTCTCCAGGCAGACAGCGGCGTCGCAACGAGGTCCGTGTCGGTGATTCAGATCACAGTCAATCGCGGTAGTTGGCGTCGGTTCGGCTCCGATCCATCGGCGGGCGGGCACCCGTGGCGGGTGTCGCTAGACCGAGAGGAACGAGATGACCAAGGTGACCGCGCAGATGTCGGTGTCGCTGGACGGCTTCTACGCCGGCCCCCGGCATGACGGCGACGGTGACTGGCTGCATTCGGCGGAGAGCCACGGCTTCTTCCGGGTGACCCGCTGGGCCACCGAGGCGATGTCCTGGCGGGAACGGCAGGGCTTCGCCGGTGGCGCGCAGGACGTCAACTCCGACATCCTGGCCGAGTCGTTCGAGGCAGCCGGCGCGTACGTGATGGGTCGCCGGATGGCCGACGGCGGTGAGGTGCCGTGGGGCGACGAGCCGCCGTTCCGGGCACCGGTCTTCGTGGTCACCCACCGACCCCGCCCGACGCTGGTGCGCAAGGGTGGCACCAGTTTCACGTACGTCACCGACGGCGTCGCCAGCGCGGTGGCCCAGGCACGGGCCGCCGCGGGTGGCAGGGACGTGGCGGTTTCCGGGGGCGGCAGCCTGTTCCGGCAGGTCCTGCGCGCCGGTCTGCTCGACGAGTTCGAGCTGCACATCGCGCCGGTGGTGCTGGGCACCGGGATGCGGCTGTTCGACGCCGACCTGGACCTGGCCGACTTCGAGGCCATCGAACTGACCCCGACCCGGGTCGTGTCCGCGCCGCAGATCACCCACATCCGGTACGCGGTGCACGGGCGTGCTCCCCTCACCCTCGACGACCGGGGTCGCAGCTAGGGGTGGAGTCCTCCGGCGTGGTGGCGCGTCCGGCGGGGTTGCGGCGCGGCACATGCTCGGCGACACGGGGCGTCGAGAATGTGCGTCCGCGCCTAGAGTGACGGCAATCGTCGTCCAAGGAGGTGCGGTGTCCGAGCCGCCACCGGTCGAGCCGTCCCCGGATGCCGTCGGGGAGTCCCGCGAGGCCCCTGCTCCGACCGTCGCCGTCCCGGCGGATCCCGCCGGGGCGGCCCCCCGCCTGCTGGTCGTACCGGCCACCGAAGGATTGCCCTCCATCGTGTGGCCCGGTCCGACCGACCAGCCCGCCTGGGCGATCCCGGTGCAGGTGCCACCCGGCACCCGGGGCTACGCGATCTTCCTACCGCTGGTGCAGGAAGGCGAGCCCGCCACCGTAGCCGCGCCGCCCGCGCAGCGGACACCGGCCACCACCACACCCTCCACGACCACACCGGCTGCTGATGCACCACCGGCCGCTGCGCCGACCACGACAACCCCCGCCGGGCAGCCCTCATCCCCCGGTCAGCTTGCGCCCGCGGGGCGGCCGGGGGCGGCGAAGCCGGGTGGGTTCCCGGGTTCGTATCCGCCGCCCGGTCCGGCGTACGCCTTCAAGCCGACGCCCCCGCCGCCGACCTTCTTCGACCGGGTGTGGCCCGGCCCGCAGACGACCGGTCACCTGGCCACCCCGCTGGCCGTGCTGGTCGGGGCGCTGGGGGTGGCGGCCTTCGTGCCGTTGGGTCGTACCGGCATCGGCTGGTTCCTCGGTGGGCTGGTGCTCACGGTCGCGGTCGTTCTGGCGGTCCGGCAGCACACCGCCGAGCTTGCCCCTACCGAACGGTGGGTCCGGGCCGGTTGGGCCGGTGCCGCCGTGGCCCTGCTCGCCGTGCTGACCTTCCGAAACGCCTGGTGGCTGGTGACCTTCTGTGTGCTGGGGGCACTGGGCTGCGCCGCCCTGGCCATCGTGGGTGGGCGACGGGTGCGGTCGATCCTGTTCAGTGTGGTGGCCGCACCGATAGCCGGGCTGCGCGGGCTGCCCTGGGTACGCCGACACCTGCGGGCCCCCGGCAGTCCCGGCAGCGTACGCCGGGTGGTCGGTTCGGTGGTCGCCACCGTGATCGTCCTGGTGGTCTTCGGTCCCCTGCTGTCGTCGGCCGACGCCGCCTTCTCGCAGGCCCTCGGCGCGCTGCTGCCCGAGATCAGTGTCAGTGGTGTGTTCCGGTGGCTGTTCCTGGCGGCCGTGGGCGGCCTGATCGCGGTGGCCGCCGTCTACACGCTCGCCGCGCCACCGGATCTGTCCGGGGTGGACCGGCCCACCAACCGTCGGCTCGGCCTGCTGGAGTGGGCGCCGCCGATCGCCGCGCTGACCGCCCTGTTCGGCGGCTTCGTGGCGGTGCAGTTCACCGTCCTCTTCGGCGGGCAGCGGCATGTGTTGCAGACCACCGGCCTCAGCTACGCCGAGTACGCCCGCAGCGGCTTCTGGCAGTTGGTCGTGGTGACCGTGCTGACCCTGGCGGTGCTCGGCGGGGTGACCCGCTTCGCCCGGCGGGAGCGGCACCTCGACCGGGTGCTGCTGCGGGTCCTGCTCGGCCTGCTCAGCGCCCTGACCGTGGTCATCGTGGTGTCCGCCTTGTCGCGGATGTACACATACCAGAAGGTCTACAGCTTCACCGGCGAACGGATCTTCGTGATGGCCTTCGAGCTGCTGCTCGGGGCGGTCTTCCTGATGATCCTGGTGGCCGGCGTACGCTGGCGCGGCGGTTGGATCCCCCGGCTGGCCACGGCACTCGCGGTGGTGCTGCTGCTGGGTCTGGCGGTGCTCAACCCGGAGGACTACGCGGCCCGGCGCAATGTCGCCCGGTACCAGGAGACCGGCCGCATCGACGCCTGGTACCTGCGCGCCCTCTCCGCCGACGCCACGCCCGCCCTGGCCGCCCTGCCCGATCCGGTACGCCGCTGCACGCTGAGCTGGATCGCGAACGACCTGGCCGAACCGGACCCCTGGTACGCCTGGAACCGGGGTCGGGACCGGGCCCGGGCGGTGCTGGACCGGCTGGGGCCGGAGGCTATCGGCAACCAGCGGGACTGCCGCCGCGCCGACCAGTTCGACCTGCCGAAGACCCGCCGCTGACGGGCTGGAGTCAGCGCCGTTGCAGCGGCTCCATCCGGTTCCATCCGGCCCAGCCGCGCTCGCGCAGCAGGTTCCATAGCCGCTGCACCCTGGGGTCGGACTCCACGGCCAGGGCGTCGACGAGGTCATTCGGCAACTCGTCGTACGTCTCGTCGCTGAGGATCTCGCCGGAGCGGTACGCCTGCTCGGCCAGGCCCACCATGATGTCGGCGGCTTCCGCCAGCCGGGGGTCGTCGGTCTCCCCCGGCTCGTCGTCGAAGATCTCCGACAGCACCCGGTACAGCCGGACGACCTGCGGGTCATCGAGTTGGGCCAGCTTGCCGGGCATGAATTCGGCTATCCGTTCGGGCCAGCGGGCGGCGACCAGGATCCAGCCGTCCCGCTCCCCCTCCACCACCCGTTCCGACACCCCCAGCTCGCGGAGCCGGTCGAGGTAGGCGGCGACCTCCGGTGGGAGGGTCAGCCGGTCCCCGCCGACCAGTTGCGCGATCTGCCTGCGGCTGGTCTCCAACCGCTCGATCTGGTCCCGCAACCGCTCGTCGATGGTCCGGATCGCGTCGGCGAAGGCCGCAGGGTCGGCGTCGAGCAACTCACCGATACGGGCCAACGGCACACCGGCGTTGGCCAGGGTACGGATCTTCACTAGCGACACGACCGCCTTGGCGCCGTACCGTCGGTAGCCGGAGGAATCCCGTTCCGGCTCGGGCAACAGCCCTACCTGGTGATAGTGCCGCACCGCGCGCACGGTGACCCCGGCGTACGCCGCCAGTTGCCCGATCGTCAGCATGCTCCGATCCTGCCCCTCTCCACCGCCGACTCAGGCGACCCGACGCCGGTAGGTCAGCACCGCGAGGAGGTAGGCGACGACGAGGAGACCGACGCACCAGGCCAGGGCGGTCCAGATGTCGGCACCCACCGGCTGCCCGGCGAACAGGTCCCGGATCGCGTCGACGATCGCGGTCACCGGCTGATGCTCGGCGAAGCCCCGGACCGGGCCGGGCATCGACCCGGTGGGTACGAAGGCCGAACTGACGAACGGCAGAAACACCAGTGGGTACGCGAACCCGCTCGCGCCGTCCACGGACTTCGCGGTCAGGCCGGGCAACACGGCCAGCCAGGTCAGGGCCAGGGTTAGCAGGACCAGGATGCCGGCGACCGCTAGCCACCCCAGCACCCCCGCCCCGGTACGGAAGCCCACCACCAAGGCCACGCCGACGACCACCGCCAGCGAGATCAGGTTGGCGACCAGCGAGGTCAGGACGTGCGCCCACAGCACGGAGGACCGGGCGATCGGCATGGACTGGAACCGTTCGACGATGCCGCCCTGCATGTCCAGGAAGAGCCGAAAGGCGGTGTAGGAGATACCGGAGGCGATCGTGATGACCAGGATGCCGGGCAGCAGATAGTTCACGTACGACTCGGACCCGGTCTCGATCGCGCCGCCGAAGACGTAGACGAACAGCAGCAGGAAAGCGATCGGCATGATCGCGGTGGTGATGATGGTGTCCGGGCTGCGGGCGATGTGGCGCAGTGAGCGGCCCAGCAGGACCCCGGTGTCGCCGAGCAGATGTCTGGTCATCGGTCCGCCCTCTCCGTTCCGGGGCCGACCAGGGCCAGGAAGACCTCCTCGAGACTCGGCTGCTTCTCGACGTACTCGACCTCGGGTGCGGGGAGCAGCCGCTTGAGTTCACCCAGGGTGCCGTCGACGATGATCCGACCTTGGTGGAGGATCGCGATCCGGTCGGCGAGTTGCTCCGCCTCGTCGAGATGCTGGGTGGTGAGCAGCACCGTCGTACCTCCTCCGGCGAGTTCCCGGACGGCCTGCCAGACCTCGATGCGCGCCTGCGGGTCCAGCCCGGTGGTCGGCTCGTCCAGGAAGATCACCGGCGGGTCCCCGATGAGGCTCATCGCGATGTCCAGCCGACGGCGCATTCCCCCGGAGTAGGTCGCCACCCGCCGGTCGGCCGCCTCCGTCAGCGAGAAGCGCCGCAGCAGGTCGTCCGCGATCGCACCCGGGGCCGCCAGGTGCCGGAGCCGGGCCACCAGGACCAGGTTCTCCCGCCCGGTGAGGATCTCGTCGACCGCCGCGAACTGCCCGGTCAGGCTGATCGACCTGCGTACGTCGTCGGCCTGGGTGCCGACATCGAACCCGTTGACCCGGACGGTCCCCGCGTCGGCCTTGAGCAGGGTGGCCAGGATCTTCACCAGGGTGGTCTTGCCCGCCCCGTTCGAGCCGAGCAGGGCGACGATGCTGCCCCACGCCACGTCGAGGTCCACGCCGCGCAGCACCGGCAACTGCTTGAACGACTTCGCCAGATTTCGTACCTGGATCGCCGGCCCCTCGGCCCGACCGGCTGGTGGTGGAATGCTCATGACCGGCAGCATGGGGGGTTGACGCTGCGTCAGGGTCAAGCCCCGTCCGCCGCCCCCTGACAAAGGCTTCCGACGCGGTCCCTGCATGGTCTTCTTCGATGGCACCGACGGCACCCGGCTCGCCTACCACCAGGTTGGCGAGGGTGCCCCGCTGATCTGCCTTCCCGGCGGCCCGATGCAGTCCTCGGCCTACCTCGGGGACCTGGGCGGGTTGTCGGCCCATCGCCTGCTCGTACGCCTCGACCTGCGTGGGACCGGTGATTCGGCCATCCCGGCGGACCCGGCGACGTATCGCGTCGACCGGCTCGTCGGGGACGTCGAAGCGCTACGCGCGCATCTCGGCCAGGAGCGGATCGACCTGCTGGGGCACTCGGCCGGCGGCGGTCTCGCCGTGCGATACGCCGCCCGCCACCCCGACCGGATCGGCCGTCTCGTGCTGGTCACCCCCAGCCCGCGCGTGGTCGACCTGGAGGTCACCGACGCCGACCGTCGCCGGGTCGCGGAACTGCGCCACAGCGAACCCTGGTTCCCTGCCGCCTTCGCCGCCTTCGAGCGGATCTGGTCGGGCGACGCCACCGAGGCTGACTGGCAGGCGATCGAACCCTTCATGCACGGCCGATGGGATGCCGACGTCCGGGCTCGACTCGACCGAGAGGCGAGTCAGCGGAACGCGGAGGCGGCCGGCATCTACTACTCGGCCGGGGCCGTTGACCCGCAGGCGACCAGAGCCGGCCTCGCCCACCTCCGGGCACCGGTCCTGCTCGTCGCCGGCGAATACGACGTCGCACTCCCCCCTAGCTGCGCAGCCGCGTACGCTGCCCTGTTTCCGCAGGCTGAGCTGGCCGTGCTGCCGGCCGGCGGACACCAGCCCTGGCACGACGATCCGGCGTGGTTCCGACAGACCCTGACAGCGTTCCTGCGCTGACCGGCTCGCCGGATGCACGGAGACGAGTCAGCGGCGGGTGCCAGACCGGGTCAGGTGTCACACCGCCATCGATCCACCTCGACGTTGACGGCAAGTCGGCGGCGTCGGGATCTAGCGTGGCATGCCTCGTTGATCTCCCTGGTCAGCGAACAGACAGCCCGGATTACGCCAGGAGCTAGAACCGTAGAACATTTAGTTCTACACTCGTGTCCATGGAACGCATCGGTGTCCGGGAGCTAAACCAGAACACGAGCCAGGTGTTGGCTCGGGTGAGTGGCGGGGAGACCGTCGAGATCACCGATCGTGGACACCCGATCGCTCGACTTGTTCCGGTGGGCGACGACAGGTCGATTCTGGCCAAGCTGGTAGCGGCAGGGCGGGCCGTCGCCCCCACCGGAGGGGGCTCTGTTCCACTTCCACCGAAGCTCGGTGACGAGAGTGTAGACGTGGCCGCCTCGCTCGCTGCAATGCGTGACGAGGAGCGCTGGTGATCTATCTCGATTCCGCCGCCGTCGTCAAGCTGGTGCGGCAGGAAGCATGCAGCGCCGACCTTGTCTCCTGGCTCAACAAGCACGACGACGTGCCGCTGGTCTCCTCCGCGCTCGTCGAGGTGGAAGTGCCCAGAGCGCTGCGCCGATCAGCTCCGCAGGCGTTGATCGGAGTGCCGGCTGCTGTCGGACGGCTGTTCCGACTGGAGATCGACAGCACGATCCGTGCAACCGCAGCCGCGTTCGCCGAGCCGACGCTCCGCAGCCTCGACGCCATCCACCTGGCCACCGCCCAGGTACTGACCAACGAGTCCGGCACGGCACTCACCGCCTTCGTCACCTACGACCGGCGGCTGCTCGATTGCGCCAAGGAAGCAGGACTACCCGTAGCAAGCCCCGGCCAGAACTGACCCGCGAATCCACCACCCTGTACGAAGTCCGGCCGCCGCTTGACGCCCGGCCACGACGACGGCCGTGGCCTGCGTTTGCGGACTTGCACCCCTCCGTTTGGGTATCCGTTTCGAGTGGGGCGGGCGGGACTCGAACCCGCGACCGAGGGATTATGAGTCCCCTGCTCTAACCGGCTGAGCTACCGCCCCGGCACCAGGGCCGGAGTCATCCCGCCCCTGTCGATCACCGGCCGCTCATTACCGGCGTCGCCCTCCGCCTCAGCAGCACGATGGGCAACGCGAGAATACAGCGGGCAGCCGGCAAATCTGATCCCGCCCCGCCCACCGGCCGCACCAGCAGTGTCGATGCAACTGACGCCCTGGTAGCGGACATTCTCGGGCGGCCTCGAAACGGCGAATGCCCACCGGGCTGCCGGTGGGCATGTCGTGCTGGAGAAGCAAGCTCCCCCGTTTGGACTCGAACCAAAAACCTGCCGGTTAACAGCCGGCTGCTCTGCCAATTGAGCTACGGGGGACTGCACCGCCGCCCGGTGCGGATCTCTCCGCGCCGTGCGCCGGGCACAAGAGTACAGGACTCCGGGGGGTCTTGGTCCAGGGGGTTACCCTCACGATCAGCGGGGCACACCGATCGGATTGTGTGGGGCAAATCGCCATCGCGGCACAAGGAGGTATGAGCAGAGAGCAGGATGGGTAGTTAGCTGCCGACGACAGGACGCAGGCGCGAACTGGTCGGCCCCGCCCCCGGGTTCGGGGGTGGGTCGACGGCGCGTCAGGTACGAGAGGAGCCGCCATGCGCGGAAAGATCATGTTCCTTGGCGGGCTGGCTGCAGGGTTCGTCCTGGGCGCCCGTGCCGGCCGTGAGAAGTACGAGGAGTTGATGGTCCAGGGTCGCAAGGTGCTCGACCACCCGACCGTCCAGGAGGCGGCCGGGGTAGCCCAGGCCCAGGCCAGCCGGCTCTACAACGAGGGCAAGGACAAGCTCGGCCACTCGAAGCTGGGCGAGAAGCTGAGCCCGAACGGCAAGCACGAGTCCAGCTCCGCCGACGATGCCTTCGCCGGCACGCCGGCCACGGCGGGCGCCAAGTCCAGTTCCAGCTCGTCGGGGTCGACCACCAGCTCGTCGACCACCGGGTCGACGAGCTCGACCACGGCCCGTAGCAAGCCGTCCGGCACCAACGGCACGAACCTGTAGCAACCCTTTCAGCCGGGCCCGATCGCCACTGCGGCGGTGGGGCCCGGCTGCTGTGTGTGCACCTCAGGCAAAGCGTCCAGCCCTCGCGGGGTAACTTTCGCCCGTATTGAACAAAAGTCCCGGCGATTTCGCGGGAACTTCTGCCTCCAACCTCTTCTCTTTATCGTCTGCCGCAAATATCGTCCTCGTTAGACCTGGCCAGGCTCGTTTGGTAACCCCCCAACCGCCTCGGCACCGCGTGTGCCGGGGCGGAGCTGACCGATCAGAGCGAGGTTCGATGCGCAGACCGTTGGGCCGCAGAGCCCTCACCTATCTGAGTCTCCTCACCCTCGTCGGCGCGACACTCGTCGCGACCGGGACCCGGCACACGGCAGCGGCGCAGGCCGCACCGGTGGCGGACGGAGCAACAACGACCAACAACGGCATCCAGTACAAGGTGCTCGTCTTCACCCGATCGGCCGACGGCACCCACCCGGCCACGGCGGCCGGTGTCGACGCCATCCGGCAGCTCGGCAAGCAACGACGGTTCACCGTGGACGTCACCGATGACGCCCGCAGGTTCCGCGAGCCGCACCTGAAGCAGTTCCGCGCCGTGGTGTTCCTGAACACCTCCGGCGATGTGCTCGACGACGCTCAACGAGCCGCGTTCGAGAAGTACTACCGCGCTGGTGGCGGTTTCGTCGGCGTGCACTCGGCGATCGAGGCGGAGCCGGGCTGGAGCTTCCTCGACGAGGTCCTCGGCACCCGCGCCGTCGGCGCGGCGACGCCGGCCAGCGCCGCCACGGTGACCGTGGCCGACCGGGTGCACCCGGCCTCGGCCGCGCTGCCCGAGCGGTGGACCACGACCGACCGGTGGTACAACTTCGCGGCCAACGTCCGAGGCTTCTCGCACGTCCTGGCGACCGTGGACGAGAAGACGTACGCCGGCGGCAGCATGGGTTTCGACCACCCCATCACCTGGTGCAAGGACTACCAGGGCGGCCGCTCGTTCTACACCGGACTCGGGGCCACCCCGGAAAGCTTCAGCGGCACTGACCTGCGCGCCCACTTGGGCGGCGCGATCCAGTGGGCGGCCGGCGTCACCGACGGCGACTGTGGCGCGACCGTGCTGGCCAACTACCAGATGACGGTGATCGGCGCGCAGCCCAACGTCAACGAGCCGATCGGCTTCGACGTGCTGCCCGACGGGCGGGTCATCCAGACCGACCGACGTGGCGGCGTACGGCTGCACGAGCCGGACGGTAACCGCACCACCCTGCTGGCCCAGATCCCGGTCTACACCCACAGCGAGGACGGGATGTACGGCCCGGCGATCGACAAGGACTTCGCCACCAACAGGTGGGTCTACCTGTTCTACGCCCCACCGGGCGACACTCCCACCGGCGCGGCGCCGACGACCAGCACCAACCCCAACGCCTGGGACAACTGGAAGGGCTACTTCCAGCTGTCGCGGTTCAAGTTCGTCGACGGCGAGAACCCCTCGCTCGACCTGAGCACCGAGCAGAAGATCATGCAGGTGCCGGTGGACCGGGGTGCCTGCTGTCACGTCGGAGGGGACATCGCCTTCGACTCGGAGAACAATCTGTGGCTGGTCACCGGGGACGACACCCCGGCCGGCGGCGGTGGTTCGGGCGGCTTCTCCCCGCACAACGACTCGGTGAGCGCGAGCGGGATCTACCAGGCGCCGTTCGTGGACGCCCGGCGCAGCTCCGCCAACACCAACGACCTGCGGGGCAAGATCCTGCGGATCAAGGTCCAGGCGGACGGCAGCTACACCATCCCCGAGGGGAACCTCTTCCCCGAGGCGCAGGACCCGGGTGACAAGACCCGACCGGAGATCTACGCGATGGGGCTGCGCAACCCGTTCCGGATCACCCTGGACAAGAATGACGTCGCCTACATCACCGACTACTCCCCCGACTCCTCGACCGCCACGGTCGGGCGGGGGCCGGCGGGCACCGGCCGGATGATGGTCGTCGACAAGCCCGCGAACTACGGCTGGCCGATGTGCGTACAGCCGGACCTGCCGTACTTCGAGATGAACTGGACCACGAGCCCGATCTCGCCGATCGCACCGTTCGACTGCGCGGCGCCGAAGAACACCTCCCGGCACAACACCGGCCTGGTGGACCTGCCGCCGGTGGAGAAGTCGGAGCTCTGGTACTCCTTCCAGGCCCCGACGCCCTGCCCGGAGTCCTACCTGTCCACTCCCACCCAGACCTGCCCGGCGCTCTTCCCGGAGCTCGGCACCGGCGGTGTGGGTCCGCACGGCGCGGCGAAGTACGACTACGACCCGGAGCTGAGGTCGGAGACGAAGTTCCCCGCGTACTACGACGGCGCGATCTTCTTCGGCGAGTTCACCCGGGACTACCTGCGGGAGGTCCGGCTCGACTCGCAGGGCGGCGTCCTGAAGATCAACGATCTGTTGAGCTGCGGCGGAGGCCCGGTCACACCGGCCAAGCCGTTCCTCTGCGACAACCCGATGGACATGATGTGGGGCCCCGACGGCAACTTCTACCTGCTGACGTACGGGGACGGGTTCTTCAACATCAACCCGGACGCGGCGATGGTGAAGTTCAGCTACGTCAAGGGCCTGCGGGCGCCGACGGCCGTGCTGAACGCGACCCCGACCAACGGGCAGGCCCCGTTGACGGTGGCCTTCTCCAGTGACGGGTCACGCGACCCGGACCCGGCGGACTCCATCTCGTACGCCTGGGACTTCGACGGCAACGGCACGACCGACTCCGTCGACCCGAACCCCTCGTTCACGTACACCAGCAACGGCGTCTACACGGCGCGGCTGACGGTGACCGACTCCAGCGGCAAGACCGCTACGGCGAACACCACCATCACGGTCGGCAACACCGCCCCGACGGTCCGGGTGGACGTACCGATCGAGGGTGGGTTCTTCAGCTGGGGTGACGACATCCCCTGGTCGGTGACGGTCACCGACCCGGAGGACGGCCCGATCGACTGCTCGAAGGTGGAGGTGACCTTCGTCCTCGGCCACGACGACCACGGTCATGGGGAGGCCAACCAGCTCGGTTGTTCCGGGGTGCTGCCCACGCTCGCCGACGACGCCTCGCACGGCGGCTACATCTACGGCGTGATCAGCGCGACCTACACCGACAACGGCGCCAACGGTCAGCCGCCGCTGACCACCATCGGTCAGCAGGTCATCCAGGACAAGTTGCAGCAGGTGGAGTTCGCCCGCAACCAGTCCGGCACCACGGTCGGCAACACCGCGGACGCCGGCGGCGGGCAGCAACGCGGCAGCCTCGACAACGGTGACTGGATCGCCGTCAACGGCACGGTCAACCTGCGGAACATCGACTCGGTGACCCTGCGTACCTCCGGTGGTAGCGCGGCCACGGCCGGGCAGCCACGGTTCAACGTCGAGTTCCGCCGGGACTCGCCGACCGGTCCGCTGCTGACCACCGCCACGGTCAACGCGACCACCGGCAACAACGCCTTCACCAGCACCAGCGTGCCGATCACCGACCCCGGTGACACCTTCCGGCTCTACCTGGTGTTCACCCCGGTTCCGGGCGGCCCGGCCGGCGGCTTCGGCAACCTCAACTGGGTGCAGTTCAACGGTCCGGGCATCGGCCTCACCCCGTAGGCACCATGCGGCTGGGGTCGTCACCCGGCGACCCCAGCCATCTCACCGGTAACACCACCGAGAAAGGCAGTACGACATGAGCGACAGTCAGCACGGATTGAGCCGGCGTCGGATCCTCGGCGCCTTCGCCGGGGTCGCCGGCGCGGCGGCCGTCGGCGCCGCCGGCTTCGGCTCCGCCGCCGTGGCCAACGGCAAGGGCAACGGCAACGGGGTGCTCGTCCCGCCGGGCAAGCGGGGCATCATCCTGTACAGCGTCCGGGACCGGATCAGCGCCGCCCCGGACACCAGCGGCGTGCCGTACGGCTTCGAGCGGGTGCTCGGCCGGCTCGCCGAGATCGGCTACAAGGAGGTCGAGTTCGCCGGCTACAACCAGCACACGAGCATCCTGGGCAGGCAGATCACCCCGACGGAGATCCGGAAGATCCTGGACGACAACGGGCTGCGCGCCAACGGCTCACACGCCTCGATCCCCGGCACGGTCACGCCGGACACCATCGCCGCGTTCGAGCGGACCCTCGACACCGCCGAGATCCTCGGCATGCAGCACATCGGCACCGGCAGCGACCCGACGAACAGCAACTACAAGGCCGACTGGGACGCCGCCGCCGATCGGTGGAACCTGTTCGGTGAGATGGCCCGCGCCCGTGGGCTGAAGCTGTACACGCACAACCACGACGCGGCGTACAACTTCCTGCTCGACAGCGGGCCGCTGGACGGGCTGGGCCGGCCCACCCGGTCCTCCGGCATCCGCAAGCTGGAGTACTTCTTCGACAGGACCGAGGCCGACAAGGTCTTCTTCGAGATGGACATCTACTGGGCGCACGTGGCCCAGCACCGCTTCCGCGCCTACACCGACCCGGACGGCAACCTGCAGACCGACGTCTTCGACCCGCTGGCCACGGTGGCGACCCGGACCATGCGGTTCCCGCTGTTCCACGCGAAGGACGGCGCGTTCAACCCGAACGTCGCGGCCGGGTACGAGATGGTGCCGCTCGGCCAGGGCGACATCGACTACGGCAACTTCTTCGCCAACATGGGCGCCAAGGGCTACCACAACCCGATGTGGGAGCAGGACAACGCGCCGGGCGGGGCCGCCGACCCGGGCCGTTCGCTGCGCTACGCCGAGGTGAGCTACCAGCACATGTCGGGTCTGCGGGGCTGACGGACCGGACATGCGGGAGACCGTGGACATGGTGCCGGCGGGCGTGCCCGCTGTGCCGGCACCGCCCGCGGTGACACCCCCGGGGCCGCATCCGTCACCGGATGCGGCCCCGGGCGCTACAGGCTGGAAACACCCACATGGGAGACTTCGGACGGGAGGTGTTGGTGATGACGCTCGTCCGACCAGAGAATCCGCAGCAGGCGAGACTGGTCCGACTGTTACGCGACGACGGCCCCCGCTCCCGGGTGGAGTTGGGCGACCTCCTGGGGTTGTCCCGCTCGACCCTCACCACCGAGTTGGATCGGCTCGTCGCCCGCGGGCTGGTAGAGACCGCCGGGCAGGCCGCCTCCCGGGGCGGACGCCGGTCCTCGCTGCTGCGTCTGGCGGCCCGGGTGCGATTCGCCAGCGTCGTCGTGGCGGCCGACCGGATCAGCGTGGCGCTGACCGACGGTGAGCTCAACGTGCTGGCCGAGACCGGTGAACCGGCGGAGGTTCGGGGCGGGCCGGAACCGGTGATCGCCCGCGCCGTCGAACTGGTCGAGAAGCTTCGCGCCGAACTCGGCGTCGCCGAACTCACCGGGGTCGGCATCGCGCTGCCCGGGCCGGTCGACGACGGCAGCTCGGTCGCGCCGGCCGTGCTGCCCGGCTGGCAGCGGTTCCCGGTCCGGGACGCCTTCGCCACCGAGTTGGGCTGTCCGGCGCTGGTCGACAACGACGCGAACGTGCTCGCCCTCGGTGAACAGCACGCCGGCATCGGCCGGACCTTCGACGACTTCCTGTACCTGAAGCTCGGCACCGCGATCGGCTGCGGCCTGGTGCTCAACGGCTCCCTCTACCGGGGGGCGACGAGCAGCGCCGGCGACATCGCCCACCTGCCGCTCGGTGAGGACGGGCCGGTCTGCGCCTGCGGTGAGTTCGGCTGCCTGGAGGCGTACTGCGGTGACGCGGGGCTGATCCGGGCGGCGTCGGCGGCTGCCCGCGGTGGCCGGTCGGAGTTGCTGGCGGCCCGGCTGGCCGAGACGGGCACCCTGACCGTGCCGGACATCGCCTCGGCGGCGACCGCCGGTGATCCCGCCGCCCAGGCGCTGGTCCGTGACGCGGCCCGCCGGGTGGGGCGGGTGCTAGTCGGCCTGGTCAGCTTCTTCAACCCGGGCATCGTGGTGATCGGCGGGGCACCGGACGGGCTCGGGCACATCCTGCTCTCCGAGATCCGCGGGGTGGTCTACCGCCGATCCGCGCCGCTGGCCACCGGGACGATGCCGGTGGTCCTCTCCGACCTGGCCGACCGGGCCGCCCTGGTGGGTGCGGCCCGGCTGGCCAGCGATCACGTCTTCACCTCGGGCTGAGGGCGTCGGCACAGCCGCCGGTGCGGCCCTTCACCGTCCGGCGTGGTCGGCGTACCCCCTGAGGGGCCCGGGTGGTCGCCGGGCCCCTCAGGGATCTGCTCAGTCCTTGCTGCTGAACGCCGCGTCGAAGGCGGCGGCGGGGGCGTCGAAAGCTAGCCGGCGGACGAACTGAAGGGCCTCGGGGGCACCGGCCAGGCGGTCCATGCCGGCGTCCTCCCACTCGATCGAGATCGGGCCGTCGTAGCCGATCGCGTTGAGGGCCCGGAAGCAGTCCTCCCACGGCACGTCACCGTGGCCGGTGGAGACGAAGTCCCAGCCGCGCCGCAGGTCCGCCCAGGGCAGGTGGGAGGCCAGCCGGCCCCGCCGCCCGTCGCCGGTACGCACCTTGGCGTCCTTGCAGTCGACGTGGTAGATCCGGTCGGCGAAGTCGAAGATGAAGTTGACCGGGTCCAGCTCCTGCCAGACGAAGTGCGAGGGGTCCCAGTTCAGGCCGAAGGCGGGCCGGTGGTCGATCGCCTCCAGGGTCCGCTTGGTGGTGTAGTAGTCGTAGGCGATCTCGCTGGGGTGCACCTCGTGGGCGAACCGCACCCCCACCTCGTCGAAGACGTCGAGGATCGGGTTCCACCGGTCGGCGAAGTCCTGGTAGCCGCGTTCGATCATCGCGGGCGGCACCGGGGGGAACATCGCCAGGGTGTGCCAGATCGACGAGCCGGTGAAGCCGACGACCGTGTTGACGCCGAGCTTGGCCGCCGCCCGGGCGGTGTCCTTGATCTCCGCGGCGGCCCGCTGGCGTACCCCTTCGGGCTCACCGTCGCCCCAGATCCGGGCGGGCAGGATGCCCTGGTGCCGCTCGTCGATCGGATGATCGCAGACCGCCTGGCCGACCAGGTGGTTGGAGATCGTGAAGACCTGGAGGTTGTGCTTGGCCAGGGTCTCCCGCTTGCGCTCGATGTACGAGTCGTCCGCGAGGGCCTTGTCGACCTCGAAGTGGTCGCCCCAGCAGGCCAGCTCCAGACCGTCGTAGCCCCACTCGGCGGCGAGCCGGCACACCTCGTCGAACGGAAGGTCGGCCCACTGGCCGGTGAACAGCGTGATCGGTCGCGCCATCAGTCCTTTTCCCCTGTCGTGGTGAGGGGGATTCCGTACCTGCGTGACCGGGGCGAGGGATGCCGGAGACGGCGGCCTGGAGGGGGTGCCGGTGGGCGTGGTCAGCCTGGGGCCGACGGGTTGCGCCTCCCGTCGACTCACCGGCCACCTCGCGGTCGCCGTCTTCACTCTAGGCCCGTCACCCGCGCCACAAAAGGCCCTGTCGTTCGCCCGTGTTAAGAGGGGGCCCCTGTACCACGCCAGGCGTTAACAAGGGGCCCTTCCTTACATCGCTACGGGAGGGCACTTACCCCAACCCGGCGAGCTCCAGCAGCAGCCCCTTCACCTCGGTGGCGGCGATGCGCTCCCGGGCCAGGGCAGGGTCGGAGCAGAGCAGCACCGGGCCGTCGGCCGGGTCGGCCGGCAACCGCCCGTGCGAGCCGCGTACCGCCCGGGCCCCGGCGTCCAGCCCGACCACACTCATCAGGTACCGCAGGCCCAGCTTCTTGCGGGCCAACGCGGCGGCCGCCCGCCGCTTGGCCGCTGCGGGAGCGGCCGGGTCGAAGAACAGTTCCGCCGGGTCGTACCCGGGTTTGCGGTGGATCTCGACCAGCCGGGCGAAGTCCGGGGCAAGCTTGTCCTCCAGCCAGTAGTAGTAGGTGAACCAGGCGTCCGGCTCGGCCACCAGCACCAGCTCACCGGCGCGGGGATGGTCCAGCCCGTGCGCCGCCTTGCCCTCGGCGTCGAGCACCTCGGCCACCCCGGGCAGCCCGGCGCAGAGCTTCGCCACCGCCGCCAGGTCCGCCGGGTCGCGTACGTAGACGTGGGCCACCTGATGGTCGGCTACCGCGAAGGCCCGGGAGGTCCAGGGGTCCAGGTACTCCATGCCGGCCTGGGTGTGCACCCGCAGCAGCCCTTCGGCGCGCAGCAGCCGGTTGACGTCCACCGGGCGGGAGACCTCGGTGATGCCGTACTCGGAGAGCACCACCACGGTGGTGTCCCGGGCCTGGGCGGCGTCCAGCAGGGGGGCCAGCACCCCGTCCAGTTCGGTCGCCGCGGCGGCGGCCTGGGGCGCCGACGGGCCGAAGCGTTGCAGGTCGTAGTCCAGGTGCGGCACGTAGACCAGGGTCAGGTCGGGCGACTTTTCGGTGAGGATCTGCTCGGCGGCCCGGCAGATCCAACTGGACGAGGGCAGACCCGCCCCGGGCCCCCAGTAGGTGAACAGCGGGAAGGTGCCCAGCCGGGCGGTCAGCTCGTCGTGCAGCTGCGGCGGGTCGGTGTAGCAGTCCGGCTCCTTGCGACCGTCCGCGTAGTAGATCGGTCGCGGGGTGACCGTCCAGTCGACGTCCGCGCCCATCGCGTACCACCAGCAGACGTTGGCCACGGTGTAGTCGCCGCGTACCCGCCGGGCGGCCTGCCAGATCTTGTCCCCGCCGACCAGGGCGTTGTGCTGCCGCCAGAGCAGCACCTCACCGAGGTCGCGGAAGTACCAGCCGTTGCCGACGATGCCGTGTTCGGTGGGCAGGGCACCGGTGAGGAAGGTCGACTGCACCGAGCAGGTCACCGCCGGCAGCACCGTACCCAGCTCGGCGCGGAACCCGGTGTCGGCCACCGCGCGCAGCCGGGGCATGTGGGCCAGCAGACGCGGGGTCAGCCCCACCACGTCCAGCACCAGAAGTTTGCGACTCATGCCGATACCGTTTCGGTCGGGGTCAGCCCGAGGGCGACCAGTTCGTCGCGGGCGAAGGCCAGCTCGGCGGCGATCCCGGCGGCCAACTCCGCGTCGGTGTCCGGGCGCCGCGCGGCCGGCAGCACCCCCCAGGTGTACGTCTCGACGTCCAGGTGGTCGCAGCCGGCCTCGGCTGCGGTGAAGAGTGCGGCCAGCGCGGCGCGCAGCACCGGCAGGGTCGCGTTCAGCGGTGGTTCGGGTGGGGCGTGCAACGGTACGTGGTAGTGCACCCGCCACGGGCCGGGCAGCCCGGCGTCGAGGGCCAGGTCCAGGTCGTCGGCGGCCCACCGGGGATCCGCCGGGTCGTCGACCCCGGCGCAGCCGGCGGTACGGGTCTGGTGCAGGAACCGCGGCTCTACCCAGCGGCGCAGCGCCTCCGGGTCGGCGGCCGGGTCGATCGCCTCCAGGGCGGCCGACACCTGCACCTTCACCACCGGCACCCCGGCGGTGGCCAGCCGGTCCAGGGCGGCGGTCGGCTCCTCCCAGGCACAGGCTAGATGGGCCAGATCCAGGCAGACTCCCAGGCGCTCGGGGTCCGTCCCGGACAAGGCCGTCACCGCCTGGGCGCTGCTCTCGATCACGCAGCCGGGCTCCGGCTCGAACCCCACCCGGATGGTGCGGCCGGTGTCCCGTTCGACGGCGGCCAGCCCGGCGGCGAGCTGGTCCAGGCGCCGCCGGGCCTGCTCGGCCCGGTCACCGTCCCAGGGGGTACGCCAGGCCAACGGCAGGGTGGAGATCGAGCCTCGGTCGGCGTCCTCGGGCAGCAGGTCGGCCAGCACCCGGGCCAGGTTAAGGGTGTACTCCAGCCGCTGCCGGGTGGTCCAGTCCGGCTGGTAGACCGCCCCCTTGACCACGGGTGCCTGGAAGGCCGCGTACGGGAAACCGTTGAGGGTGACCACTTCCAGCCCGCGTACGGTCAACTCGGTGCGCAACCGGCGACGGGCCTGCGGGTCGGCGGCCAGTTCGGCGGCGACCGGGGCGGCCAGCCACAGGCCCAGGCCGAGCAGGTCGGCGCCGAGTGCCGTGCGGACCGGCACCGCGTAGCGGTCCAGTTGGGCGAGGATGCCGGCGAACTCCTCGGCGGGATGCACATTGGTGCAGTAGCCCAGGTGGACGGTGCGCCCGCCGGCATGTCGTAGTCGCATCAGCTGCCGCCGCGCATGATCGAGTTGCCGGCGAAGGTCTGCTCCGCGTCATCCTCGTCGCGCAGGTCCAGCCGACCCGACTGCCCGTAGAACTCGACCGGGTTACGCCAGAGCACCCGGTCCACGTCGTCGTCGGTGAACCCGGCGGCCAGCATCGCGTCCCCGGTGGCCCGGGTCAGCAGGGGATCCGAGCGGCCCCAGTCGGCAGCGGAGTTGACCAGCATCCGCTCGGTGCCGTACGCCTTGAGCAGTTCCACCATCCGGGGCGGGGACATCTTGGTGTCCGGATAGATGGAGAAGCCCAGCCAGCAGCCGGTGTCCCGGACCTGCTTCACGGTCACCTCGTTGAGGTGGTCGACCACCACCCGACCCGGGTCGATGCCGGACTCGGCGACCACGGCCAAGGTGCGATCCACCCCCCGGGCCTTGTCCCGGTGCGGGGTGTGCACCAGGGCCGGCAGGTCATGCGCCACGGCCAGGGCCAGTTGGGCGGCGAAGGCCGCGTCCTCCTCCGGGGTCATCGAGTCGTACCCGATCTCACCGACCGCTACCACCCCGTCCTTCTCCAGGTAGCGGGGCAGCACGTCCAGCACCGGCCGGCAGCGCGGGTCGTTGGCCTCCTTGGGGTTGAGCGCGACCGTGGCGTGGTGACGTATCCCGAACTGTCCGGCCCGGAAGGGCTCCCAGCCGACCAGGGAGTCGAAGTAGTCCGTGAAGGACCCGACATTGGTGCGGGGCTGGCCCAGCCAGAAGGCCGGCTCCACCAGTGCCCGTACCCCGGCGGCGGCCATCCGCTCGTAGTCGTCCGTGGTGCGGGACGTCATGTGGATGTGCGGGTCGAAGATGCGCATCACGCCTCCCTGTGGTGCGGTCGACTGGCGGCGGTCAGCCGGTCCAGCAGCGCCGTGGCGTCCTCGGGCATGCTGCGCCCGGCGGCCTGCCGTTCGGCGGCCAGCCCGGCCAGCATCACCGCCAGTTCCCCGTCGGCGCGGGTGTCGAGGTCGGCCACCACGGCCAGGGGTACCCCGGTGAAGACGCACTTGAGCACCGCCTGCCGCCAGGTCGGCGGGTCCAGATGCGTCGCGTACGGGCCCAGGGCGGCGGCGATCAGCCGGGTGTCGTTGGTACGCAGGGCGTCGTGCAGCAGGGGTATCCCGGCCGTACCGATCGGCAGCAGTGGCAGTGCCTTGAGCACGGCCCTTTTCTCGGCGGCGTCCCCGGTGCAGTAGAGCGCCTCGGCGTGGGTGGCGTGCTCGGCCGGCAGGTGGGCCAGCAGCAGGGCCCGAGCGGCCTCGTCGGCGGTCCAGCCGGGCAGGTCGGGCAGCTCGGCCCGGCCGCAACGCCGACCGACCGCCGGGAAGAACCTCGTGATCGCCGAGGGCTGTGCCGCGACACCGTGCAGGGCCGCCGTCAGCCAGTCCGGATCAGGTAGGCCCCGCAGGGCCGCCCGCAGGTCGTCCGATCTCATCGCCGTCCTCACCCCTTTCTCCGTGCCATCCGTCGTCAGGCCTGGCTCGTGTTCCGGCTGTGGTTGTCGCCTGTCGCTGCACCCTCGTCACCGCAGGTCCGTGTCATCCCCGCGCGCCGCGTAGGAAGGTCCTCCGGCGGGTCGGCCCGCTCCGCTGCGCCAGCCGTCGATGCGGCCGTGGCGCGGCGGAGGTGGTCCAGGGATCGGGCGGCCACCGCCGGTGCGGCGTGGGAGTGGCGGGGCAGCTCGACCGCGACCAGGCCCCGGTAGTCGACCTCGCGCAGGGCGGCCAGCACCGGCGGGAAGTCGATCTCGCCCTGGCCGAACTCCAGGTGCTCGTGCACCCCCCGGCGCATGTCGTCGATCTGCACGTTGACCAGGTGCGTACCGACCTCGCGGACGCAGTCGGGCACGGGCAGCGACTCCAGGCAGCGACAGTGTCCGATGTCCAGGGTGATGCCCAGGCAGGCCGGTGCGCCCAGATCCGCGTACAGCCGACGCCAGTCGGCGATGTCCTCGACCAGCATGCCCGGCTCGGGCTCGAACCCCAGCGTCACCCCGGCCCGGTCGGCCGCCTCGACCACCCTGGTGCAGCCGGCCAGCAACCGGTTCCAGGCCAGGGTCGGCGGGACCGCCTCGGGGCGTACCCCGGCCCAGAAGGAGACCGCCTCGGCTCCCAGGTCGGCGCCGATGGTCACCGCCCGGCGCAGGAACTCCACCCGCAGCGCGGCGTCGTCGTGCAGCAGGGTCGGAGCGTGCTTGTGCCACCGGTCCAGCAGGTAGCGCGCCCCGGTCTCGATCACCACGGCGAGGCCGAGTTCGGACAGCCGACGTCGGACGGCATCCACCCGCCGGGCCAGTTCCGGGGCGAAGGGGTCGAGGTGGTCGTGGTCCAGGGTCAGCGCCACCCCTACGTAACCCAGGTCGGCGATGACCGCCAGGGCGTCGTCGAGCCGGTGGTTGGCGAAGCCGTTCGTGCCGTACCCGAAGCGCAGGCCGTCGGAAGCGCCGGAGGCGGGTGCGGTCATGTCGGGGAGACCTTCCGGGCCAGCCGTCGGCCCAGCGGCGCCGCCGCCGCCACGGCCGCCCCGAGCAGACCGGCTCCGGCCCGGGCGGTCAGGGCGCCCTGCAAGGCGGGCAGGCTGGTGATGCCGGCACCGACGGCCCGGCGCACCCGACCGGCGGTGGGTTCGGCGACCACCCGGGCCTGCGCGGCACCGTAGCGGGCGGCGTACCACCCGGCGAGGACGGCCGGCAGCGCCGCAGCGACGACCCCGACCGCACGGCGGCCGGCACCGAAGCGCTCGCCGCAGTGGCCGTCCGCCCGCCGCGCAGCGGGGTCTGCGGAACGCGGGCCGGGCGGTACCGCGGCGCTCGCCGCGACCAGGGCGGTGCCGGCCAGGGTACGCAGCGGCAGAGCCCGGTCAGCGCCGTCGACCTCGCGGCGGGACAGGGCGGTGACCGTCCAGGTGTGTGCGGCCACGGTCACCGCCGCCGGCAGGGCCCGGACCGGACGGCCACCGGCGGCACCCAGCAACACGTCCAGCCCTCGGCAGGCGGCCATCACGGCGGGACCGGCGGCGGTGTTCTTGGCGAGCAGGTCGTACCCCCAGATGGTGGCGGCCAGGGGCACGGCGACCGCGGCGGCGCGGCGTCCCCCGGCGGCGGCGGCCAGCCCGACGCCCGCGGCGGTCAGGCCGGCGGCCAGGCCGACCGCCAGGCCGGGACTGACCCGTCCGCTGGGGATGGGGCGCTCCGGGCGTTCGGTCGCGTCCAACCCCCGGTCGGCCCAGTCGTTGGCGGCCATGCCGGCCCAGTAGAGCAGCACCGAGGCGGTCGCCAGAGCGGGCGTACGCGGCCCCAGTGCACCGGCCGCGGCGGCACCGGCGACCACGTCCCCGGGCACCGAGAGGGCGGCCGGGGCCCGGACCAGTTCCAGCAGGTCAGCCACGCGGGTCATCGGGTGCCTCCGGAGTGCAGTCCTCGGGCGAACTCGCACAGCCGGGTCCACTGGTCGGCCAGGGAGTGGGTGCCCTCGCCGAGGGGGTCCTTGAAGAAGAAGGCCAACTCGGTCAGGGGCCCGGTACGCCCGGCGGCGTGCGCGGCGGCGGTGAGCCGGGCCAGGTCGAGCACGAGGGGGGCGGCCAACGCCGAGTCACAGCCGTGCCAGGTGAACTCCAGTCGCATGCCGGTGCCCAGGAACCCGGCGAAGGTGATCAGATCCCAGGCGGTCTTGAAGTCGCCCAACTCCTCGACGTAGTCGATGCGGGTCTCCCCCTGCGGCAGGTAGCCCAGGGTCTCGCCGAGCACCCGCTGCTTGCTGCGTACCTTGGCGGCGTTGGCGGCCGGGTCGGCCAGGGTGGCCCCGTCTCCCCCGCCCAGCAGGTTGACCCCGGACCAGGAGCGCACCTGCAGGTTGCGCACCGCGAACATCGGGGCCAGTACGGACTTGAGCAGGGTCTCCCCGGTCTTGCCGTCATGCCCGGCGTACGGCACCCGGTGCTGTTCGGCCAACGCGCCCAGCCCGGGCAGCCGCAACCCGGTCGACGGGGTGAAGTCGACATACGGGCAGCCGGCCCTCACGGCCGCGTACCCGTACAGCGAGCTGGGCGGCAGCACCTCCTCGGGGCCGGTCATGGCGGCCCCGAGGGCGGCCGGGTCGGCGTGGGCGGGATGCGACTCGGGGGCCGGTTCGGTGGCGGCCACGTTGATCACCACTACCCGGGCCAGCCGGTGCCGGTCGCGGAACTCGGTGAGGTCGCGGACCATCGCGGCGGCCCGGTCGGCCTGGCTGCCCTCGGTGGGGGCGGGCCGCAACTCCTGCTCGACCGCGGCTAGTTCCTCCGGCAGGGCGGCGACCAGGCGGGCGGGCAGCACCCCGGCCGCGGCCAGGGTCTCGGCCCGCTTGGCCAGCGGGGTGGCGACCACGTCGTGTCCGCCGAAGACCAGGTCGGAGAAGGCCGGCAGGGCGGGGCCGCCCACCGCAGGCAGTTCGGTGACGCACCCGGTCGGGGCGGTCAGCCCGGCCCGCAGCGCGAGCGCCCCCACGATGCTGGTGGTCGCGACCGAGCCGCGCGCACCCACCAGCCAGACACCCGTACGCATGGTGCTCCTTCCCGGTCGTTGCACCGTGTGTTGCGCCCCGTCCGCCGTCCGCTCCGGTGCGTATCACCGGCCGGCGCCGACGTCGGCGGCGTCACCACCGGTCCGGCGACGCGGAGCGGTACGGACGGACGGGGCTGGCAGGCGGCGGCGGTCGGCGTCTCGCCGCTGCCTGCCTGCATCCGGCCGGTACCCATGGCAAGGCGACCAGCCGGACGACGAGGTGAGAAATCCTGGGTGGGAGCCCCGGGGGTTCCTGGGGCTCGTCGGGGATGGATGGTCGGGCGGCGGCCCTCCGGTGCGGCCGGGGAATCCCGGTCCGGCCGCTCCGGAGGAACCGCATTGCTCGTGCCACCGGGCCGGGTGGCCCGTCGGCACGATCTCCGGTACCCGACCCGTTCCGGCCGCGGGGCGCAACCGCGGACGGCCCTCGCCGGTCGGGTACCGAAGGTGGCTCTAGACGGTGGCCGTCGCCAACGTCGGCTCCACGGTGGTCCACGCCGAGCCTGCCTCGGCCGACCGGACCACCGCGTCCAGCACCAGTTGCACCTGCAACGCCTCGACGAAGGACGGACTGGGGTCGGCCCCGGTCGCCACCGCCTCGATGAAGTCGCGCATCTGGTGGGTGAAGGAGTGCTCGTACCCGATGATGTGCCCCGGCGGCCACCAGGCCGACAGGTACGGGTGCTCGCCCTCGGTCACCAGGATCCGGCTGAAGCCCTGCTCGGCGGCGGGTCGCGTCGCGTCGTAGTACTCCAGCTCGTTGAGTCGTTCCAGGTCGAAGGCGACCGTGCCGAGCGACCCGTTGATCTCCACCCGGAGCGCGTTCTTGCGTCCGGTGGCGAACCGGGTCGCCTCGTAGGTGGCCAGCGCCCCGCCGTCGAGGCGGGCTACGAAGATCGCCGCGTCGTCGACGGTGACCGGTCCGGTGGCGGCGCTGCCGCCGTCGGTCTGGGCCGCCAACCCGCTGGACTCGCTCGGCAGCGGCCGTTCCTTGACGAAGGTCTCCGTCACCGCGCTGACCCCGGCGATCTGCTGGCCGGTGACGTACTGGGTGAGGTCGATGATGTGTGCCCCGATGTCACCCAGTGCGCCGGAGCCGGACACCTCCTTACGCAGCCGCCAGACCAGCGGGAACTGCGGGTCCACGATCCAGTCCTGCAGGTAGCTGGCCCGCACGTGCCGGATCTCGCCGAGCCGCCCCTCGGCGACCAGCTGACGCATCAGCGCCACCGCGGGCACCCGCCGGTAGTTGAACCCGCACATCGAGCGTGCCCCGCCGGCCCGGGCGGTGGCCGCCGCAGCGGCCATCTCCTGGGCCTCGGCGACCGTGTTGGCCAGCGGCTTCTCGCACAGTACGTGCTTGCCGGCGGCCAGCGCGGCCAGGGCGATCTCGGCGTGGCTGTCACCCGGTGTGCAGATGTCCACCACGTCGATGTCCGGTCGGGCCACCAGCTCCCGCCAGTCCGTGGTGTGCTCCTCCCAGCCGAGCCGGTCGGCGGCCTCGGCCACCTTCCCGGCGTCCCGGCCGCAGATGAGCGCCATCCGGGCCCGCGCCGGCAGGTCGAACACCCGGTTCACGGTGCGCCACGCCTGTGAGTGGGCGGCGCCCATGAACGCGTAGCCGACCATGCCGACCCGCAGTTCTTTGTCGTTCGTGGACAAGGTTGGGTCTCCCCCCGGTCGTGTCAGAACCCGAGCTTGAGGTAGTTGCTCGCGTTCTCCTTGGTGATCGTTTCGGAGGCGAGGATGATCTCCTTGGGCACCTGGAGCTCCACCAGGTCGGACATGCCCCGGTCCTGGCCGATCAGGCGAGCCAGCGAGATGGCCGAGGAGGCCATCGACGGGCTGTAGGTCACCGTGGCCTTGAGCACGGTGTTGTCGGCCTGGATGTCCTCCATCGCCTTCTTCGAGCCGGCGCCGCCGACCATGAAGAACTCGGTGCGGTTGGCCTGGCTGATCGCCGCCAGGACACCGATGCCCTGGTCGTCGTCGTGGTTCCAGATCGCGTCGATCTTCGGCAGGGCCTGGAGCAGCTGGCTCGCCTCACGCTGCCCGGAGTCCACCGTGAACTCGGCCGCCCGGCGGTTGGCCACCTTGAAACCGTGCTGGGCCAGGGTGTCGTTGAAGCCCTGGGTGCGCTCCTGGGTCAGCTCCAGCGAGTCGATGCCGGCGATCTCGGCGATCACCGGGTTGCTGATGCCCTTGGCCTTGAGCTGCTCGACGATGAAGTTGGCGGCGGAGACGCCCATGCCGTAGTTGTCGCCCTTGATCTGCAACCGGTACGCCTTGGCGTCCGGGAAGGCCCGGTCCAGGTTGACCACGGGAATGCCGGCCTGCATGGCCGCCAGGCCGAACGAGTTGAGTTCCTTGCCGTCGTGCGGCAGCAACACGATCACGTCCGGCTTCTGCGAGATCAACGTGTCCAGCGCCGCCCGCTGGGCCGCTGCGTCCGCGCCCGCCTCGACCGTCTTGAACTCCACATCGGAGTACGCCGCCGCCTGCGACTTGGCGTTGTTGGTGATCGCCGCGATCCAGCCGTGGTCGGCGGCCGGGGCGGAGAAGCCGATGGTCACCTTCTTGCCGGGCTCGGCGTTGCCGCCGCCCTCGGCCGCCTTGGTCTGGGCCTCGGTCGGGGTGGCCTGCTCGTTGCTGGTGCAGCCGGCCAGCAGTACGCCGGCTCCGACGGCCGCCCCGCCGAATAGCAGCCGGCGGCGACTGTGCTGGGTCATCACGACCTCCTGGTTATCTGTGGTGGAGAGGGATTTGGGGTGTGCGGGGCCCGGCCACCGTCGATGCGCCGGCGGCCTGGGGGGTATGTGGTGATCAGCCGGTGGTCAGCCGGTTGTTGCGACGGAAGAACTGGGACAGGCTGCCGAACTGGATCTGCTGGATCAGGACGGCGGCCACGATGATGCCGCCCTTGACCATGTTCTGGGCCTCGGTGGAAAGCCCGTTGATGGCGAACAGGTTGGTGATGGTGGCGAAGATGATCACACCGAGCAGGGAACCGACGATGGTGCCCCGCCCGCCGCTGAGCAGCGTGCCACCGATGATCACGGCGGCGATCGCGTCCAGCTCGTAGAGGTTGGCCATCGCCGCCTGGGCCGAGGTGGCCTGGGCGGTGAGCATGATGGCGGCGATGCCGCAGCACAGTCCGGACAGCACGTACAGCAGCAGGGTGTGCCGCTTGACGTCGATGCCGGCCAGTCGGGCGGCCTCCGGGTTGCCGCCCACGGCGACCGTACGCCGACCGAAGGTGGTGCGGTTGAGCAGCACCCAGCCCGCGATGACCACCCCGGCCAGGATGTAGACCAGCAGCGGGATGCCGAGCAGGCTGTTGCTGGCGATGCCGTTGATGGTGCTGTTCTGCGAGATCTGGGTCTGCTTGTCGGAGATCTCGGCGGCCAGTCCCCGGGCCGCCACCAGCATGGCCAGGGTGGCGATGAAGGGCACCAGTCGCCCGTACGCGATGAGGACCCCGTTGACCAGGCCGACCCCCATCCCCACGACGACCGCAGTGAAGATCATGCCGCCGGCGCCGAAGTTCTGGGTGGCGACCGTGGTGCACCAGACCCCGGCCAGCGCGACGATCGCGCCGACGGAGAGGTCGATGCCGCCGCCGATGATGACGAAGGTCATCCCGACGGTGACCACCCCGACCACCGAGGCCAGCTTGAGGATGCTGAGCATGTTCGCCCAGACCCAGTCCGGGTTGGAGTACAGGTCGGAGCGGGTCGCCGCGCCGATCACGAACAGGATCAGCAGCACCCCGATCAGGGCCAGGTTGCGCCGTGCCCCGTCACCGCCGTCGCCGTGCCACCAGGAGATCCGGCCGGTCGATGCCTTGCGCCCGGCCACCTCCGTCTCGGCCCGGTCCACCGGCGGCGACTGCGCCGGCAACTTGGTCGTGGGCGGACTGTCACTCATGCCAGCGCTCCGCTTCGCTCCGCGCCGCCATGAGGCATGTGCACGCTGTATCGATGATTCGCTCGCTGACGCTCGCTCATGCCGCTGCGCCTTCCATCAGGGACCCCGACATCACGAGGTCGAGGACGGTGGATTCGTCGAGTTCGGCGGCGGGTGCGGTACGCACGACCCGCCCCTCCCGCATCACCAGCACCCGGTCGGCCAGGCCGAGCACCTCGGGTACCTCGCTGGAGACCAGCAGCACCCCGACGCCCTGCGCGGCGAGTTCCCGGATCACCTGGTACAGCTCGGCTCGGGCGCCCACGTCCACGCCCCGGGTGGGTTCGTCCAGCAGCAACAGCCGGGTGCCGCCGAGCAGCCAGCGCCCGACCACCACCTTCTGCTGGTTGCCACCGGACAGGGTCCGTACCGGCCTACCCACGTCCCGCGGCCGCATCTCCAGGCTCTCGGCGATCCGGTCGGCCTCAGCCCGCTCCTTGCCGACGTCGGTGAAGCCGAGCCGGGCGTAGCGGGCGAAGGTGGCCAGGGTGACGTTGCGGTAGATCGGTTCGCCGAGCAGCAGGGCCTGGCTCTTGCGCTCCTCCGGGGCCATGCCCAGACCGGCCCGTACGGCGGCACCGACACTGCCGGGCCGCAGGGTCTTGCCGGACATCCGGACGGTGCCCGACTCGGCGCGACGGGCCCCGTAGATGGTCTCCAGCACCTCGGAGCGACCGGAACCGACCAGCCCGGCGATGCCGACGATCTCGCCGGCCGCGACCGTCAGGGAGACGTCGGCGAACTCGCCGGAGCGGGTCAGCCCCTGCACCTCCAGCAGGGTCTGGCCGACCCTGGTGCCGGCGGCGCGCTCCGGGAAGACGTACTCGATGGTGCGGCCGGTCATCCGGGAGACCAGGTCACGGGTGGGGGTGTCGCGGGCGGGCAGGTTCGCCGCGGTGGTCCGGCCGTCCTTGAGGACGGTGACCCGGTCCCCGATCTCGCGGATCTCCTCCAGCCGGTGGGAGATGTAGATGACCGCGATGCCCTGGGCGGTCAACTCGCGGATGATCCGGAACAGGTTGTCCACCTCGTCGTGGGCGAGCACCGCGCTCGGCTCGTCCATGATGATCAGTCGGGCCTCGTGGGAGAGGGCGCGGGCCATGCTGACCACCTGCTTACCGGCCGCCGGCAACGCCCGGACCATCCGCCCGGGCGGGATCTCGGCGTGCCCGAGCCGACCGAGGATCTGTCGGGTACGGCGGGCCATGTGACCCCGGCGGATGAAGCCGAAGCTGCGCGGCTCGTGGCCGAGGAAGGCGTTCTCGGCGACCGAGAGGTCCTCGACCAGGTCGAGTTCCTGGTAGATGGTCGCGATGCCGGCGCGCATGGCGGCCTGGGGGTTGGCGAAGCCGACCGGCCGGCCACGCCATTCGACCAGCCCCGAGTCGGGCCGGTGCACCCCGGCCAGCACCTTGATCAGGGTGGACTTGCCGGCACCGTTCTGCCCCAGCAGGCAGTGCACCTCGCCCGCGCGGACCTCCAACTGCACCCCGTCCAGGGCGCGTACCCCGGGGAAGGTCTTCACCACGTCGGACAGTCGCAGCACCACCTCACCGGCGACGGTGTCGGCGGGCGCCTCGACCAGGGGATGTCCGGTTTCACTCATGCCGGTGCTCCACTCCACGTTGACTGTCGGCGGTTCACGTCGCCTCCCCGAAGGCCAGGTCACTGGCGAGTACGGCGGCACCGGCGACCCCGGCCCGCGGACCCAGTTCGGAGAGCACCACCGGGAGGTTGCCGGTGGCCAGCGGCAGCGAGCGGCGGTAGACCACGCTGCGGATCTCGGCAAGCAGCACATGCCCGAGGTGGGCCAGACCGCCACCGATCACGATCATCGAGGGGTTGGTGAAGCTGACCAGCCCGGCCAGCACCCCACCCACCCGCCGGCCGCCCTCGCGGATGAGCTGGATGCAGGTGACGTCCCCCTCGACCGCACCGGCGGCGACGTCCAGGGCAGTGACCGTGCCGTTGGCGCTGAGCCGTTCGGCCAGGGCGGGCGAGGCACCGGTACGCGCCGCGGCGGTGGCGTCCTTGGCCAACGCCGCCCCGCTGAACAGCGCCTCCAGGCAACCGGCGTTGCCGCACGAGCAGATCGGCCCGTGCGGGTCCACCTGGATGTGGCCGATGTCCCCGGCGCAACCGTCCGTGCCCCGGTAGACCTCGCCGCTGAGGTAGATCCCACAGCCGATGCCGGTGCCGATCTTGACGAACAGGAAGTCGTCGACGGAGTGGGCGACCCCGCCGTGCCGCTCCCCGATCGCCATGATGTTGACGTCGTTGTCGACCACGGCGGGGCAGCCGTGCTCGCGGGTGAGCAGCTCACGGACGGGGAAGCGGTCCCAGCCGGGCATGATCGGCGGGGACACCGGCACCCCGTCGCGGAAGCTGACCGGGCCGGGTACCCCGATGCCGACCGCGTCGAGCCGGTCATAGGCGCCGTCCACCCGGGCCTTGTGCAGCAGTTCGTTGACCCGCTGGAGGGTGACCTTGGGCCCGGTCCGGATGTCGGCCGCCTCCGCGTACGCGGCCACCGGTTCGAGGCGGCCGTTGACGACCTCGACGTCGATGGAGCTGGCCCCCAGGTCCACCGCGGCGAAACGCAGGTGGGGACTGAGTTCGACCAGGGTGGAGCGGCGTCCGCCTCGGGAGGCGGCCTTGCCGGCCTCCGCGACGAAACCCAGGGCGACCAGTCGTTCCAGCTCGGCGAGGAGCCGGGGGCGGGGCATCTGCAGCCGGTCGGCGAGCTCGGCGCGCGACAGCGCTCCCTCGTTACGGAGCAGCCGCAGCAGCCGTACGTGCAGGGGGTCGGCGGTATGCACGGCTCACCTCTCCACCGGACTAGTTCACGTCGATGAAATATCGATGCGTGGTGCCCGACACAGTAGGAGCCGTCGATGCGCGGTGTCCAGACCTTAGAGCGAATCTGGACCAACTTTTGTTGGATCTAGCAAAAGCTGGCGCCGCCGCCCGCCCATCCCCTTACCGCAGGTCAGAACAACTTCGGAGGGTGATCCTTCGAACGCAGTTTGCGATCATCACGCAGCTCGACGTACGGCTCCCGATCGACCGGCCGCAGACCCCCGGCGATCGCCCGACTCCGGGCCAACTCGGCGTCGAACTCCGCACCGAGCAGAATCGCCACGTTGCTCAACCACAACCAGACCAGGAAGATGATCACTCCGGCCAGGGCGCCGTAGGTCTTGTTGTACGAGCCGAAGTTCGCCACATAGACCGCGAAGGCCCCGGAGACCAGCAGCCAGAGCAGCACCGCCAGCACGCCACCCGGGCTGACCCACCGGAACCCGCCCTGCCGGGCGTTCGGCGTAGCCCAGTAAAGAATGGCGAACATCAGGCTGACCAGCACCAACAGCACCGGCCACTTGACCAGATCCCAGACCGTCACGGCGGTACGCCCCACCCCGAGCGCCGACCCGACATGCTCGGCGATCCGGCCGGTGAAGACCACGATCACCGCGCTGGTCAGCAGCAGCGCACCGATCACCGCGGTCACCGCCACCCGGATCGGCAGGGTCTTCCAGATCGGCCGCCCCTCCGGCACGTCGTAGATCGCGTTGGCGGCCCGCATGAACGCGGCGACGTAACCGGAGGCCGACCAGAAGGCCGCCAGCAGACCGACGATCGCCGCCAGCCCAGCCAGTCCGCCGCTGCTCTGCGCCTGGTCGATGGCCGCGTCGATGATCTGGCGGATGTTCTGCTCCGGCACCGCCTCGTCCACGGTGTCCCGCACCCCCTCGGTGGCCGAGGGGCCGAGCAGGCCGAGCAACGAGACCAGCACCAACAGGCCGGGGAAGATCGACAACACCCCGTAGTAGGTGAGGGCCGCCGCCCAGTCGCCCAGCCGGTCGTCGCTGAACTCCCGCACCGTCCGACGCAGCGCCGCCACCCACTCCCGCCACGACAGGTGCGTCGGCTTGCGCGGCTCATCCCGCCCCACCCCAGCATCCCCGCCGTACGCCCGACTCCCGCCGTTGCCGTCGGACCGGGCGTCCTGGTCGCGCGGCCGGGTCTCGGTGTTGCCGTCGGACCGGGCGGCCTGGTCGTCGTCGGGCCGGGCAGGCTCGGGGTTGGCCGGCTGCGCGGAGCCGCGCCCGTCCCGGCTGGATGAATTCTCGGAGGCCATCGCCCCTCCCTCGACTCGGTCGCCGACGACGACATGCCCGGCCACCGCCCCCACCTAACCTCCCATCGACACCCCCAACCCCCCACCCACAATCCACATCGACCAGCGACAATCTCTCGGCGATCCCCCGTGAATCTTGGACAGTTGGCGCTCGGCGCTATCGAAAACTGTCCAAGATTCAGTTGTCGGGTCGCCATCCGGCGGCCAGCAGGGCACGGCGTACGGTGTCGGCCACCTGGTCCGGGTGGGCCCGGACCTGCCAGGCGGGAAATCGGAGGATCCGATCCCCGGTGGTCCAGATATCGTTCTGGCGCTGCATGTCCGCAGCCCAATGGCGGACGTCCAGATGATGCGCACCGTCGATTTCCACATGCACCCGCCACTGCCGCCAGTACGCATCCAACCAGCGGATCCGACCGGCCGCGTCGGTACGCCGCTGCTGGAGTTCGGGCTCAGGCAACCCGGCCCGTCGGCAGAGCCGAACAAAATCGATCTCACTGAGGGCCTGGGCGCCACCGGCGATATCGTCGATGGTCTGCCGGATCAACAGCCGTCGGGGCGCCCGGGGCAGCACATCGAGTACGGCCGCCAACTCCCCGGGCAGCACTCGCCGCTGCTGACAGCCGGCCGCGATGATCTCCTGCGCCTGCCGGGTGGACGAGGCCCATCCGGCCGCATCGACCAACGCCCGCGCCGTGGTGGTCCGGGGCGGACGACCGACCTGAAGGTGCTCGGCGGGCAACACCGCCGTCCGATGTACCACCACGGCGGCCATGTCGATCGGCATCCGGCGCAGGGTCGTACGCGCCGCCCGACGGGCCGCCGGCACCAGCACATGCACGGGTTCCAGCCGCAGCCCACGTACCCCGGCTTCGATGGCCGCCGTGGCTCCCGCGAGGACCGCACCCCGTCCGGCGGCCAGGACGGCCACCCACAGTTGCTGGTCCCGGGTCAACCGCCCGTTACCGGCCAACAGCAGCCCTCGGCTGATCGCACGCCACCGCCCGGAGCGCACCAGCCCTCGTACCGTGCCCTCGGAGAGCACCGTGCGGGCCTGCGCGAAGGTGAGCACCCCGGCCTGCTCGAAAGCCAGCCACTCCAGCGCCCCAGCGCGCTCGTCGGGAACAATCATCCGCCCACAGTGGCCCCCAGCACCCCACCTAGCCACCAGATCTTGGACACTTGCCGTTTTCCCGTAACGACAACTGTCCAAGATTCACGAGGGATCGGCCCAATCCGACAGCGAGGCGAGGCGAGTTGGGCTACGAGGGCTCGGAGATTTGTGCGACGAACGTCTGCCAGGACTTCGGCGTGAACGCCAGCGTCGGCCCGGTCGGGTCCTTGGAGTCGCGTACGGCCACCACGCCGGGCAGGTTGTCAGCCACCTCCACGCAGGCGCCGCCGCCGCCGTTGCTGCGGGTGCTCTTGCGCCACCGGGCGCCGGTCAGTTCCATGTCTCCGCCACTTCCGCTATCAGGTCGAGGGACTGCTGCTGCGATAGTGCCTCACCCCGGATCGACTCCCAAATCTCGACCATCTGCCGCACGAACTCGGAACGGTCGAGGACTTGCGCATGACGCTGCCCCTCCAGGTAGACCACATCATCGCCTTGTGGGTAGGTAGCGATCACGAAGGGTCCGTCGAGCCCCGGGTAGGCTCCGGCCGACAGCGGCACCACCTGAATTCGGAGCCGAGGCATCGTCGATCCGAGCTTCACCAGGTGCCGCAACTGCTCGCGCATCACCTCCGGCTCGCCGATCCGACGACGCAGAACGTACTCGTCGATGACCGCCGTGAGCAGGGGCGGACGGTCTCGGGTAAGCACCGTCTGACGGTCCAGCCGGGTCGTCAACTGCTGCTCGATCTCATCCGACGCGAACAACCCGGCACCGTCCAAGATGGCACGGGCGTAGCCCTCGGTCTGCAACAAGCCGGGCACGTACAACGGCTCGAACCAGCGTAGGGCGGTGGCTTCGGCCTCGATGCCGGGCCAGTCGCGGAACCAGGGGACCACGGTTTCGCGGCTGATGCGGCGCTGGATGCGCTCGTACCGGCCGTCCGCGCCGAACACGGTGTCGCAGCGGCGGGCGAAGTCGAGGCTGGGTCGCCGCTCACCCGTCTCCACCTTGGCGACCAGGGCGGGCGAATAGCTCAGCGCCTCGGCAAGGGCGCTCTGCGACATGCCGGTGACCGTGCGAGCCAGCCGAAGTTCCTCCGCGAAGTGCTCCAACATGGACGAGCGTTCCACGGACAGCCTCCGTACACCTTCGTACCGCCTGGAAACCGGCTTGGACGCCCTGGTCGTCACCGTGCCGGGCCTCCCACCGTAGTCGCATCCTCACCAGACTGTCACGCAGCGGGACCGCTCACGGGATCGGACGGCGGGCGGAACCAGGCCGGGGCGCCGGCACCGACCATCGGCCCGGCGCCCCTTCACACCTCGACGGAGGCTCCATGCGACTCAAGTTCTGGCAATGCCGACCCTTGACGGCGTCCACGCTTCCCCGACGCATCCGCAACAGCCGCCCCCTACCGCCCGCGCCATGGCCCACACCGCCCCACCGGCCTCCGCTGGCCGGGCCGGACACCCCCGCCGGCCGGCCACCGCCACCGGGTACACCGCCCGAAACCGTCGAGCGACCGGCGTGGGCGACCGCGCCGACGGAGGTGTTCCCCCTCAACGGACCGGGACGGCCGGGGTGGCTCACCCGGGCGTGTACGACGCGACCGACGACCTGCACGGCCAACTTCCGCCGCAGGTCCTGGCCGACCGCTTCCTCACCTGGGCCCGCCCCCGCTGAGCGCCCTCGCCCGACAAGCGGCCTGCTCAGAGGTCCTGAGGGGTGGTCGCGGCGCGGGCGGCGGCGACCAGTTGGTCGGTCTCCGCGATCACCGCCTCGTCGTCGTGGGGGGTGCCGGGGTCGTAGTGGACCATCCAGGTCAGACCATCCACCCCGGGCACCCGTCGACCGACGATCCGGCCGGCACCGCCGGGCAGGGCGTGGTGCTGGGTGTACGCCACCGACTTGGTGACCCGGGTGCGTACCTGGTGGGGCAGCTCGCCCGGGTCTAGCAGCAGGTAGCGTTCCGCCGGACGGTCGGCGATCACCAGGTAACCCTCCCGCTCGGCGACCTGCTCACCGCAGGTGACGGTGAGTTCCCGGCCCGACCAGGCCGCCTTGACGATGTCATGCCAGCCGATCCGGTGCCCGCGTCCGGGCAGCCACAGCCCCAGGTTGCTGGCCACGACCACCCCGTCGCCTTCGCCGTTGCCGACGGAGGCCCAGGCCAGCACCCGCTCGTCACGCTCCAGGGGTGGCCGGGCGGTGGACGGCAACTTGGGCCGACGCCGGAACAGTCTGATCATCACAATCCTCCCGCCGCCTGCTCACGCAGGGCCCGGGCGTGCTGCTCCAGTGAGAGCAGCTCACCGAAGGTGGCGAAGTACTCGTCCTTGTTGCTGACCGGGTTGATCCGCTGGATCCGGGACTTCAACTCCCGGATCCGGGCGGTGACCGAGCCCCACTGCAGGCGGGCCATGGTGATCGAAACGTACCTCGGGTCGGGCTCGCCGTCGATCCGCAGCGGCTCCACGGCCAACTCACCGACCAGGGCCTGGGCCGCTAGGTCCTCGCAGGCGTCGCGGACCGCCTCCACCCACACCGCGCCGCCGGTCCCGGAGGCGGCACCACCGGCCTGGGCGATGGCCGTACGCACCGCCACGTGCACCGGGTGCCGGTAGTCGGTCGCCTCGATCGCGTCGAACATCGGCCCGGCCAGCACCGGCTCCTGGAGGGCCAGCTTCAGCGCCTCCCGCTCCACCATCGACTGCGGACTGTCCACGCTCGGCTCGCTGCGCGTCGGACGCGTCGGGCCGTCCACCGGTCGACCGGCAGCCGCGGCCATGACGGCCCGCTGCACCGGCTCGATCTCCATGCCGAGGTCACCGGCGAGCTTGCGGACGTATTCCGGGCGTTTTTCCTGGTCTTTGAGCTTGGCCACCAGCGGCGCGGCCCGGCGCATGGCTTCGACCCGACCGTCGACGGTGTCCAGGTCGTACCGGCTGATCACGTGGCGCAGCGCGAAGTCGACCAGCGGCTCGCGGCGCGCGACCAGGTCGCGTACGGCCAGGTCGCCCTTTGCCAGGCGTAGGTCGCAGGGGTCCATGTTGTCGGGGCTGACCGCGATGAAGGTACGCCCGACGAAGCGCTGGTCGTCCTCGAAGGCGCGCAGGGCGGCCTTCTGCCCGGCGGCGTCCCCGTCGAAGGTGAAGATGATCTCCCCGGCCACGGCGTCGGTGTCCAGCAGCAGCCGACGCAGTACGCCGATGTGGTCGCCGCCGAAGGCGGTGCCGCAGGTCGCCACCGCGGTCGGTACCCCGGCCAGGTGGCAGGCCATCACGTCGGTGTACCCCTCGACCACCACCACCCGACCCTGCTTGGCGATCTCCCGCTTGGCCTGGTCGATGCCGTAGAGCACCTGGGACTTCTTGTAGATCGGGGTCTCGGGGGTGTTGAGGTACTTCGGTCCGTCGTCATCGTCGAACAGCTTGCGGGCGCCGAAGCCGATCACATCGCCGGTCAGGTCGCGGATCGGCCAGAGCAGCCGACGCCGGAACCGGTCGATCAGGCTGCCCGAGCGGGCCGGTCGGGACAGCCCGGCGGCTACCAGTTCGTCGTGGCTGAACCCCCGCTGACGCAGATGCCGGGTGAGGGGGTCCCAGCCCTCGGGGGCGAATCCGCAGCCGTACCGTTCGGCGGCGGCCCGGTCGAAGCCCCGCTGGGCGAGGAACTCCCGGGCGGTACGCGCACCGGCCGTGGTGAGTTGGGCGGTGTAGAACTCCACTGCGGCGGCGTGCGCGGCGACCAGCCGCTGCCGCTGTCCCTGCTGGGGTCGCTCCCGGCGGGGGGCGGACCGGTCGTCCTCCACGTACCGCAGTTGCAGCCCGACCCGGGCGGCGAGCCGCTCCACCGCCTCCACGAAGCTCAGATGCTCGGCGTCCATCAGGAACTTGATGGCGTCGCCACCGGCACCGCAGCCGAAGCAGTACCAGACGTTGCGTGCGGGCGAGACGTTGAACGACGGACTCTTCTCGTCGTGGAACGGGCACAACCCCTTCAGGTTGCCCGCCCCCGCCGACTTCAGGGTCACCGTGTCGGAGATCACCTCAGCGATGGAGGCCCGCTCCCGAACCAGCGCGATGTCCTCATCCCGAATCCGCCCCGCCACACCCCCACCCCCTTCTGCCTATCTCCCCCCATCCTCCCCCGCCCACCCCACCCCCACCCACCACCCCCACCCACTCTCCCCCTCACCCACTCTCGCCCCGTCGATCATGAGGTTGACGGCGGACTTGATCTACAAAAGTGCCGCCAACCTCATGATCAACGGGTTGGGAGGGGGTGGGTGGGGGTGGGGGTGGGGGTGGGGTGTTCGTCTAGTTCTACTTGGCGGTTCCAGTCGGGTTTGGTGGCGCGCCAGCCTTCGTCGTCGAAGCCTTGGCGCCAGTAGCCGGAGATGGAGAGGGCCTCGCGGGGGATGGCTCGGTCGACCCGCAGGTAGCGGCGGAGGTCGCGGACGAAGCCTGCCTCGCCGTGGACGAAGGCGTGCACCGTGCCGGGCGGGAACTCCAGTTCCCGGACGGCGGAGACCAGGGCCGCGCCGACCTTGCCTCCGTTGCGGTGCAGCCAGGTCAGGTGGACGTTGCCGGGGCTGGGCAGGGGCTGCTCGTCGGACGGGTTGTCCACCTCGACGAAGACGTGCGCGGGGGCGCCCACCGGCAGCCGGGTCAGGGAGGCGGCGATCGCCGGCAGGGCGCTCTCGTCGCCGACCATCAGGTGCCAGTCGGCCTCCGGGCTGGGGGCGTACGCCCCACCGGGGCCGGTGAACAGCACCTCGTCGCCGGGTCGCAGGGCGGCGGCCCAGGGCCCGGCCAGGCCGGTCTCGCCGTGGTGCACCACGTCGACCGTCATCTGCCCGGTCTCGGCATCCCAGGCCCGCACGGTGTACGCCCGCAGCCGGGGCCAGTGCTCACGCGGCAGTTCACGCTTGATCGCGGCGAGTTCCATCGGGCGCGGATAGTCGACCCCGGGCACCGGGAAGACGATCTTGATGTAGTGGTCGGTGAACTCGCCCACCGGCAGGCCGATCAGCTCAGGTCCCCCGAACACCACTCGGACCACATGCGCGGTGGGTCGTTCGGTGCGTACCACGCGGGCGGCGGTGACTGTCTTCGGGCGCTCGGTCATCTGGTTAGGCTAGCCTCACCCGCCAGAGCCCGACCGGCCGGCGTCAGCCCAGCAGGCGGGCGTGCCAGGCCGACGTCAGCTAGCCAGGCCGGCGCCAGGATCGCAAGCAGCAGGGTCAGGCGACCAGGCGGGTGTGCCAGGCCAGGGCGGCGGGGTCGGTCAGGGAGGCCACCTGGTCGACCACCACCCGCAGCCGGGCTACATCGTCCGGGGCGGCGCGCCACAGGGGGGCGAAGACCGGGTCCAGGGCCTCGGGTGCCCGGTCGGTCAGCATCCTCACCAGGTCGGTGAGGATCTCCCGTTGTCGCTGGTAGCGCCCCTGCGCCCCGGGACGACGCAGCACGTAGCGCAGGGCCATGCCCTTGAGCAGGGCGCACTGGGCCCGCAGCGACCGGGGCACCACCAGGTCGGCCGCGTAGCGGCGGTGCGGCCCGGGGCCGAACCGGGCCGTGGTGGCCGTGACGGCGGTGGCCACGAATCGGCCGGTCAGCATGCTTGTCGTGGCCTTGAGGGCGGCCTGGGCCCGGTGGCTGCCGTCGTAGCCGGCCAGCGGGGCCAGCAGCGGATCGGCTAGCAACTCCGTCAGCACCTGGCCCAGGTAGTCCGGCGGCTCGGCGGAGTAGGTGGCGGCCACGTCGGCGCAGAGGGCGGCCCGCTCGTCGGGGTCGGCCAGCAGCAGATCCAGGGTCAGGTATCCGCCGTGGATGCCGTCCTCCACGTCGTGCACCGAGTACGCGACATCGTCGGCCCAGTCCATCACCTGCGCCTCCAGGCAGCGCCGATCCCCGGTCGGTGCCCCCTGCCGCAGCCAGTCGAAGACCGGCCGGTCGTCGGCGTACACCCCGAATTTGCGCTGACCCGGCCGACGCGGCCAGGGGTACTTGCTGACCGCGTCCAGGCAGGCGCGGGTGAGGTTGAGCCCGACGGAGGTGCCGTCGGCGGCGTACACCTTGGCTTCCAGGCGGGTCAGCACCCGCAGGGTCTGCGCGTTGCCCTCGAAGCCGCCGCAGGCGGCGGCGACCGCGTCCAGGGCGGTTTCGCCGTTGTGTCCGAACGGCGGGTGCCCCAGGTCGTGGGCCAACCCGGCGGTGTCGACGACGTCCGGATCGCAGCCCAGTCGCGCCCCCATCTCCCGGGCGATCTGGGCCACCTCCAGCGAGTGGGTCAGTCGGGTACGCAGGAAGTCGTCCGTGCCGGCCGTGTGCACCTGGGTCTTCGCGGCGAGCCGGCGGAAGGCCGCCGAGTGCAGCACCCGGGCCCGGTCCCGCTCGTACGGTGACCGGTCTCCCCCGGCGTCCTTGACCGGCTCGGACACCCGCCGCTGCGCGTCAGTCCCCACGTGGTGCGAGTACGCAGAACTCGTTGCCCTCCGGGTCGGCGAGCACCGTCCAGTCGCTGCCGTTCTGGCCCACGTCGACATGCCGGGCACCCATGTCGACGAGTCGTTCCACCTCGGCCTCCCGGTCGGCCGGTCGCAGGTCCAGGTGCAGCCGGTTCTTGTTCTCCTTGGCATCGGTCACCGGCACGAAGACGATGCCGGGCAACCGGTCGGCGGCCTGCCGGATCTCCACCTCGTCGGGCTGCTCGGTGACCACCTGGTAGCCGAGCACCTCGGCCCACCAGCGGGCCAACCGGGCCGGATCACGGGCATCGATGGTCAGACTGGTCCAGACACTGGTCATGCCGACACCTCCGACCGGTGACCGGCAAGCCCCGACAGCCCGGTACGCACACTCATCCGGCACCCCTTTGCGACGACGGTCCTCCGGCGAGCCTCAGGTTACGCCCGGCCGCGCCGGACGGCGCGACGACGAACTGCGGCCGAAGGGTTCACATCCTCCGATCAGACTAGAGTTGTCGTCCGATTGCCGACGGTCACGGGATCGCGTTAATCGACATCCACGGGTAGCGTCGCCATCGCGGAACGTCACCTGTTGAGCGGCGACACAACCGGTGGGAGAGAAACGCTCGTGAACGCGGAAACGATGATGGGCACCGAGTTGCAGGGGCTGCGCCGACGTAGGCCCGAAGTGACCGGCACGGTGCTCGCCGGCACGGACGGCCTGTTGATCTCCAGCGACCTGCCGCTTCAGGAGGCCACCTACCTGGCCGCCCTGGCGGCGGCGAGTTACGGCGTCGGCAACCGGATGGCGGCGACCGTCCGGCAGGGCCCCTTCCACGAGTCCGTGGTGCACACCGGGGCGGGTTGTGTGATCACCTATCCGGCCGGTGGGGACGCCCTGTTGACCCTGGTGGCCGCCCCCGGCGCCGACCTGGTCGCGCTGCGCGAGGAGGCGCTGGCGATGGTTGATCGGGCCGGGCCGACCCTGGCCGCCTGCCGCCGATCGACCCCCCTGACGCCGCTGCAGACCGATCCACACACCCCACTGGCCGTGCGTACCCCGATGTCCACCCTGCCAAGCCAGCGTCCCCGCCGGGACCCGCACATCACCTGGCGCCGCCCGCCGATCTGAGCCCGACCGGGTCGGCCGCCGAGCTGGGTCGGCGGACCAGCGCCCGCCGACCCGGGTCGTTCAGCGACTGTCCGAGCCCGCCGTGACCACGGCCGCCCGGCCCGCCTCCAGCCGGGCCACCGGCACCCGGAACGGCGAGCAGGAGACATAGTCCAGTCCTACGGCGTGGAAGAAGTGCACCGAGTCCGGGTCGCCCCCGTGCTCGCCGCACACCCCCAGCTTGAGTCCGGGGCGAGCCGCCCGGCCCTCCTCGGCCGCGATCCGCACCAGTCGACCGATGCCGTCGGCGTCGATCGACTCGAACGGCGAGATGCCGAAGATGCCCAGTTCCAGGTAGCGCCAGAAGAAGGCACCCTCCACGTCGTCGCGGGAGAAGCCCCAGCCCATCTGGGTCAGGTCGTTGGTGCCGAAGGAGAAGAACTCGGCCGCCTCGGCGATCTGCCCGGCGGTCAGGGCCGCCCGGGGCACCTCGATCATCGTGCCGATCAGCACCTCGACATCGCTGCCACCGGCCACCTCGGCGATGATCTTCTCGGCCTCGGCGCGTACGGTCTCCAGTTCCTGAACCGCGCCGACCAGCGGGACCATGATCTCCGGGCAGGCGCGTACCCCCTGGCGGGTGCACTCCACGGCGGCCTCGGTGATCGCCCGGACCTGCATCGCGAACAGGCCGGGGATGACCAGGCCCAGGCGGACCCCGCGCAGCCCCAGCATGGGGTTCTCCTCGTGCATCCGGCGTACCGCGGCCAGCAGGGCCTCCTCCTTGGCCACGTCCTCGCCGCGTTCCTGGGCCACCGCCACGTCGACCGCGAGCTGTTCCAGGGGCGGGAGGAACTCGTGCAGCGGGGGGTCGATCAGCCGGACGGTGACCGGCTGCCCGTCCATCGCCCGGAAGATCTCCACGAAGTCGGCCCGCTGCAGGGGCAGCAGGGCAGCGAGGGCGGCTTCCCGCTCCGGGGCCTCCCGGGCCAGGATCAACCGCTCGACCAGTTCCCGTCGGTCACCGAGGAACATGTGCTCGGTGCGGCACAGCCCGATGCCCTCGGCCCCGAACCGCCGCGCCCGCGCCGCGTCGGCACCGGTGTCGGCGTTGGTGCGTACCGCCAGCCGCCGCCGGGTGTCCGCATGCGACATGATCCGGTGTACGGCCTGGACCAGCGCGTCGTCGGTGGCCTCCGGGTCGAGTTCACCCTCGAAGTACTGCACCACCTCGGAGGGGGTGGCGGGCACCTGACCCAGGTACACCTTGCCGGTGGTGCCGTCGATGGAGACCACCTCCCCCTCGGTGACCGTCCGACCGGCCACCGTGATCCGCCGCTTCGGCACGTCGATGTCCAACTCGTCGGCGCCGGAGACGCAGGTCTTGCCCATCCCCCGGGCCACCACGGCGGCATGGCTGGTCTTGCCGCCCCGGGAGGTGAGGATGCCCTTGGCGGCGATCATGCCGTTCAGGTCGTCCGGGTTGGTCTCCCGGCGGACCAGGATGACGTCCTCACCCTGACCGGCCAACTCGACCGCGCGGGCCGAGGTGAAGACCACCTTGCCGACCGCCGCCCCCGGCGAGGCGCCGATGCCGGTGGCCACCGGCTCGAAGCCGTGGTCGAGCTGGAAACGCGGGAACATCAGCTGGGCCAGTTGGGCCCCGTTGACCCGGTGCAGCGCCTCGTCCAGGTCGATCAGGCCCTCGTCGACCAGTTGACCGGCGATGACGAAGGCGGCGGCGGCCGTACGCTTGCCGACCCGGGTCTGCAGCATCCACAGCTTGCCGCGTTCGATGGTGAACTCGATGTCGCAGAGGTCCTGGTAGTGCCGCTCCAGCCGGGCCATGTAGTCCAGCAGTTCGTCGTAGGCGGGTTTGTTGATCCGCTCCAACTCCTGCAGGGGCACGGTGTTGCGGATGCCGGCGACCACGTCCTCCCCCTGGGCGTTGGCCAGGTAGTCGCCGTAGATGCCCTGGGCCCCGCTGGCCGGGTCACGGGTGAAGGCCACCCCGGTGCCGGAGTCCGGGCCCAGGTTGCCGAAGACCATCGCCACCACGTTGACCGCGGTGCCCAGGTCGGCCGGGATCCGTTCCTGCCGGCGGTAGATCACCGCCCGCTCGGCGTTCCACGAGTCGAAGACCGCCCGGATGGCCAGGTCGAGCTGCTCGCGAGGGTCCTGCGGGAACTCCCGCCCGGTGTGCTTGCTGAAGATCTTTTTGTACGTGTCGACCAGGGCCCGCAGGTCCTCGGCGTCCAGGTCCAGGTCGTCCGTGCTGCCCTTGGCCCGCTTGGCCTCGTCGATGGCGTGCTCGAACTCCTCGCCGGGCACCTCGCAGACGGTCTTGCCGAACATCTGGATCAGTCGCCGGTAGGAGTCCCAGGCGAACCGCTGGTTGCCGTTGGCCTGGGCGGCCAACCCGACGACGCTGCGGTCGTTGAGTCCCACGTTGAGGACGGTCTCCATCATGCCCGGCATGGAGAACTTCGCCCCGGACCGCACCGAGACCAGCAGTGGGTCCTCCGGGTCACCGAGGCGTCGGCCCATGCCCTGCTCCAGGGCGGCCAGGTGGGCGGCGATCTGGTCGGCCAGCCCGGCGGGCTGCTCCCCGCTGGCCAGGTACGCCTTGCACGCCTCGGTGGTGATCGTGAAGCCGGGCGGAACCGGCAGGCCGAGGTGGGTCATCTCGGCCAGGTTGGCACCCTTGCCACCGAGCAGGTCCTTGAGATCCCTGTTGCCCTCGGCGAAGTCGTAGACGTACTTGTGCTCGACCGTTTCCTGCACTGTCACCAGAGCCTCCCACGCGCCCGGACTGACACTTAACGAAGGTTCAGTTTTTTTGTACCCCGAAAGCCCTCACTGGCAATCCGGGTGCTGTGCCGATCGGTGGGCGAAGGCTAAGCGAACAAGGCGCAGCCTGGGGCCATTCGGTGACAATGGGCACAGCAATCACCACTTTCCGCGTTCGTCGGAGTTTCTGGGAACGCTTCCATAAACACGAACAAGCAATTGCGCGCTGCGCCGTACTCTTGACGACACGTACCGTCACCACACCTCGCACCATTGCCATACCCGCCGCGAATACACCCCCTCGGAGCTCTTCGTGTCCCCCCTGCCCGACACCACCCCGAAGCCCCTGGACCCGACCGGGTACGCCGGCCCGCGTACCGCCGGGGAGTTGGCGGGCGCGGCGGAGCGGGCGGCGGCGGCGCTGCTCGCCCCGGCGCCGATCCGGCTGGGCCAGGTGGTGCCCGCCCCCGAGCGGGTAGAGCCCGACCCCGGCGCCGACTACCTGCTGCCCACCGAGGCGGTGATCCGGGTCAGCGCCGACCCGGCCGCCCTGGCCGTCGGTGAGCAACTGGCCGCCCTGCTCCGCCCGGCCACCGGCTACCCCCTGCCGGTCACCGAGATCACCGGGCAACCCCCGGCCGACGGCATCGTCCTGCACCTCACCGGCGAGGCCGACCTGGGCCCCGAGGGCTACCGGCTGGATGTCACCCCCGAGGGGGTACGCCTGCGGGCCGGCACCCCCGCCGGCCTGCATTGCGGGGTGCAGACCCTGCGGCAACTGCTACCCGCCGCCGTGGAGAGCGCCACCCCGGTCACCGACCGGTGGGTGCTGCCCGGCGGGTCGATCCTCGACCGCCCCCGGTACCCCCACCGGGGCGCCATGCTCGATGTGGCCCGGCACTTCTTCGGGGTCCCCGACGTGCTGCGGGTCATCGACCACCTGGCCCGGTACAAGCTCAACCGGTTGCACCTGCACCTCACCGACGACCAGGGTTGGCGGATCGCGATCGACTCCTGGCCCCGGCTGGCCGACCTCGGTGGGGCCACCCAGGTCGGCGGAGGCCCCGGCGGGTACTTCACCCAGGCCGACTACCGGAGGATCGTGGCGTACGCCGCCGCCCGGCACATCACCGTCATCCCCGAGATCGACCTGCCCGGCCACACCAACGCCGCCCTGGTCGCCTACCCGGAACTGGCCCCGGACCGGATCGCACCGCCGCCGTACACCGGCACGGAGGTCGGGTTCAGCTACCTCGACCCGACAAGCGAGCGGACGTACGCCTTCGTCGCCGAGGTCCTCGGCGAAGTCGCCGCCCTCACCCCCGGCCGGTGGCTGCACATCGGCGGCGACGAGGCCTTCAAGGTGCCCGCCGAGGTGTACGCCCGCTTCGTCGAGCGGGTCCAGCGGATCGTGGCCGGGCTGGGCCGGACGGTGATCGGCTGGCACCAGATCGCCCAGGCCGCCCACCTCGACGGGCGGATCCTGCAATGGTGGGGCACCCGCCCCGACGACCCGGTCACCGCCGAGGCGGTACGCCAGGGGGCCCGGATGATCCTCTCCCCCGCCGACCGCACCTACCTGGACATGAAGTACGCCCCGGACACCCCGATCGGACACGACTGGGCCGCCCTGATCGACGCCCACCGGGCGTACGACTGGGACCCGGCCACCCACCTGACCGGGGTACCGCCCGAGGCCGTGCTGGGGGTGGAAGCTCCCCTGTGGACGGAGTCGGTGACCACCCGTACCGAGGTCGAGTTCATGCTCTTCCCCCGGCTACCCGCGATCGCCGAACTGGCCTGGTCGCCCCGATCCGCCCACGACTGGGCCGACTTCCGGCAGCGCCTGGCCGGGCACGGCCCGCGCTGGACGGCGGCCGGGATCGCGTACCACCCCTCGCCCGAGGTGCCCTGGCCGACCCAGCCACCCGTCCCCGCGCCCCGGTCCGCACCGTCGGCCCAAGGCGCGATCCGCTCCGCTCAGGGCTGATCGGTCAGTCGCGCGACGTCCCTCACCATTACGCCGAAACGGCGGGGTCCAGGCCGGCGAGAGACCGCCATTCCGGCGCAACGGAGTCGATCATCGCCGAAACCGAGCGGCGCTTTGGGCGTTTTGTCCCACTAAGTGGTGATCTGGGTCACTGCGGCGGCGGAATGATGCCCCCAGCCCCGTCGTTGTACAGGGGGTAACCGCGACGCCTCCTACGTGGCGCCCCCGGGATGCCGGGCCGGAATGACCGAGGCCCACCCGGCGTTACACATCTTCCGGACATCGTGAGCGGCCCAGCGGGCCCCCGATGCCCGAGCAGGGGCCAGAGCCCTGCATCACGATCTTCCCCCGTACTGCGCGGCCACCGCGACCCCCTTCGCTCGCCGCGTACACCCCCGAACGGAAAGGCGGAACTCATCATGGCTACCACCATCCTGCGGAAGACCGCTCTGACCATCGCCGCTGCCGCCGCCACCGCCGGTGGCATCGCCGCCCCCGCCATCGCCGCCCAGGCCACCCCCGGCGTCATCGCCGCGCACGACCACCAGACCGAACGGCAGCTCGACGTGCGCTACGAGGCCCAGGACACCTTCTACTACTGCGGCCCCGCCGCCACCCGCAACGCCCTGTCCGTCCAGGGCAAGGACATCGACCAGCACGACATGGCCGAACGCATGGGCACCACCGAAGACGGCACCAACTCCATCAACGACATCACCCCCGTGCTGAACAAGGAAACCGGCAAGAACGTCTACAAGTCGGTGGAGATCCCGGACGCCAAGGCCGCCGACAAGCACGCCGACAAGCTGCGCGACGACATCAAGCGCACCGTCGACGACGGCCGCGCCGTAGTCGCCAACATCGCCGGCACCGCCACCGACACCACCGGCACCACCCACAGCTACGAAGGCGGCCACTACATCAGCGTCACCGGCTACCGCGACAACGGCGAGCAGGTCAAGATCGCCGACTCCGCCGACCCCAACAAGGCCGAGTACTGGCTCACCACCGACAACCTCGCCGACTGGATCGCCACCCGCGGCTACAGCGCCACCAGCTGACGATCCACCAGCACGAACGGCAAGGGCCGGCCCCGCACGGGGTCGGCCCTTGCCGTCGTTCAGCTGCGGGCGTCAACTCCGGCAGGCGGCCTCGATGGCGAGGCTGTCCTCGTAAACGTGGTGCCGGACGATCCGGCCATCGGCGACCGTGAGGTGCAGGGCGAAACGAGCGGTGAACCGTCTGCCGGTACGGCGTACCGTCTGGGCGACCTGGCCGAACACCACGGCGTCCGGCCCGTCGACGAGGATGCCGGTGACGGTCGCCTCGGCCTGGCCGGGCACGGTGGCCGCGGCCAGCGTGCGGTGGTGGTCGGCGACGTCCGCACGGGTTGATCGCGGACGGATCCACGGCACGTCGAGGTGCTCGGTGCTCGGCCAGTTGACCTGCCAGTCGACTCGGTCGGCGTACAGCTCGGCGATCCGATCGGGTACCTCACCGGCGACGATGCGGGACAGCAGCGTGTCTACGGTCTGCCGGGTAGCGGACACTTCACGACCTCCAAGGGCAGGGTCAGCGGCGGGTGCGTTCGCGCAGCACCGACGCCGTACGCTCGTCTGCGGGATAGAACGACTCGATGGACAGTTCGGCCAACGTGACGTCCAGTGGCGTGCCGAACGTCGCAATGGTGCTGAGGAAGGCCAGTTCTCCACCGTCGTACCGCAGCCGCAGCGGCACCACGATGTCGCCCGGCCCGGGCAGTTCGACGTCCGGTTCCGGGCCTCCCCCCGGATAGCCACGCAACTCGCCGTCGAGTGCTACCAACTCGGCGTCGCCGGTCAGTTCGACCTGCCGAGCCAGCCGAGCCAGCAGATGCCCCCGCCACTGGCGAAGGTTCGCTATGTGCGGGGCGAGGCCGTCCGGATGCAGGCTCACCCGCAGCACATTCACCGGAGGCGCCAGCAGGTCGGGCGCGACCAGATCGGTGAAGATGGTCAGGCTCTGGTTGGCGTCCACCATCTGCCAACTGCGGTCCACCACCACGGCCGGGTAGGGCTCGTGGCCGGCCAGCACCTGCCGGACGGCGGCGCGGGCCGGGGCCATCCGGGGGGCGGTCAGCGCGGTCTGCGGGTACGCCGGGGCGTAGCCCGCCGCCAACAACAGCCGATTGCGTTCGCGTAGCGGCAGGTCGAGGTGTTCGGCGAGGCGAAGCACCATCTCCCCGCTCGGCCGCGACCGGCCCGTCTCGACGAAGCTCAGATGGCGGGTGGAGATGTCGGCCCGCGCGGCCAACTCCAGTTGACTCAACCGCCGCACCTCCCGCCACCGGCGCAGCGCCGGGCCGACCGAGAGCGCCGGCACGGTGGCGGTCACGGCAGCTCCGGCGGTACCGCGTCCAGCACGGACGGGCGCAGGCTCGATCGACACAGGGGTCGGGCAGGATTCATCAGGTTCCTCGTCCTCGGGCGTCAACGCCAGCGTGCCGTAGCACCCGCGCGGAGTCGATTACCTGCCAGGTAATGCCCGAAGGCCGCCGGTCTGCGCTCAGCCGCCGGAGTCGGCCAGTTCGGCGCCCTCGGGGACGGTGTCGTCGTCGCGGCTGGCCAGCCAGCCGTCGGGCAGGAAGACCTTGCCGGGTGAGTTGGTACGCCCGCGCGGCTGGCCCAGGGTCTCGGTCGGGAACGGCGCGGAACCCGACATACGTACCACCGCTCGGCGACACAAACTTCTTGATCAACTAGAGCGGACAGGCGAGGGCGGGGTGCCCGCGCTGCACGAGGGCAGCGCGGGCACCGGGCCTCACCAGAATCGGGGGTTGATGGCGTCGCGTAGTGCCAGTTCGTCGAAATCCGATTGCTTGATTTCCCATTCGGCGTACGCGATGTAACGCATCGGCAGGGTAATCAGCAGCCCCGCTGATATGAACACCAACATCACCACCCAGCCGCCGTCCACCAGGAAAGCCATGGACAGCACGAGCGCGATCGGGAGCAGACGGAGCCACCATACCGTCAGACGATAGAGCGGCTTCCGCCTCGCACCGGACGGAAGCGAATCCCTCAAACGGTTACCTTCCGGCACTTTTCCACCTAGCCTCGAAAACCATCAGCGAATCCTACCGCCAAAAGACAGAGATCGCGCTACGGGTAAAGATGTTCGACGCCGGCCCGCCTCCAGCGCCACCCACCATCGCGTTACGGAACGCCTCCTCGGGTTCGATATTCGTGAAGTTGGTGTCCGTAATCTTCCAGGAACCCATCATTCCCAGGAAGAATGCCTTTCCGGTACCAGCCGTGATAGCGCCGCCATGCCAGTTTCCCCCGTCAATCCGCTGACCGGTCTGGTAACAGCCGCCCAACAACACTGCACCACACACCTGAGCGTAGCCGTTGTCCTTCATGTAAGAAGGGGGGACTGAGGTGGCCCCGCCGGTGTAACTGTACCCACCCCAGCCCAGTCCGCCGACTTCGAAAAACACTCCCTCCGGGGTTGAGGTCAGCCCGACGCACAAAATGCCACAGACAGAATGGGTGTAGAAAGGTGACCAGCCGGGCTGCGGTGACGGCGCCGGTGCCGGTGCGGGCTGAGGTACCCCGCCTTCGCCCTTCATGTTGGCAATCTGCCGCGGCGTGTACCGAGAGTACGCACTGGGTTGGTAAACGGGCTTCGGGACGGCCACGAACGTCCACTTATTCGTTACCGGGTTCTGGGTGAGCCGCTTGCCGGTCTTCTTCTGGTGCTGCAACTCCTCCTGGGTCGATCCGGTGGCCATCGGAATGAGTCCGTCCGGGTCGGTGAAGGTCATCGGGTTGTTGTTGGCGTACGAGTATCCCTGGGTCTGTTGCGGATCCGCCAGATCCATGAGCGGGTCGACGGAGATGAAGGCACCGAGGAAGGTGTCGTAGAACCGGGCCCCCAGCAACGACAGGCCGTTCGGGTCCGCGATGCCTCCGACGAAGCCGCGCTGGCCGGAGGGCCAGGTGCCGTTGCTCCCGCCGGACCTCGGGTTGCCGTACGGGTCCAGGTACTTGATCGTGTCCACCCGGGTGACCGAGTTGACCGTCCAGAGCACCGTGCCGTGCCGGTCGGCGCCGAGCCAGATCACATCCTGGACGGCGGTGCCACTCGATGCCGTACGGGAGGCGATGACGTCGCCGCGGTGCGAGTAGTACCGGGTCGCCGTCGTGCTCTGCCCCACGACAGTCAACTCGTGCCCGCCCAGGAAGACCGTCGCCTGACCGTTCGGGTCGAGCCGGGCGATGCGGTTGCCGTCGACGTCGTAGACCATCCGGGTGGTCCCAGCGGGTCCGGTGATCTCCGTCAGCTTGCCCTGCGGATTCCACTCCAGGGTCTCGTCGACCCCGTCGACACTACGGTGGGTCAGGTTGCCGCTCGCGTCCCAGTCGTACTGAGCGCTTCGACCACCACCGGTGACCGTGCGGACCGCGTACGGCTGCGGGCTGTCCGCGTCGGCGTAGCCGTAGTTCGACGTCAGACCGCTGCGGTGGTCGGTCACCGAGGTGCGGGCACCGGCCCTGTCGAAGGCGTACGACATCCAGTACGGAGCCACCCCACCGACGATCGAGGCCTGCGGCGTGGCGGCGCAGGTCGCCGTGGCCTGACTCCATGCCTGGGTGAGCCGACGCAGATGGTCGTACTGGAAACACTGCACATCGCTGGCGGCGGGCCGTGGGTTGTCGTCGTCGTCCTGCGGCCGGTTGGCCATCGACAACACGTTGCCGGCCGGGTCGTACTCATACTGCACGGCGGCGACGTTGGGGATGGTGGCGTCGCGGTCGAAATAGAAACCGGTCAGCCGTCGGGTCACATCGTCGTAGGTGTAACTCTGATACGCCTGCGGCTGATCCTCGACACCGAGTTTGCGTTGGAGCAACTCACCGAAGGGTGACTGGGTGGTGGCGTCGACATAGACGGTGTTGGTCCCGGAGGAGGACATCGTGCCGACGACTCGCGTCACATTGCCGAGATCGTCGTAGGTGTGGTTGACGATCTCCGACTCCAGCCCACCGACCCTCGGCAGTTTCATCCGCTCCAACGAGCCGTCCACCCGATAGGTGGAGGTCGAGGTGTAGGTCCCGGCGACCCCCTCCAGACCGGGCATTGCCGGGATCACGGACGACTCTTCCATGATCTGGTACGCGTTGTTGTAGAACGAGATCTGGCGGCTGAACGAGAAGCCGTCGACGATCGACACCTGCGTCGACAGGTGCCCCTTGGCGAGCGTGTCATAGGTCCACTGCGCGATGAGTTCCCCGTCGGCGAAGCGCCGCGACGGCCGCCCCAGGGCGTCATGCTCGACGGTGACCACCTCGTCGAGGGCATTCGTGCTGGCGATGACGTCACCGGCGTTGTTGTAGGACAAGGTGGTGGTGCCCTTGTCCGGGTCGGTGGTGGTCACCTTCCGGCCACGCAGATCGTACTCGTAGCTCCAGGTCTTGCCGGTCGGGCCGACAACGGTCGACAGGTCGCCGCGCGGGGTGTACGTGTACCTGGTGGTGTCGTACCCCCCGGTCGGGGTCGGCCCGTGGAACTGCCGCAACTCCGTGGTCTGGCCGTGCACGTCACTGAGGGTGATGGTGGCGGTGCCACCCTGCGGTGGGGTGACCGCGACCCGCCAGCCGTCCGGGTCACCGCCGTAACTGGTGATAGTGGCCCAGAGTTGGCTGTCGGCCGACCAGAGGGCTTCGCTGACCACCCGGCCGACCCCGTCGTAGCTGAGCACGGTCCGGGCCCGGTCCGCGCCGGGGTTCAGTTGCCACACCCCGGTGTCCGGCGCACCGGTGATGTATGCCGGTCCCGCCCGGTAAGCCTCCAGACCCCGGTCGTTGTAGCCGGTCGAGGAGATCAGGCGCTGGCCGCCGAGGGCGTCCTTCTGCGTCTGCACCTGCCGGTACAGGGAGTCGAAGAGCCCGACCTCGGTGAGGTAGTTGCCGTTGGGCCCGAGCCGCTTGCTGGTGACGGCCAGCGGACCGTTGTTGCGGACCAGGTAGCTGAACTCCAGGTTCGGCGTCCGGGTCGCCTTCGGCCGGCCGGGCAGCCACACCTTGATCAGCCGGCCGAGCGGGTCATGTTCCAGGTCGGTGCGCTTGTTGTTGGCGTCCACCAGGGCGATCGGCTCCGCCCAGGCGGGTTGCCGGGTGACGGTCGTCTGGTGGCCCAGCGGGTTGGTGGTGACCATCTGGGTCACCGGTCCCGGGCCCGCCGGGGTGTACGCGGTGGTGGTGGTCTCGCCCCGGGCATCCGTGGCGCTCGTGACGCGGCCCAGTGCGTCGTAGCTGGTACGGGCGGTGGTGGTGTAGACCGGGCCGCCGGTCCAGGTGTCGAGGGTGTCCTGGCGGGTCACCAGTCCCTTCGTCGGGGCGGCGCCGTGGGTGTTCGAGCCGTCGTGGAACGTCCGGACGTCGGAGACCACGTCAGCCGGACGCGAAACAGGGTCACCGCAGGCCTTGGCGACGGTTTCCACCCGGGACACGGCCTGCCGAATCCACTCGCCGGTGTTCGTGACGTACGTGGTGCGGGTGCAGGTCTCGTCGCCAGGCTTCGACGTGTCCCCCAGGTCGGACACCGAGGTTGCCAGGCCGTCCCCGTTGTAGGTGGTCCGGGTCTCGGTCCGCGCCCACACGTTCGGCGCGAGAAGCTTGCGGCTCTTGCGCACCGAGGGTCCGCTCAGGTACGCCCGATCGGTGCCTCCGGCATGGCTACGCGCGGCGGTCTGCTGGGTCCAGTACTGGGTGGTGACTGCCTGGACCACCGTCGTCCCGTCGAGAGTCGCCTTCTCCAGCGGGAACCCGGCCAACGCCCGGTGGTCGGTGAAGGTGTTGTTCTCGGAGTCGGAGCCCTGCACACTGCTCCGGCCACCGCCCGGCAGCGGCTGGTCGTGCAGCCCGCGGTAGAACCGCTCGCGGGTGGTCAGGGGCACCCCCTGGTCCGGCTCACCGACCTTGGTGACCACCTGGGAGTAACCGCGCCACTGCCCGTAGGTGCGGTGCTTCTTCTTGGTGAACTCGTTGTCGTCGTAGGCCCACAACACGTTGGTGCTGCTGCCACCCGTGGAGTACACGTAGCGGGTGACGATGGCCGGCTGGTCGGCGGTGCGGTCGATCTCGGAGATCTCCGTGACGACGTACTTGTGGAACCAGTCGAGCTGGGGTTCGGTGTAGCCGTCCGGGGTCCAGTACACGGGGTAGCAGAGCCGCGAGTTGCTCTGCGGCGAGGATGGCAGATCGTTGAGGTCGCAGTCGGTCTCCGAGTAGGTGACGTGCAGGTCCGCGCCGGACTCGGTGCGGATGTTCTGGATCCGCCAGCGGGAGAAGATCGGGGCCCCGGCCAGCACGTTCGCCCGGTTGGCCAACTCCACCCCGGTGAATCGGACCGGCGGCTCGGTGGCAGTGCCGCCGACGTGTCCGGCGTGCACGATCTCCTTCAGCCACAACGATGCCGAGCCGGCGGTCCTCGGCGCCTTGAACTCGTGGGCCAGAGTCCACGACTCGACGTTGGAGAAGGTGCTACCGCTGCGCACCTGGGTAGTGATCTTGGTCAGTCGCTTGGTGTTGAAGAAGACCGGGGCGAGCTTGTCGGTACAGGGCGCCGTGGCGCAGTCCTTGTCCCAGGGGACGTCCGGCCAGTTGGCCCGCACCGGCTTGCCGTCCTCGTGACATTCGGTCGCCAGGCACCGGTCGGCGACGGTGAACAGCACCCGGCCGGTGGCGGCGACACTCGGGTGGTCGGCGTGCAGGCCGTACTCGATCCGCGTCAGGTGACCGCCCCGATGGAAGGACTGCCGGTTGTCCTTGTCGCCCGCCGCACCGTAGTGCCCGGTCTCGCTCTGGTAGTAGTAGCGGACGGTGTTGCCGTGTACGTCCACCGCCTTGTCCAACAGCCACCGCCAGGCCTGCTTGCAGGCCGAGTCCTTGAAGGTGGAGGCGTGGCACTTCTCGCCCGAGTGGTTGCCGAAGACCGGCTTCGTCCAGCGGGAGTTGGCCGAGGCAGCCTCGACGGCGAAGAAGTACCTGTTGCCGTCCGGGGTGGTGATCGTCCACCGCTCGGTCGTGGCGTTGCCCGTCGTCGCCGCGTTGCCCTGTAACTGGATCCGCCAGTTGGCGTCGTTCTGGGCCCGCCAGACGCCCGTGTCGTCGTCCTTGATCAGGGAGGTGTTGGTGCCGTTGAGCGAGACGGTGACGTTCGGCGAGTCACCGCTCCAGCAGTGGTCGTAGGTCTTCTTGTCCTTGTTGTTGGGATCCTGGCCGTCGACCGCGTTTCGGTCGTCGGCGCAGGTGGCGTAGGTCCGTTCGATGAACCCGGGCGCGTAGTCCCAGCCGTCACCGACCCATGAGGCCTGGTTGTTGGCCCCGGCCATCCGCCCGTCGACGGCCTGCGAGGAGTAGTTCAACGACACCTCGGGCAGTGGACCCTCCGCCGGAGGAAGCCGCACCGGGTTCGAGTAGGAGAACCCACCGGACCCACTGCCCGCCGTCCAGGAACCCGACGCCTGCAGGTCGGTCGCCTTGTAGTCGCCGTCCTCGGATGCCTCCTCGCCGATCAGAGCGAACACGACCGGCTCCGCCCCGGTGAGGCTGACCTGTGTCGACACCGTACGCGCTACCGGGTCGTTGGTCGCCGCGACGGGCTCGACCGCCTGACACTGCGACCGCTGCGGGGTGGTCGCCGCACACGCCGGCAGCCGCTTGAGGGTCAGTCGCTCACCCCAACCCGCGCCGTAGAGCTGCCGTATGCCGGCATAGCTGAAGGTGGTCTCGACCGCTCCGGTGCCGCCCTCGACGACCACCACCGGGCCGCTGACCCCGAGCCGCCGGGAATGCTCCTCGGCCAGCACCTGCACCCGCGTCTGGTCGGGGGCACGCCGGCCGGCGATGGCCGAAGCCGTCACCGGCAGACCACCGGCGACCCTCTGGACCCCCCGTCCGGACGGCCAGCCACCGTCGCGCAACCGCTCCGTCGGGGAATCAGCGATCACGAGGGTGGCACGGCCGGCAGCCGGCCAGGTCGCGTGCTCCGGTCCGGCCCACCTGCCACCGTCGTCCGGCAACGGAGACCGATCGACCGGTACCCGCCGCGCAGGCTCCGGTCGGGTCTGCTGCACCTTGCGGTCGCCCGAGGGCACCTCGGCCGCCTGCACTGGCGGGGTCACTGCGAGGGTCGACGCCACCAACGCCGCGGCAGTGACCACGATTGTTGCTTTACGTGCACTTCTCTTTACGTAGCGTAACTGCGACATGTCGCCTTCCTTGCACTGAGAAGGGGTGGAGGAAAGTCGAGAGAGAGCAGGCTGGGCGGGGCGCGGCCGGCAGCCGCGCCCCGTGACCGTCAGCCTTCGGCCAGGTTGGCGATCCGCTCCGGGGCGAGGGTGGAGGTCCAGATCCGGACGTCATCCACCAGTCCTTGCAGCGGGGACCACCGGTCTCCGTTGGTGGCTCCGGAACAGCCGATCAGGGTAGGTCCGTTGGCCATCCACGGCGTCGTCGGACCGTCGGCCTCACCCTGCAACGCACCGTTGACGTAGAGGCGTACCTTGCCGGCCGCGACGTCGAACACACCCGCCAGGTGGGTCCACTCGTCGAGCAGCGGGGGATCCGTCGACATGACCTTGTGCCACACGAAGTCGTCGCCTTCCGCCGACGACAACTCGAACTGCCAGCGATCGGTGTCGGGGAGGTACTTGAGGTCGAAGCCGCCCCGCTGACCGGCGGCCTGCCCCACGACGGTGTGATGGCCGGTGGTCTGCTCCAGGAACACCCAGGCCGCCACGGTGAAGGAGGCATCGGTGCGGACCGCCGGGCCGGGCGCCTCGGCACAGGAGTGGTCGGACAGCAGCAGAGCACCGTCCTGGCCGAAGGCCCGGTCCCGTCCCCAGCTGTACGGACCGGGGACCGACAGGTCACGGCCGTTGCCAGACATGTCCTGCAGGTGGGTCGGCATGTCGCTGGCCGGGCCCTCCAGGGGCCACATCCCCTCCAGCTTCACCGCCGGGTTGCCGCCGTACACCGTCTTCACCTCGTCGGCGGTCAGCGCGCCCTGCCAGGCCCGCACCGCGGAGACCGCCCCGTTGACGTGGTCGGCATCCACGCCTGCATGGCGGGCACACCCCACGGTCAGCGGCCCCTCGGCTCGCCACGGGGTACCGGTGCCGACCGCCGAGGCGGCCAGGGTGCCGTTGACGTACAGGCTGAGGCGATTGTCGGTGGCGTTGTAGACACCCACCAGATGAGTCCACGTGCCTGCATCGGCCGACGAAGACGAGCGAACGATGTGGGACAGCGAGTATTCGTCATCCGTCGGCTTCATCATCAGCGCCCAGTAGGGCGCTCCGCTGAGGTACCGGGCGCCGAGGAACCACCCACTGACCCGATCGCCGTCCTGTCCGATGATCGTCTGGCTGCCGGTGCCGACACTGTCCAGCTTCACCCACGCCGCGATTGAGAACGACTCGTGGGTACGCACGACCTGCTCTTCGGTCCGGGCGCACTGGGTGCCGGTGAACTGCGCCGCCGAGCGCAACCGGCCGTACTGGTCCTCCGCCCAGGATGCCGGCTGCGGAAGGACCAGAGCCGTGGAACGCTCGGTGGTCTCGGTTCCGTCGCCGTGCAACGGCCAGTTGCCGATCTCACCGGCGGGAAGCTCGGTGGCCGCCTGACCGATCTGCGCGTCGGAGAGCAGCCCCTGCCAGATCCCGACCTGATCGATCGAGCCGGTCATGTGGTGCCACGACGACGACTGGCTGCCGGCGCATCCGATGAGCAGCCGACCCTCGGCGTGCCACAACTGACCATCGATGGTGGCCTGCGACGCAAGCACCCCACCGACGTAGAGGCGGACGACCTTGGCCAACGGGTCGACCGTGGCGGCCAGGTGCTGCCACTGGCCCACCGCGGCGGCCGGCGCGGAGGCCACCACAGACCCCGAGTTCGCGCTGTCCGCACCGGCCAACGACACCTGCCACCTGTTGGTTGCGGCGTCGTGACCCAGGACGAACGCGGACGCGGCGGAGCCCGCCTGCGCGACGACGGCCCGGTTGCCGCTGGTCGAGGTCAGCTTGGCCCACGCAGCCACGGTGTAGTCCGAGTCGGTCCGGATCACCGGAGAGGTCTGCGCGCAGTCCGTACCGTCGAAGGTCAGCGCGGAATCGGGGCTGCCGGCACGGTCGGGACCGTAGCCGATTCCGCTGCCGAGTTCGAGGTGTCCGCTTTGGCCGGAGTCGTCGATTGCGTCACCGTTGAACCGCCAGGCACCCTGGAGCTGGGCCTCGGTGCTGCGGCCGCTGTAGAAGTTGAACTCGGTACGCGCCGAGTAGTTGCCGGCGTTGTCCTGAGCCCACACGTACACGTGGGTACGACCGCTCTCCGGCGTGAACGTGATCGTCGTCGTACCGGTGGAGTTCACGAAATGCTGCTGGGCGTCGACCCCGATGCCGTACGCGAACCGCCGCAACCCCGAACGGGCGTCCGACGAGGTCAGTTTGAGCGTCACCGGCTCACCGACGACCGGGCTGTCGGACATCCGGGCCACCACGGGTGCCGTCGGTGGGGTGTGGTCCAACCGGAAGTAGCACCAGCCCGTCCAATCGGTGCCGTCCTCCATGTCGGTGCCCCGAACACGCCAGTTGTAGTTGCCCTCGGTGAGGGTCGGGGTGGGCCAGGCTCGTTCGCTGTCGGACTTGGTCCAGGCGGAGAGATGGACAGCCGGACTGGTGGGCCCGTTCAGGTCGAACTGCACCCGTACGGTTCCGTCGCCGTCCTTGGCCTTGCCGAACAAGGTCGGAGTCCGGTTGGTGATCCAGGGGCCGGGCGAGGCGGCACAGTTGCCACCGGGCGAGGTCCGTACGGCCACCGGCGAGGTCGGCTTGTGTTCGTAGGTGGCCTTCAACTTGACGTGGTTAGGGTTGAACTTGGCCCACCGACCTCCGCTCTCGGATCCCATTCGCAACCCGAAGGTGATCGAGTCATAGCCCGCGTTCGCGTGCCGCTGGACGTGATGGCCGATCTTGGATCCATTGAAACTCAGCCAGTCGGGATCCTGGCCGCAGGACGCGTTGGCCTTGCCCAGCCTGGTCTGCAACGGCCCGTCGTGCAGCCACTTGTTCTTCATTCCGTTCCAGGTGGGGGTGTTGCTCGCGATCGAGTTCGTCTGCCAGATGCCGATCGACTCGCCCGCGCACCACCCGGTGTGCACCAGGTACGCGTCGACACTTGTCGTGCCGACCAGGCGCTTACCGGCCAACACCGTCGTATCGAAGTAGAAGTGTGCCCGCCAGATGTCGCCGTGACTGTCGTAGTTCGACCCCACCCGGGCCGTCTCACGCGGCCAGGCGGTCCCCGAGGTCCATTGGGTGTCCGGTCGCGAGTCGTTCACCGGCGCCCATCGGGACCATTTCTTGTCGTACGTCGGGTCGATGAAGATCGGGAAGCTCCCGGCCTCCAGCACCTCAGGGTCGGCGGCGACCGTCAACGAGTCGCCTTCCAGCCGAACCTCGACCGGGGTGACCAGGGCGGAGTCGGCCGGTCCCCGAACGGTGGAGGGGGCAGCCTCGATCGACTCGTGGGAAGCGAGGAACCCGGCCGACCGCGTAACGGTCTCGGGTGAGTCCCACGCCACCGCCGGTGGCGACCCTGCCAGCACACCGTCGGGGCCGGAGATGGTCACCGACCCGTCCACGACCGCCACCTCGGCCGAGCCACCCACCACATAGGGGGTCTCCCGCACCAGCGGATTCGCGGCGGCGGCGGCGCTCTTCACCACGAGCAGGTGCGAGAAGCCACCCCGCTCGGCCCTGACCACCAGATCGACGTCCGGATACACGTTCGGGTACGTGATCGTGTCGTCGGTGATCACGCCCGGTGGCAGGGCGTCCGGCCAGCCCAGCGAGAAGGTCGCGCCCGCGCCGGTCATCGTGGCGAAGGGACCGGTGCCACCGGCTGAGAAGACCACCTCGGCCGTGGAGGCGACCGGACGAATCAGGCCGTCCGCTCCCGCCTCCAAGGTGGTGTCGATCTCCGCCCAGGCACCGTCCTGCTCGACCCACTGCGGCTCGACCCAGGATTCGAAGGCGAAGTCACCAGACGGTTGCGCGAACACCTTCGTCGTCTCCGACGCCGCCGCCAGGACCTCGACCTCGGTTTCACAGGAGGCCGCCAAGGCCTGGGCGGCACGTTCCGAGGACGCCGTCAAGGTGTCCGCGTCGACGCACGGATCCGGAGTACCGGCCGAGGCAGGAGTCGCCGGCAATACCACCAGGAGAGAGCCCGCTAACGCCGAACTGACCAAAATGGACAAAACGCGGGCATGAAGGAATGACAACAAAGCCGCACCCCCGTACAGCAGCTTGATCAACAGTACGTTCCACAAAGTACAGAAGTCGTGACGCCAAGACCATAGTGAAGGTCAAGAATTTTGCCTGGCCATTGCTTTCGTCCGACTCCAGCCACTATGGACGGTGGACCCGGAAATACGCGACACCCACCGATACGACCAATCAGTTTATCGGTATTCTTCGAACGGACGAGATTTCGGGATCGGCATCGCTCAATTCCCGTCAAGACGGGTATCCGGTGGGATGCCTCGGCCCCCGCCATGAGATTTCGTGATACGTCGGGAACAGGGATGCGGAAGTGACACGGGTCGCCTGTCGGCCTCACCCCGGTCCTGCTCCGTGACAGACCTCAGCCGCCGGAGTCGGCCAGTTCGGCGCCCTCGGGGACGGTGTCGTCGTCGCGGCTGACCAGCCAGCCGTCCGGCAGGAAGACCTTGCCGGGTGAGTTGGTACGCCCGCGCGGCTGGCCCAGGGTCTCCGTCGGGAACGGCACGGTCGGGTCCAGCTTGCCGAGCAGATCGTCGAGCTGGGCCAAGCTGTCGATCATGGCCAGGGCGCGGCGCAGCTCGCTGCCGATCGGGAAGCCCTTGAGGTACCAGGCGACGTGCTTGCGGAAGTCGGTGCAGCCGTCCCGCTCGCCCCGGGCCGGGTTGCGGGCCCCGGCGGTGAACTGGTCGACCAGCAGCTCGGCGTGCCGGCGCATGGTCAGCGCCACCTCGCCCAGGCTGGGCAGCCGCCGCTCGGTACGTCCGGCGAAGGCGGCCTCCAGGTCGGCGAAGAGCCACGGTCGGCCCAGGCAGCCCCGTCCGATCACCACCCCGTCGACCCCGGTGTGGGCCACCATCCGCAGCGCGTCGTCGGCCTCCCAGATGTCGCCGTTGCCGAGCACCGGCACGTCGAGGGCCTGCTTGAGGGTGGCGATCGCGTCCCAGTCGGCGGTGCCCGAATAGCGCTGTGCGGCCGTACGCCCGTGCAGGGCGACCGCGGCGACCCCGGCGTCCTGCGCGGCCAGCCCCGCCTCGACGTACGTCAGGTGGTCGTCGTCTATGCCCTTGCGCATCTTGACCGTGACCGGCACCCCGGCGGGGGCGGCGGCGCCCACCGCGGCCTTGACCAGGCGGGCGAAGAGTCGACGCCGCCAGGGCAGGGCCGCGCCCCCACCGCGCCGGGTGACCTTCGGGACCGGGCAGCCAAAGTTGAGGTCGATGTGATCGGCGAGATCCTTCTCGACCACGATCCGCACGGCGGCGGCGGTGATCTCCGGGTCGGTGCCGTAGAGCTGGAGGCTGCGGGGGCTCTCGTCCGCCCCGAAGGCGATCATGCGCAGGGTCTTCGGGTTCCGCTCGACCAGGGCGACCGTGGTGATCATCTCGCAGACGTAGATGCCGCCGCCCTGCTCCCGGCAGAGCTGGCGGAACCCGACGTTGGTGATGCCCGCCATCGGGGCAAGCACCACCGGCGGCCACACCTGGTGCCGCCCGATGGTCAACGGCCCCAGCGCAGCACTCGTCGGCATGGTCACCGCCCAAGTGTAAGGAAGGGCCCCTTCTTAACGCCTCCTGCATAGGAAGGGCCCCCTGTTAACGCGACGCATACCACATTCCGGTCGCAGGTGGGGCGTCGTCCACAGGGTGCGGGGCTGTCCACAGCTACCCGGCTCGGCTGAGACAAAGCGCGGTCGGACTGGTGATGCTCCGGGCATGCCTACCCCTCCACCCGAGTTCTCCGAGCTGGCCGAGCGGCAACAGCAGATCGTCAGTCGTACCCAGTTGCTGAGCTTCGGCTTCGACGACATGTACCTGTACCGGCAGACCCGGCGGGCCCTCTGGCAACGGGTGCTGCCCGCGACGTACGCCCTGGTCACCGGCACCCTGACGGACGAGCAGCGGCGCATCTCGGCGGCGCTGTACGCCGGTGCCCAGGCCCAGCTGACCGGCCTGGCCGCACTGACCTGGTACGGCTTCCGACAGAGCCCGCGCAGCGACGACGTACACCTGATCGTGCCGCATCACGCCCGACGCGCCTCGGCGGGATACGCGGTGATCTCGCGGACTCTCGCCTTGGACGTTCGGGCCCGGACCACCCCGCTGTACGCGGTGTGCTCACCGGCCCGCGCGGTGGTCGACGCGGCGCGCGACCTGCGGCAACTCCGTCCGGTGCGGGCCATCGTGGCCGAGGCCGTGCAGCGAGGGTACGCCGACCTCACGACCCTGGACGAGGAGATTGCCCGGGCACGGCGCAGCCGGACGGCGCTGATCAGAAAGGCGTTCGCGGAGGTGACGGCGGGTATCCGGTCCGCGCCCGAGGCGGAGTTGCGCCAGTGTCTGGCCGACAGCAGTGTGCTGAGCGAGATCCACTGGAATCCCCGGCTGCTCGACCTGAACGGCGCCTTGCTGCCGACACCGGACGGCTATCTGGCCGACGCGGCGGTGGCGCTGGAGGTCGACTCGCAGGAGTACCACTTCCGACCTGCTGACTGGACGCGCACACTCGACCGGCACAACGAGTTGAGTCGGCTCGGGGTCCTGGTGCTGCACTTCACGCCGGCGCAGATCCGCCGCGAGCCGCGCCGGGTGCGCCGCACGGTGGAGGACGCGTACGACTCCCGACGTGGTTTCGGTGCCACCGTCCGGGTACGCCTCGACCAGCCCACTCGGCCCGCGTCTTGTTAAGAAGGGGCCCCTCCTCTACGCCAGGCGTTAAGAAGGGGCCCTTCCTTACAGCTCCTTACAGCTCAGCAGCCCGGGAGGTGGTCGATCAGGTAGCGCTCGACCTGGTCCAGGGCGATGCGCTCCTGGGCCATGGTGTCCCGGTTGCGGATGGTCACCGCGTTGTCGTCCAGGGTGTCGAAGTCGACCGTGACGCAGAAGGGGGTGCCGATCTCGTCCTGCCGGCGGTAGCGGCGGCCGATGGCCTGCGAGTCGTCGAACTCGACCACCCAACGCTTGCGCAGCTGCGCGGCGAGGTCCTTGGCCTTGGGCGACAGGGCCTCGTTGCGCGACAGCGGCAGCACGGCCACCTTGATCGGGGCCAGTCGCGGGTCGAAGCGCATCACCGTGCGCTCCTCCATCTTGCCCTTGGCGTTCGGCGCCTGGTCGACGTCGTACGCCTCGAGCAGGAAGGCCAGCACCGCGCGGGTCAGGCCGGCGGCCGGCTCGATCACGTACGGCACCCAGCGCTCGCTCTTGGTCTGGTCGAAGTACGACAGGTCGACCCCGGAGTGCTTGCTGTGCGTGGTGAGGTCGAAGTCGGTGCGGTTGGCGACCCCCTCCAGCTCGGCGAACTCGCTGCCGCCGAACTGGAACCGGTACTCGATGTCGACCGTGCGCTTCGAGTAATGGGAGAGCTTCTCCTTGGGGTGCTCGTAGAAGCGCAGGTTCTCCTCGGAGAGCCCCAGGTCGATGTACCAGTTCCAGCGCTCCTGAAGCCAGTACTCGTGCCACTGCTCGTCGGTGCCGGGCTCGACGAAGAACTCCATCTCCATCTGCTCGAACTCGCGGGTCCGGAAGATGAAGTTGCCCGGGGTGATCTCGTTGCGGAACGACTTGCCGGTCTGGGCGATGCCGAACGGCGGCTTCTTCCGGGCCGCGTTCGCCACGTTGTTGTAGTTGACGAAGATGCCCTGGGCGGTCTCCGGGCGCAGGTAGTGCAGCCCTTCGTCGCTCTCCACCGGGCCCAGGTAGGTCTTCATCAGCCCGTTGAACATCTTGGGCTCGGTGAAGGTGCCCTTGTTGCCGCAGTTCGGGCAGTTCAGCTCGGTGAGGGAGGCCAGCGGCTTGCCGTGCTTCTCCTGGTACGCCTCTTCCAGGTGATCGGCCCGGAACCGCTTGTGGCAGGACTGGCACTCGGTCAGCGGGTCGACGAAGGCGTCGAGGTGGCCGGAGGCCGCCCACACGTCCCGGGCCAGGATGACCGCGGAGTCCAGCCCGACGACGTCGTCACGCTGCTGGACCATGGTCTTCCACCACTGGCGGCGGACGTTCTCCTTGAGTTCCACGCCGAGCGGACCGTAGTCCCACGCCGATCGGGTGCCTCCGTAGATCTCGCTGGAGGGGAAGACGAAGCCTCGGCGCTTGGCGAGGCTGACGATGGCGTCGATACGGTCGGCTGGCATGTTTCCTCCTACGCCGACTGGCGGTCGGCGGGGACCGATGGGATGAAGGGCACAGTTCAGGACAACGGTACGACCACCGCTGTCCCGAACTCAGCACATTACCTGCGCCGGGTCAGTTGACTCCGCAGACCTCCATGCCTCCGGTCTGCTGGTCCTGGGCCAGGATGACCTGCTGGCGCTCCTGGCCACCCCCGGCGAAGGTGACGTCCACCGGCACGGTCAGGGTGGTGGTGTCCACGCTGCCGACCTGATAGGAGACGATCTGGGGCTCGGCGGCGGCGCGGCGTTCGAACTCCTGCCGGGACTCGCGCCGCTTGACCGCGTCGCAGAGCTGGTCGTACGCCTGGCCGTACTCGCCGTCGGCCAGGGCCCGGTAGTAGTCGCCGGAGACCGTACGGCCCTGCTCCTCGACCGCCTGCACCCCGCTGATCAGCAGACCGACCGCGGCGGCACCGCCACCACCGCAGCAGAGCACCAGGGCCAACGCCCCGGCACCGAGGCCGAGCCAGAGTCGGGAGCGACCCCCCTCGGTCGGCGGAGCCGCGAACGGCGGGGCCACTCCGGGGCCGGTCGGCGGGGCCGGGGGCCCGGGGTCGGCCGCACCGGGCGGGGGGAAGCCACCGTGGCCGGGGGGCCAGGGATTCTGCTGGCCGGACGGACTCTGCTGGCCGGGCAGCGGGGGGTGGGGTGGTGGGGCCGCCGGTCCGGGAACGGTCATGGGAGCCAGCGTAGTGCCCGACAGCTCAGCGGTAAGGACCCGCGGCCCGATCGCTGGCGACCACCACGACCTCCCCGTCCGGGGCGGCGCTGGCCAACGTCTCGTAGGCGGACGGCTCGTCGATGCTCTCGGCGAGCAGCGGTATCGCGGTGACCTTGACCTCGAAGCCACCGAGCGCCCGCCGGTAGGTGCCGACCGACTCCCATTCGGTGAGCAGGCACCAGTGTCGCGGGTCGTCCAGGGCCCGGACCAGTTGCCCGCGCAGGTAGCCGGGGCGGGCGGCGAGCGCCGCGAGGGCGGCGTGGGCCCGTTCGGTGAATTCCTGGGCACCGTCGTCCTCGACCACGAACCGGTTGGTCACCAGCACCGGGCACTCCTCCTCGTAAAGTCTGTGGGATGCAGCGTACGCAGCGCCAGATCGCCGCCCGCCTGGCCCGGGCCAACCCGACGACGGTGTTCCTGGTCACCCTGCTCCTGGTGCTTGTCGCGTTCTTCACCCCGGGCCCGCTGGGCGGGCTGTTCACCCTGCTGCTGGCCGCTGCGGTGGCCGCCCTGCTGGTGACGACCTGGCCGGTGCAGACGCCAGCCACCCGGGTGATCCGACTGTTGATGTTGACCCTGTTGGTCACCGTCGGCCTGGTGAAACTACTCTGATCAACCTGCCCTGACATGCAACTATGCGTTTTTGACAATCATTGTCATTGTCGCGGACAGTCGTTGCATGACCTTCCGCACCGCCTCCCGGGCGCTGGCCGCGGCCACTGCCGCGCTCGCCCTGACCCTCGTCACCGGCTGCACCGGCGACGAGGCGGCCGGCAACGACCCGGAGCGGGTTGACGTGGTGGCCGGCTTCTACCCCTTGCAGTTCCTGGCCGAGCGGATCGGCGGGAACGCCGTGGCGGTGACCAACCTGGCCCGCCCGGGCGCCGAGCCCCACGACCTGGAGCTGAACCCGCGGCAGGTCGGCCAGATCATCGACGCGGAGCTGATCGTCTTCCTGCACGGCTTCCAGCCGGCCGTGGACGAGGCGATCGAGCAGCACGGCGGCGACCACGCCTTCGACGTGGCCGAGGTGGAGCCACTGCTGGACGCCACCGCCGGTGGCCACGACCACGACCATGGTGATGACCACGACCACTCCGATGAGAAGTCCGACGGGGCGAAGGACCCCCACGTCTGGCTCGACCCGACCCGGCTGGCCACCATCGGCGACAAGCTGGCCGAGCGGCTCGGCGCGGTCGACCCGGACCACGCCGACGAGTACACCCAGCGGGCGGGCGCCCTGCGCACCGAGTTGGAGAAGCTGGACACCGAGTTCACCGAGGGGCTGAAGACCTGCCAGCGCCGGGAGATCGTGGTCAGCCACACCGCGTTCGGGTACCTGGCCCAGCGCTACCAGTTGGAGCAGATCGGCATCACCGGCCTCTCCCCCGAGGACGAGCCCTCCCCGCAGCGGCTGGCCACGGTCACCGAGGAGGCACGCGAGCACGGCGCCACCACGATCTTCTTCGAGACCCTGGTGAGCCCTAAGGTCGCCGAGACCATCGCCCGGGAGGTGGGGGCGCAGACCGCCGTGCTGGACCCCCTGGAGGGTCTGTCCGCCGAGGGCGGCGGGGAGGACTACCTTTCGGTGATGCGTACCAACCTGCAGACCCTGCGGACGGCGTTGAGCTGCTCGTGACGACCGAAGTCATCACTCTGACGCGCGGGGTGGTCGGCTACGAGGGCCGCCCCGTGCTGCGGGACGTCTCGCTGACCGTGGCCGCCGGTGAGGTGGTCGCGATCCTCGGCGCCAACGGCTCCGGCAAGTCCACCCTGATCCGCGCCGTGCTCGGGCTGGTCCCGCTCAGCTCCGGCTCGGTCACCCTCTTCGGGGAGCCGGCCCGCCGGTTCCGCCAGTGGCACCGCATCGGGTACGTCCCGCAGCGGCTCGGCGCGGGCAGTGGCGTACCGGCCACGGTGGGCGAGGTGGTCGCCTCCGGCCGGCTGGCCCGCCGGGGGGTGCTGCGCCCGCCGGGGCGCGCCGACCGGGAGGCCGTGGCCGAGGCGCTGCGGGCCGTGGGGCTCGCCGACCGGGCGAAGGACCCGGTGTCCACCCTCTCCGGCGGACAGCAGCAGCGCACCCTGATCGCCCGCGCCCTGGCCGGTCGGCCGGAACTGCTGGTGCTCGACGAGCCCACCGCCGGGGTGGACGCCGCCAGTCAGGAGGCGTTCGCCGAGGCGCTGCGCGCCTTCGTCGACGGCGGCGGCACCGTACTGCTGGTGGCCCACGAACTGGGCCCCCTCCAGCCCCTGATCAGCCGGGCGGTCGTCGTACACCAGGGTCTGATCGCGCACGACGGCGCGGTGCCGGAACCGGCCGGGCACCACGCGGCGCCCGACCACGACCACGTGCATCCGCACTGTCCCGAGGAACCCGCCGGGTTGTGGGGCACGAATTGAACCTCTTCCAGTACGAGTACATGCAGAACGCCCTGATCGGGGCGCTGGTGATCGGCGTGGCCGCGCCGGCGCTCGGCATCTACCTGGTGCAGCGGCGGCTGGCCCTGATCGGGGACGGCATCGGGCATGTGGCCCTGACCGGTGTCGGCGCCGGCCTGCTCTTCGGCACCTCCCCGGTGATCATGGCGGTGATCGCTGCCGTCATCGGTGCGGTGGCCATCGAGCTGATCCGGGAGCGGGGCCGTACCTCCGGGGACCTGGCCCTGGCCCTGCTCTTCTACGGCGGCATCGCCGGTGGCGTGGTCCTGGTGGGGCTGTCCGACAGCACCAGCGCGAACCTCAACGCGTACCTGTTCGGGGCCCTCACCACCACATCTCGCGGTGACCTGGCCACCATCGCGGCGCTCGGCCTGGCGGTGCTGATCACGATGATCGCCCTGCGTCCGGCGTTGTTCGCGGTCTGCCAGGACGAGGAGTACGCCCGGGTCTCCGGCCTGCCGGTGCGGGCCCTGAACCTGCTGCTGGCGGTCACCACCGCGATCACCGTGACGATCGCGATGCGGGCGGTCGGGGTCCTGCTGATCAGTGCGCTGATGGTGGTGCCGGTGGCCACCGCCCAGCAGGTCACCCGAGGTTTCCGCACCACCATGACCGCGGCGATGGCCCTCGGGCTGTTCGCCGCCGGGGCCGGCATCTGGCTGGCGGCGGTGGCCGACACCGCCCCGGGCGCCTCCGTGGTGGTGCTCGCGATCGTCTCCTTCGTGGTGGTCACCCTGCTCGCCGCCGCCTGGCGCCGGATCCGTCGGACCCGGCCCGCGCCGGAGCCCGCACCGGAGCCACACGAGGTGGTGCTCGACCGATCCTGACCAACCCGGGCTTCCTGACACTGGTTATCGTTGCGGGGTGAGCAGCGGATCCGGGTACGACGCGTACGAGGGCGCCAGTGAGCTGCTGCGTGCCCTCTCCGCGCCGATCCGGCTGGCCATCGTCAGCCAACTGGCCGGGGGCGAGCGCTGCGTGCACGAGTTGGTCGACACCCTGGGCGTCACCCAGCCACTGGTCTCCCAGCACCTGCGGGTGCTGCGCGGCGCCGGTGTGGTGCGCGGCTCCCGGCGCGGCCGGGAGATCGCGTACAGCCTGGTCGACGAGCATGTGGCACACATCGTGGCCGACGCGGTGAGCCATGCCGGGGAGGGATCATGAGCGACGGTGGTACGGCGGTCCGTAACACCCGGCAACGCTCGGCTGTCAGCGCCCTGCTGGGCGAGGTGGAAGGCTTCCACAGTGCCCAGGACCTGCACGCGATGCTGCGCGAGCGCGGCGAACGGGTCGGCCTGACCACGGTCTACCGGACCCTGCAGAGCATGGCCGACGCAGGCGAGATCGACGTGATGCGCCCGCCGGGCGGCGAGCACCTCTACCGCAGGTGCAGCGAGGGACACCACCACCACCTGGTCTGCCGGGCTTGTGGTCGTACGGTCGAGGTCGCCGGCCCCACCGTGGAGACCTGGGCCGACAAGGTCGCCGCCCAGCACGGCTTCACCGACGTCAGCCACACCCTGGAGATCTTCGGCACCTGCCCCACCTGCACCCCCTGACCCTCCTCCCGGTGGGGTGAGCGTGGCAGGGTGGGCGGCGTGAAGATTTATGCCGATCGCTTTCCGGTGGCGCTGCGACAGTTGCTCACCGATCTGCTCGTCGTCGCCTGGGTGTACGTGACGATTCGTGGGGTTCTGTGGTTGCACGATCTGGTGCAGCGGCTGGCCGTACCGGGACAGAAGCTGGAAGGGGCCGGCGGTGGGCTGGCCGACAACCTGGCCGAGGCCGGTGGGAAGGTCGGCCGGGTGCCGCTGGTGGGCGACGAGTTGACCGCGCCCTTCGAGCGGGCGGCCGAGGCGGCCCGGTCCCTCGCCGAGGCCGGGCAGGACCAGCAGGAACTCGTCGATCAACTGGCTCTGGCGCTGTCCGTCGGGATGGCGATCGTACCGCTCGGGCTGGTGGTGTTCGGGTGGCTGCCGCTGCGGGTGCGCTGGATGCGTCGGGCCGGCTCGGCGGCGGCACTGGCCACCGCACCCGCCGGGCGGGACCTGCTCGCGCTGCGCGCCCTGTCCACCCAGCCGATCCGCCGACTCACCCGCATCGACCCCGACGTGGCGCAGGCGTGGCGGCACGGCGACGAGCAGACCATCACCGCCCTGGCCGCCCTGGAACTACGCCACCTCGGCCTGCGCACCCCCACCACCCCACCGACCTCCTCCCCCACCCGCCCGCGTTGATCAAGAGGTTTGCGGCGCGGATCCTGCCGCAAACCTCTTGATCAACAGGGGCGGGGTCAGTCGTTGGACAGGCCGCTGGGGTCTTCGTCGTCGTCGATGTCGTCGTCGCCCCAGTTGCGGCGGGAGAACGGCAGGATCAGCCAGAAGGTGAGGAACCAGAGGCCGGTGACCGCGCTGAGCAGGAAGGCGATCGGCCGGGCCAGCACGAAGTCCGTGATCAGCAGGACCGAGCTGACCATCGCGATCAGCATCAGGGCCAGGCCACCGGAGGCCATCCGGTGGGCGAACCGGACCAGATCCGGCTTACGTCCCTGGCGGAACAGTGCCCGGTGGAACGCCACCGGCGAGATGATCATCGCGGTGGCGCCGGCCGCCGCGAGCAGGGCGACGATGTAGACGTCCCGCTGGAACGGGGTGGTGTCGTCGAAGCCGTTGCTGAACGGCAGGGTCAACAGGAAGGCGAAGAGGATCTGTACGCCGGTCTGTGCTACCCGCAACTCCTGCAACAGGTCGGCGAAGTTGCGCTGCCATCGCTGCTTCTCGGTTTCCTTGGACACCGCTGACCTCCGGGGGTACGGCACGCCGTCGGCGCGATTCGGCGACGGCGGCAACGCTGATTGCCCCACCGCCCTCGTTCCGAAACCGCCTCCGACAGCAACCGCCCGCCGTACTCAGGCGACGGAACGGACCCGGGTCACGATGGCCTCGGCCAGTCGGGTCGGTACCTGGTCCGGAATCCAGTGGCTGACCCCGGCCAGTTCCACGAACCGGTAGTCCCCACGTACGTGGCTAGCGCAGGCCTCGGCGGCGGTACGCCCGATCGCCACGTCCCGGTCGCTCCACACGAAGGTGGTCGGCACGGTCACCGGGCCGATCGCCGCCAGGTCCGCCTGGGACATCGCCCGGTACCAGTTCAGGGCGGCGGTCAGGGCGCCGGGTTCGCGCATCGGTTCGGCGTACGTGGACACCCGCGCCGGATCCCCGACCCCGCGCAGCATCCCGCGCAGCCCTCGGGCCTTCAGGGCAAGCAGGGTCTTCTCGGCCACCCCGGGCCGACGGAACAGCATCATGTACGCCGAGCGCGCCTTCTGCTGCGAGTCCTCGGCGAGGGCGTACGCCATGGCGGCCGGATGGGGCACGGAGACGGCGGTCAGGGTGCGGACCCGCTCCGGATGCCCGGCGGCCAGCGCCCAGGCGACCACAGCACCCCAGTCGTGCCCCACCACATGGGCGGAGTCGACACCGAGGGCGTCCAGGATGGCGGCCGCGTCGGCTACCAACTCCGCCAGCCGGTACGCCTCCACGGAGGTCGGGCGGGCACCCGGGGAGTAGCCGCGCTGGTTGACCGCGTAGGTGCGCAGAGCGGCCACGTGCAGGGTCGTCGTCACGTCGTTCCACTCGCCCGCGTGCTGCGGGAAACCGTGCAGCAGCAGCACCGGTGCACCGTCCTGCGGGCCACCGGCGACGACGTCGAACCGCAGACCTCGGGCGTCGATGTGCATGAACGGCAGCCTACCGAGGTCGGCGCTCAGTCGTACTGCTGCTTGGGGGTGGGTATCCGCCGCCAGGACTCGACCTGGAGGTACGGGATCTCGGCGTCGTTGACCGGGTCACGACCGATCCGGTCGCTGTACCGGCCGACCACCTCCACCCAGGTGTCGTCCGGCAACCCGACCGGCACCTCGCCGGCTAGCCCGAGCTTGACCGGCCGCCCGTCGGCCGCGCAGCAGGACAGCACCATGCGGGCCAGAATCGGTCGGCCGTCCCCGCCGGTGGTGAGGAAGCCGGTCAACTGCACCCGCCGGTCGCCGATCGAGGCGCCCCGGTCGAACAGGGCCCGCGCCGCGTAGTCCAGGACGCTGACCGGTGCCGGGTCGGCGTCGGGCAGGGGCGGGTAGTCCGACTGTCGCGGGGCGTTCAGGGCGGTGCCGGACTGGCTGGCCGCGTACGAGCCCAGAGCTGGTGGGGCCACCAGCAGCAGGCCGAGCACCGGCAGGATGAGCAGCCAGCCCACCCGGGGTTCGTGGTGAGGGTGCCCGTCATGCTCCACGGCGGGATCATCGGCGGCCGGGCGCAGCTCGTACCACAGGGTCATGATCGCGGCGACCACCAGCAGCAGGCCGGCGGCGATCAGGAAGGGTCGCAGCCCTTCCTTGACATAGCGCAGGTAGAGGTCGGTGAGGCTGGCCCGCAGCACCGCCCCGCCGAACAGCAGCAGGAGCACCCCCTGGGCCTGCCGGTTCACAGCAGCACCACCCCGACCCCGGCGGCGACCAGCAGGGCCACCGCGAAGGTGGCCGGGGCGAACCGGAAGGCGAATCGGCGCCCGAAGACACCGGCCTGCATCGAGATCAGCTTGAGGTCGACCATCGGCCCCACCACCAGGAAGACCAGTCGGGAGGTCAGGGAGAACTGGGACAGCGAGGCCGCCACGAAGGCGTCCGCCTCGGAGCAGAGCGACAACAGTACGGCGAGAATCGCCAGCACCAGGACGGACAGCCAGGGGTTGTCGGCGAGGGTCTGCAACCATCGTTCCGGCACCAGGACGTTGATGCTGGCGGCGGCCATCGCACCGAGCACCAGGAAGCCACCGGCCTGGGTGACGTCGTGCCGGACGGCGGCCCAGAAGGCCCGACCCCGGCGGGGGTCCTCCAGCTCCGGTCGGCGCGGCATCCTGATCCACTCGGTGCGACCCAGTCGCAGCCACAGCCAGCCCATCACCATGGCCACCACGAGGCTGGCCAGGCCTCGGGCGAGGACCATCTCGGGGTTGTTCGGGAAGGCGACCGCGGTGGCGGTCAGCACGATCGGGTTGACCGCCGGTGCGGCCAGCAGGAAGGCCAGGGCGGCGGCCGGGGTGACCCCCCGGCGGATCAGGGAACCGGCGATCGGTACGGAGCCGCACTCGCAGCCGGGCAGCACCACCCCGGCCGCGCTGGCCGCCGGTACCGCCAGGGCCGGGTGTCGGGGCAGCGCCCGGGCCCAGAACGACCGGGGTACGAAGACCGCGATCACGGCCGAGAGCAGCACTCCGAAGACCAGAAAGGGCACCGCCTGCACCATGATCGAGACGAACACGGTGGTCCAGGTCTGCAGGCGCGGATCGTCCAACGCCCCGGCCAGCGGATCACGGAAGATGACCAGCAGGATCAGCAGCCCGGCCAGCACCTCCACGGAGCCGACCCGGTCACCGACCCATCGCCGCAGCACCCCACTGCCCGGCTGAGGCACGGGGTCGGTGGCGGTGCCGGTCGGACCGTTCTGCGGTTCGTCGACCGGTACGGCTTGATTCGTGTCTGTGCTCACCCTGCCGTCTCTTCACCCCGATGGTTCGGCGGGCTGAGAGTACCGGCCGGGGACGGTGAGGTCGATGGATGTCGGCCAAACGGGGGGATCCGCCGGGTGGGCGTACCCCCTTGGCGACCTCGACCGGGCCGCACCCGGCCCGACCTGCTAGATCACGTTGCCTGTTGATCTTTAAAGGTGTTAGCGTCGGCGAGACAACTTCACCTCCGACAGGGGAGCGCACAGCGCTGAGAGTGCGGGTTCGCCCGCAGACCCTCCGTACCTGATCTGGGTAATGCCAGCGCAGGGAGTTCGGTCCACCTCCTGCCCGCCACGGCCCGGTGCCGTCGGGCGCGGCGTGCGTCTTACCTGGTTCGACACTGGACTGGGAGCAATCATGAGCCAACCGACCACCAACCGGTGGCGCACCATCGACATCGTCGTGGCCGCAGTGATCGCGGTCGCCTTCGGCGTGATCTTCTGGGCCTGGGGCGCGGTCTGGCGGGTCGCGGACCCCGCCTTCGCCTTCTTCCCGGCCAGCCAGGCCATCATGTACGGGGTCTGGCTGGTCCCGGCGGTGCTCGGCGGGCTGGTGATCCGTAAGCCGGGTGCCGCGCTGTTCTGCGAGGCGGTCGCGGCTACGGTCTCCGCACTGCTGGGCTCGGAGTGGGGCGGTGTCACCATCGTCCAGGGTCTGATCCAGGGTCTCGGTGCGGAACTCGCCTTCGCCGCCTTCCGGTACCGCTCCTTCCGGCTGCCGACCGCACTGCTGGCCGGCGCGCTGACCGGTCTGGGTGCCGCCCTGTTCGACTTCTTCGTCTGGAACACCGCGTACGAGCTGGGCAGCTACCGGATCCCGTACGCGCTGCTCACCGTGGTCAGCGCCACCGTGGTAGCCGGCGCCGGCGGCTACGCCCTCACCAAGGCGCTCGCCGGCACCGGCGTCCTGGACCGCTTCCCCGCCGGCCGCAACCGCCCCCTCGTCTAACACCACCCTTCACTCCTGTTGATCAAGAGGTTTGCGTCTGGCGAGCCGCGATTCCAGACGCAAACTTCTTGATCACCGCAACGATCGGGGGTGGGGGTTGGGAAGCAGTGAGGGGAGGAGAGGAGTGGTGGGGGTGGGTGGGGTTTGGGTGCGGGGGTTTGGGTGGCGGCATGCGGGGCGGCGGGCCTGGGCCCTGCGGGGGGTGGACCTGCGGGTGCGGCGGGGCGAGCGGGTGTTGCTGCTCGGGCCCTCCGGGGCGGGCAAGAGCACTCTGCTGGCGGCGCTGGCGGGGCTGCTGCCGGAGGACTCCGGTGAGCAGGAGGGCACCATCGAGATCGACGGTCGCCCCCCGACCGAGACCCGGGAACGGGTCGGCATCGTCTTCCAGGATCCGCAGTCCCAACTCGTCATGGCCCGCAGCGGCGACGATGTGGCGTTCGGGCTGGAGAACCGGGGGGTACCGGCGGCCCAGATCTGGCCCCGGGTGGACGAGGCGCTGCACCGGGTCGGGTTCCCGTACCACCGGGACCGCCCCACCGCGGCACTCTCCGGCGGCGAACAGCAGCGGCTGGCCCTGGCCGGGGCCCTAGCACTCCGCCCCGACCTGCTGCTGCTCGACGAGCCCACCGCCAACCTCGACCCGGCCGGGGCGGACCTGGTCCGCACCGCGATCGCCCGCGCGGTCGGCGGCGACACCACCCTGATCCTGGTCGAGCACCGGATCTCCGACGCCCTGCCCCTGGTGGACCGGGTGGTGGTACTCGAACCCGGCGGCGGGGTGCGGGCCGACGGCCCACCGGATCAGGTCTTCGCCGCCCACGGGGACGCCCTGGCCGCCGAGGGGGTCTGGGTGCCGGGCCGCCAGCTTCCCCCGCGCCAGGCCACCACCCCGGCCGGCGAGGTGTTACTCACCGCCGACGGGCTCGGCCAGCCGCCCCGGCTGGCCTCCACCGATCTGACCGTACGCGCAGGTGAGGCGCTGGCCGTGCTCGGTCCCAACGGTGCCGGCAAGTCCACCCTGGCGTTGCTGCTCGGCGGACTGGGCAAGCCGGGTACCGGACGGCTGTCGGCCAGCGCGGAGCTGGCCGGGGCGGACGCCCACCGGCCACCGCACCGCTGGCGCGCACCGGCACTGGCCCGCCGGATCGGCTCGGTGTTCCAGGATCCGGAGCACCAGTTCGTCACCAGTACGGTCTTCGACGAACTGGCCCTGGGCCCCCGGCGTACCGGTGCCGGCGAGGCGACGATCCGCGACCGGGTGGACGAGTTGCTGCACCGGCTGCGGTTGGACAAGCTGGCCGGGGCCAACCCGTACACCCTCTCCGGTGGCGAGGCGCGGCGGCTGAGTGTGGCGACCGCGCTGGCCACCGCGCCCCGGCTGTTGATCTGCGACGAGCCCACCTTCGGGCAGGACCGGCGGACCTGGCGGGAGTTGGTGGACCTCTTCGCACAGCTGCGCGACGGCGGCCACGGCCTGGTGACGGTCACCCACGACGCCGACTTCGTCGCCGCACTGGCCGACCGCACCCTGACGCTGCAGCCGACTGGCGAGACCCGGCGGGCGGCGGAGGATCGATGATCGACCTTGAACCGGTCGCCCGGCCGGACGCCCCGCTGGCCCGCCGCAATCCGGTGGCCAAGCTGGCCGCGGCGCTGCTGTTCGCGTTCCCGCTGCTGGCGACGCTGGATCCGGTGACACCGGCGATCGCCCTGGCGGTGGAATTGGCGGTACTGCCGTTGTTCGGGGTGCGTTACCGGGTGCTGTTCCGCCGGGCCTGGCCGTTGTTGATCGCCGCTGGTGGGGTACTGGTGGCGCTGGTGCTGTTCGCCGCTGACCGGTCGGGCCGGGTACTGCTCGACGCCGGACCGGTCATGGTCACCTCCTCGGTGCTGTTCACCGCCCTCGGCCTGGTGCTGCGCCTGTTCGCGGTAGCCCTGCCCGGAGTGATCGTCTTCGCCACCACCGATCCGACCGAGCTGGCCGACGCACTGGTGCAGAACGCGAAGGCCCCGGCCCGGTTCGCCATCGGCGCGCTGGCCGCCTTCCGGCTGTTGCCGCTGCTCGGTCAGGAATGGCAGATGATCGTCATGGCCCGCCGGGCCCGGGGTGTGGAGGCCGGACTCAACCCGGTGGCCAAGCTGCGGCTGTTCATGTCGACCGCGTTCACCCTGCTGGTCGGGGCGATCCGCCGGGGCACCCGGCTGGCGGTCGCCATGGACGCCCGGGGTTTCGACTCCACCGCCCCGCGCACCTTCGCCCGCCGTCAAGCCTTCGGCACCGCCGACTGGCTGCTGCTCATCTGCGCCCCCGCCCTGGCCGCCGCCGCCCTCACCATCAGCATCACCCTAGGCACCTTCACCCCCCTGACCCCCTGACCCACTCCTCCCACACCCCGCCCCGCCCCCGCCCCGCCGATCATGCAGTTTTTGTCCCCGCATAAGGGATATTCTTCGCGCAATGGCGACCGAAACTGCATGATCGACGAGGCAGGGGGCGGGTGAGGCGAGCCTGGTGGGGTGCGGGGTGCGACCACATGGTGACCAGGGGTGGGGGTTGACGCGGGTGGCCATCGAAGCGCGCTACGGTCGCAGCACTACTGACAGACGCGGAAGGTGGCGACGAGGATGGCGGATCGGGCTACGGCGCAGATCGGTGTGACCGGGCTGGCGGTGATGGGTCGAAATCTGGCCCGCAACCTGGCCCGCAACGGGTTCACCGTGGCGTTGCACAACCGCTCGCCGGAGCGGACCCGGTCGCTGGTGGCCGAGCACGGCGACGAGGGCACCTTCGTCCCGACGGAGTCCCTTGCGGACTTCGTCGCCGCGCTGGAACGCCCCCGCGCCGTGATCATCATGGTCAAGGCGGGCGGCCCCACCGACGCGGTGATCGACGAACTGGTGCCGCTGCTCGAAGAGGGCGACATCATCATCGACTGCGGCAACGCGCACTTCGCGGACACCCGTCGGCGGGAGGAGGCGCTGCGGGCCAAGGGGCTGCACTTCGTCGGCACCGGGGTCTCCGGTGGCGAGGAGGGTGCCCTGTGGGGGCCCAGCATCATGCCGGGTGGCTCCGCCGAGTCGTACCGGAAGCTGGGGCCGATCTTCGAGAAGATCGCCGCGCAGGTCGACGGTGAGCCGTGCTGCCAGCACGTCGGGCCGGACGGCGCCGGGCACTTCGTCAAGATGGTCCACAACGGCATCGAGTACGCCGACATGCAGCTCATCGCCGAGGCGTACGACCTGCTGCGGGCCGGGCTGGGCGCGACGCCGTCGGAACTCGCGGAGATCTTCCGGGAGTGGAACACCGGCGAGCTGGAGTCGTTCCTGATCGAGATCACCGCCGACGTGCTGGCCCACACCGACGCCGCCACCGGCGAGGCCTTCGTGGACATCGTGCAGGACCGGGCCGAGCAGAAGGGCACCGGCCGGTGGACCGTCCAGATCGCCCTCGACCTGGGCATCCCGATCACCGGCATCGCCGAGGCGACGTTCGCCCGGTCGCTGTCCGGGCACGTCGGGCAGCGCGAGGCCGCCCTCCGGGCCTTCCCCGGCAGCGGGGAGAAGCTCCAGGTCAGTGACCGCGAGGCGTTCATCGAGGACGTACGCCGGGCCCTGCTGGCCTCGAAGATCGTCGCGTACGCCCAGGGCTTCGATCAGATCCGCGCCGGCAGCGCCGAGTACGACTGGAACATCGACCTCGGCGGCACCGCCCGCATCTGGCGGGGCGGCTGCATCATCCGGGCCCGCTTCCTGGACCGGATCAAGCAGGCGTACGACGAGCAGCCGGACCTGCCCACCCTGCTGGTGGCGCCGTGGTTCGCCGACACCGTGCGCGACGGGGTGCCGAGTTGGCGGCGGGTGGTGGCCGAGGCGGCCCAGGCCGGGGTCCCGACCCCCGCCTTCGCCTCCTCCCTGGCCTACTTCGACGCGCTGCGCGCCGAGCGGCTACCGGCCGCCCTGATCCAGGGCCTGCGGGACAACTTCGGGGCGCACACCTACCGCCGGGTGGACCGCGAGGGGTCCTTCCACACCCTGTGGGCCACCCCGGACCGCGCCGAGGTCGAAGCCTGAGGCCACCCGAGTGAACACCGACGCGCCCTGTCCCGAATGAGCGGGGCAGGGCGCGTCGGGTTACCGGATCAGAAGAAGCGGCGACGCCGGGCCTTCTGGGGGCGCAGCAGGTCGGCTCCCCGGGTAAGCATGCGGCTGGCCCCGGAAGGACCGCGTCGCGACTCCAGAGAGTGGCTGAGTCGGCGAGCACCTGCGGCCGCCAACGGAACCGCCACGGCCATCACCGCCCACTGGGCTACACGCTTGCGCATCATGTGGGTTCACCTCCGTCAGTGGCTGCTGTCAGGGGTGGTACCCAGACCCGGCGGACACTATGCGTTCAGGTGGTCGGCGCCACCGGGTTGGGTAGCGCCCCACCGAAGCGACGGTCCCGCTGGGCGTACAGCTCGCAGGCGTACCACAGATGGCGGCGGTCGAAGTCCGGCCAGAGGGTGTCCAGGAAGACCAGTTCGGCGTACGCGCTCTGCCAGAGCAGGAAGTTCGAGGTGCGCTGCTCCCCGGAGGGCCGCAGGAACAGGTCCACCTCGGGCACCTCGGGGTGGTAGAGGTACCGCCCGATGGTCTTCTCGGTGACCTTCGCCGGGTCCAGTCGGCCGGCGGCCACATCCCGGGCGATCGCGGCGGCGGCGTCGGCGATCTCGGCCTGCCCGCCGTAGTTGACACAGAACTGGAGGGTCAGGGTGGAGTTGCCCCGGGACATCTCCTCCGCGGTCTGCAACTCGGTGATCACGCTCTTCCACAGCCGCCCGGCCCGACCGGACCAGACCACCCGTACCCCCAGGTCGACCAGCTGGTCCCGACGACGCCGGATGACGTCCCGGTTGAAGCCCATCAGGAAGCGGACCTCGTCCGGCGAGCGCCGCCAGTTCTCCGTGGAGAAGGCGTACGCGGACAGGTAGGGGATGCCCATCTCGATGGCCCCCTCGACGGTGTCGAAGAGGGAGAACTCCCCGGCCTCGTGTCCCTTGGTGCGGGGCAGCCCGCGCTCCTTGGCCCACCGGCCGTTGCCGTCCATCACCACGGCGACATGCTGGGGCACCGCCGCCGGCGGCAGCGCCGGCGGCCGGGCACCCGAGGGGTGCGGGGTCGGCGGCACCGGCTCACGTCGGCCGGCCCTGGTGGATCGGATCACTCGGCTCTCTCTCCTATCACGTAGCGGTCGTCGGGCCACCCCGGTCGACCAGCGGCAGGGAGCGTAGCGTGCGCTCCAGGTGCCATTGCAGGTGCGCCGCGACCAGTCCGCTGCACTCCCGGCGGGTCCCGGTGTCGGTGGCGTCGGCGATCCGCCAGTCGCCGCGGACCAGCGCGGACATCAGGTCGATGGTGGCCGGGGCGGGGTGGGCGGCCCCCGGCGGCCGGCAGTCCGGGCAGACCGCACCTCCGGCGGGTACGGAGAAGGCCCGGTGGTGGCCCGGGGTGCCGCAGACCGCGCAGTCGGTCAACGCGGGTGCCCACCCGGCCAGGGCCATGCCCCGCAGCAGGTACGCGTCGAGGACCAGGGTGATGGCGTGCTCCCCCTGGGCCAGGGCCCGCAGGGCGCCCAGGGTGAGTTGGAACAGCCGCAGCGAGGGTTCCCGTTCCACCGGGGTCAGCCGTTCGGCGGTCTCGGCGATCGCGCTGGCCGCGGTGTAGCGAGGGTAGTCGCCGAGGAACCGCTTGCCGTACAGGTCGATCCCCTCGACCTGGCTGACGGTGTGCAGCGAGCTGCCCACCTCCCCCTTGGGGTCACCGGCGAGTTGCAGGTCGACATGGCCGAAGGGCTCCAGCCGGGCCCCGAACTTGGAGGTGGTCCGGCGTACTCCCCGGGCCACCGCCCGCAGCCGGCCGTGCCGCCGGGTGAGCAGGGTGACGATCCGGTCGGACTCGCCGAGCTTCTGTACGCGCAGCACCACCGCGTCGTCGCGGTAGAGCTGTCGGCGGTATCCGGCCATCGCGTCATTGTCCCTCCCGGCCGGAGCGCCACCGTCACCCCGGGTCGGATTTCAGGGTCCCTCCGGGTATCGGGGCAGGCTGACCCGGATGTGTCCGCCCTGGCACCGGCGTTAGCGTGCTCGTCATGCCTTCGCACCAGCGCACCAGCATCGCCTCGCTCGCTCGTACCCCCCGGTGGGCTACCGTCCGCCGATCCGGTACGGCGCTGGCGTCGGCGCTCACCCTGATCGTGTCGGCCGGGTGCGGCAGCCTCTCCTTCCGTCGGCTCGACTTCGACACCACCGAGCAGGCCCGGATCACCACCATCCGGCTGCTGCCGGGCGCCGGCGACGTGGTGATCCGCGCCGACGGCGATCCGGACCAGGTCCGGATCAAGCGGGTGGTGCGCTACCAGGGCAACCAGCCGACGACCACGTACGAGATCAAGGACGGTGAACTGGTGCTGGACACCTCGTGCGGGCGTCGGTGCAGCGTCTCCTACGAGGTCATCGTGGGTAAGGGGGTCCAGGTCGAGGGTGAGACCGGTTCCGGCAACATCGACCTGAGTTCGGTGGGCCGGGTGGAGGTGAAGGTGGGCTCCGGCAACGTCCGGGTGGCCGGCGCCGCCGGCGCGGTGCGGGTGGAGACCGGCTCCGGCGAGATCCAGGTGTACGACGTGTCGGCTCCGGTGGTGCTGCGGGCCGGCTCGGGGAACATCGACGCCACCGGGCTGCGCGGCGAGGCGCAGGCCCAGGCCTCCTCGGGCAATGTGACGATCGAGTTGGCGCAGCCCGCCTCGGCCCGCGCCCACACCTCCAGCGGCAATGTCGAGCTACGGGTACCGGCCGGTGCCTACCAGGTACGGACCGAGGCGGGTTCGGGTGAGGTGGAGGTCGGCATCCCCAACGATCCCGCCGCCCCGCTGCTGCTCGATGTGCGCACCGGCAGCGGGAACATCACCATCATGCCCCGGTGAACTCCCCGCCCCGGCCACGCTGACCCGACACCAGTTCCTCGCGGGGCTCGGTCGCCTGGGCCTCGCGGGGCTCGGTCGCCGGGTCCCGTTGCCCCGGTAGGGCCATCGCACCCGGCTCGACCGGTCGATCCGAGGCGGCGGCGCGGCGGGACTCCGTGTGCCGGTTGGCGGCCGGCACCTCCGGGGGACGCCCACCGGGGAGCAGCTCCGGTGGACGTTGCGCCGCCACGTCCTCGACCCAACCGAAGAGTGCGGTCACCACACCCACCAGCAGGAAGACCAGCACCACCCGGATCGCCAGGCCCAGCAGGTCCTGGTGGGACCAGCCGACCACGTCCACCAGCGGGGTCAGGGCCACCACGAACGCCATGTGCCACAGGTAGACCGTCAACGCCCGGCGGTTCAGCACGGTCACCGCGCGCCCGAACACGGCGTTGCGGTCGACCCATTCCGCGCTCGACGGCGCCCGTCCCAGCACCACCAGGATGAAGGCGGCCGACCAGAGGGCGTTGCCTAGGGGGTTGTCGTTCAGGTCGTACCCACGCGGCCCGGGATGGCTGAGGATCCAGGCGCCGCCGACCGCCGCCAGGGCCAGCACGGTCGGCACCAGCACCCGGTTGGTCAGGCGGCGCAGCATCCCCGCCTGGTGGGCGAAGCCCAGCAGCCAGGCCCCGAAGTAGAGTCCGAACTCCCGCAGCACCCCGGGCGCGTTCGGGTAGACCCCGAACTCGATCGCCAGCAGCAGGCAGTACGGGGCCAGCAGGGTGGGCAGCGGATAGCGCCGGAACAGCCACAGGGCGATCGGTGAGGCGAGCACGAACCACAGGTAGTCCCGCAGGTACCACATCGGACTCAGCGCCAGGGCGCCCCAGTAGTTCGCCGGTGGGTCGGCGATCGGGAAGAGCCAGAGCAGCACCTTCGGGGTCAGCGGCAACCCGGTGAGCAGCATCGCCGGTACGAAGATCGCGGCTACCACCCACAGCGAGGGCAGCAGCCGGCGCAACCGGCGGCCGACCGCGGTGGGGCCGAACCGGTGCAGCGAGGCCGCCATCAGCGACCCGGCCAGGGCGAACATCACCGACATCGCCGGAAACAGCAGGGTCAGCGACGCCCAACCGGTGACGTGGTAGACGACGACTCGCACGATGGCCAGAAAGCGCAGCAGGTCCAGGTATCGGTTTCGCATCAGCCTGCATCTATATCCGGGGGCATAGGCACGTTCCTCTACCCTCCGGGTCGGGGTGGGAAAACCCCAGAGACCCAGCGGGATAGTGAAACTTCCCATATGCCTGACCGGTACCGATCAGAGCGATGCGGCGCCAGAAGTCCGGATTAGCAGCCCCTCCACAGCGGAGTCACCGGCCGACCCCGCCTAGAAGCCGAGCTTGCGCAGCTGCTTGGGGTCGCGTTGCCAGTCCTTGGCCACCCGGACATGCAGATCCAGGTAGACCCGGGTACCCAGCAACTCCTCGATCTGGCGCCGGGCCGCCGTGCCCACCGCCTTGAGCCGGCTGCCACGGTGCCCGATCACGATCGCCTTCTGGCTGGGCCGCTCCACATACAGATCGGCGTAGATCTTCGTCAGCCGCCCCTCAGGGATCATCTCCTCGACCACCACGGCGATGGAGTGCGGCAACTCGTCCCGGACCCCCTCCAGGGCGGCCTCCCGGATCAGCTCCCCGACCAGCACCTGCTCCGGTTCCTCGGTGAGCATGTCATCCGGATACAGCTGCGGAGACTCCGGCAGATACCGCGTCATCACCTCGACCAGGGTGTCCACCTGGTGCCCGGCGACAGCGCTGACCGGCACCACCTCGGCGAACTCGCCCAGCTCGCTGACGGCCAGCAACTGCTCGGCCAGGCGCTTCTTGTCGACCAGGTCGGTCTTGGTGACCACGGCCAGCACGGTCGCCTTCAACTCGGCCAGCTCCCCGGTGATGAACCGGTCACCCCGGCCGATCGGCTCGTCGGCCGGAATGCACAGGCCGATCACGTCGACCTCGCTCCAGGTCTGCCGCACCAGGTCGTTGAGCCGCTCGCCGAGCAGGGTACGCGGCCGGTGCAGACCCGGAGTGTCCACGAGCACCAGCTGGGAGTCCGGCCGGTGCAGCACCGCCCGGATGACATGCCGGGTGGTCTGCGGCTTGTTCGAGGTGATGGCGATCTTCTGCCCGACGATCGCGTTGGTCAGGGTCGACTTGCCCGCGTTGGGGCGACCGACGAAACAGGCGAAGCCCGCCCGGTAGGCCGGTGTGACGGCGTCGGCGCTCACTCGGTCACCGTGCCGAGCACCGTGCCGTCCGGGGCGGCCACGTGCACCGGTGCGTCCGCGGCCAGGTCACGCACGGCCGCGTACCCGGCACCGTCGAGAGTGGAGGCCTCCGTGACCACCACGGCCGCCTCCAACCGGGTGGCACCGGCCGCAGCCGCCGAGGCGACCGCCAACTGGAGGGCGGTGATCGTCAACGAGGGCAAGGACACGCTGGCCGCCGCGTACGTCCGACCGTCCTGGTCGCGTACCGCGGCACCTTCGACCGCGCCCACCCGACCCCGCGCCCCCCGGGCCAGGATGACCAGCTTGCCGTCCTCGGCGCTGAGTTCGGAGCCGGCGGGTACGGCAGCCGGTACGGCGGGTGACTCAGGCATCTGCGGGTTGCCTCTCCTCTGATCGATCCGTGTCGTCCCGGGAGGAGGTCGGTCCCTCCGGGTTGTCCTGGGTGTCCGTGGGATCGACCCGTCGCACCAGCACGGTGTCGATCCGGTTCCGTCGGCCGGTGGTGCCCTCGGCCAGCAGCCGCAGCCCGGCCACCTCGACCTGCGCCCCGGGGATCGGCACCCGGCCCAGACACTGGGCCAGCAGACCCCCGACGGTCTCCACCTCGTCGTGCGGCAGTTCGGTGTCGAACAGCTCGCCGAGATCCTCCACCGGCAGCCGGGCGGTGACCCGCACCGCCCCGTCGGGCAACTGCTCGATCGGCGGACGCTCGACGTCGTACTCGTCGGTGATCTCCCCGACGATCTCCTCCAGGATGTCCTCGATGGTGACCAGTCCACCGGTGCCGCCGTACTCGTCCACCACGATCACCAGGTGGTTGCGGGCGGCCTGCATCTCCGACAGCAGATCGTCTACCGGCTTGGAGTCCGGCACGAAGGTGGCCGGTCGCATCAGCTCCGCCACCGGCAGTCGGCGGTCCTCCGCCGCACCACCCTGGGTGTGCCGGACGAGGTCCTTGAGGTAGAGCACCCCGAGCACGTCATCGACGCTCTCGCCGATCACCGGGATCCGGGAGAAGCCGGAACGCAGGAACAACGCCAGCGCCTGCCCCAGGGTCTTGGTCGACTCGATCCACACCATCTCCGTACGCGGCACCATGACCTCACGGGCGATGGTGTCCCCGAGCGCGAAGACCGAGTGGATCATCTGCCGTTCGCCGTGTTCGACGACTCCCCGCTGCTCGGCCAGGTCGACCAGCTCACGCAGCTCCACCTGGGTGGCGAAGGGTCCTTCCGGGAAGCCACGGCCCGGAGTGACCGCGTTACCGATCAGGATCAGCAGCGAGGCCAGCGGATTGAGCGCCCGGCCCAGCCAGCGGACCAGCGGCGCGGCGAACCGGCCCACCGGGTACGCGTGCTGCCGCCCGAGGGTACGCGGACCCACCCCGACCGCCACGAAGCTGACCACGGTCATCGCCCCGGCGGTGACCAGCGCCGCCCGCCAGCCCGCACCGAAGGTGTCCACCGCCACCAGAGCCACCAGGGTGGTCGCGGTCAACTCGGCGAGCAGCCGCAGCAACAGCAGCAGGTTGAGATGGCGGACCACATCACCGGCGACCAGTTGGAGGGTGTGCGCGCCCCGCGCACCCTCCCGGGCCAGTTCGGCGGCTCGGGCCGGCGAGACCGCCGCCAGAGCGGCCTCGGTCATCGCGATGAGACCACCGAGCACCACCAGCCCGGCGGCGATGGCGAGTAGTTGCAGGTCGGGTAGGCCGGTGGCGGACGCGGCCAGCGAAGTGTCCATCACCGGGTGCGGGTCGACCGCCAGCTCGACAGCAGCCGGGCCTGGAGCCCGAACATCTCCCGCTCCTCCTCCGGCTCCGCGTGGTCGTAGCCGAGCAGGTGCAGGACCCCGTGCACGGTGAGCAGATGCAGCTCGTCGGCGGCGCTGTGGCCCGCGGTAGCCGCCTGCTTGGTCGCCACCTCCGGGCAGAGCACGATGTCACCGAGCAGGGCCGGCTCACCACCGGCGGCGGCGCTCTCCCCCGGCCCGTGGTCGATGCTGCCCTCGTCCATGGGGAAGGCGAGCACATCGGTCGGGCCGTCACCGCCCATCCAGCGGTGATTCAGCTCGGTCATGTAGTCGACGTCGACCAGCAGCACGGACAGCTCGGCGAGGGGGTTGACCCCCATCTCGTCGAGGGCGTGCCGGGCGACGGCCAGCACCGAGTCGGTGTCGACGGGGACACCGGACTCGTTGGCGATCTCGATGGACAACTGTCTTCCCTCGTTCTAGCGGCGCCGGCCGGCGCGGTTGCCCTGGGCATTGTGCCCCTGCACCGCGTGCACGCCCTGGGCCTGCTGATTCTCCCGCTCGGCATCCCAGCGGGCGTACGCGTCGACGATCTCACCCACCAGCCGGTGGCGTACCACATCGGCGCTGGACAGCTGCGCGAAGTGCACGTCGTCCACCCCGGCCAGGATCTCCCGGACCACCCGCAGACCGCTGGTCGTCCCACCGGGCAGGTCGACCTGGGTGACGTCACCGGTGACCACGATCTTGGAACCGAAGCCGAGCCGGGTGAGGAACATCTTCATCTGCTCGGGAGTGGTGTTCTGCGCCTCGTCGAGAATGATGAACGCGTCATTCAGGGTGTTGTGCGTGACCAGGAAGTGGTCGGTGACATAGAGCGAGTCCTCCGCCGCCACCTGGATGCACATCGTCTCCTGCACCCCGGCCGGGATGATCGAGTCGATGAACCGCATCGGCCGCCCGCCGCCGTACTCGGAGTACCGCTGGCGCTTGCGGGCCAGCCGGAACGGCGTGATCTCCTCGGGTAGGCGGATCTCCACGGCGTACGCGTCAGACCGGTAATGGACCGGGCGGCCCTTCGCCCGACCGGGCGCACGGCCCTCGGCCGCGCGACCGCGCCAGGTCGCGACCCCACCCAGCGACTGGACCAGGTAGATGACGTCGTCGCGCAGTCGAGCCGAGGTCGTCGTGTACTGCACCCGGCAGGTGCGTCCATCCTGCACGACCGGCCCGCCGTCGCTGTCCAGCAACCCCTGCAGGACGGCCAACCGGACATCGAGGCTGTTGCGCTGGTACACCTCGGGCACGAACTTGGTGCCCGACTTGGTCCCGGCCAGGCCCAGCTCACGGAGCGCGACCGTCACCGGGTTCGCGACGATCACCCCGCCCCGGTGCCCGTCGACGTGCCGCAGCACGTAGTCGTACTCGCTCTTGCGGACGAGTTCGATGTCGGCGAGCGCATCCTCCATCGCGCGGGCGAGTTCCGGGTCCGCGGTGCTGAACCCTGGCGTCGTCTGGCACGAGATGGCGCCGTCGCCGAGCAGCAGACCGAGCGCGTAAGGGTCGAGTGGGACCTCCTGCGGCTCCATCTGCACGGGCGCCACGACCGGCAGCTCGTACCGGCGGGTGTGGCCCCGCCACTCCTGGCCGATCATCTCCTGCGTCTCGAGCGTGCGCCGACGTCCGCGTCGCTTGTCCTCGGCGGTAGCGACCGTCCAGAGGTGTTCGCCGCAGCACAGGGTGGAGGCTCCGTCTCCGGTGGTGACCCGGTAGACCTGCTTAGGCCCCTGCGGGTAGATGCCGATCACCGGGGTCGGCCTGCCGTTCGAGCCGATGACCAGGTCACCGACCTGAAGCGAACCGAACCGCTTGAACCCTTCAGGGGTGAGAACCCGCGCATCGTACGGCTGGGCCCGGCCCCTCATATACGCCAGGGGGGCGACCTCGATGGTGCCCGCGGCCATCAGCTTGGGGATGGTCTCCGGGTCCAGCATGTCGTGCAGCGCATCGTAGAGAGGGCGCAGGTACGGGTCGATCTTCTCGTTGAGGGTGCCGGGCAGGAAGCCCAGCCGCTCCCCCGCCTCGACGGCGGGCCGGGTCAGGATGATCCGGTTGATCTGCTTGGCCTGCAACGCCTGGACCGCCTTGGCCATGGCCAGGTAGGTCTTGCCGGTGCCGGCCGGGCCGATGCCGAAGACGATGGTGTGCGCGTCGATCGCGTCGACGTAGCGCTTCTGCCCGAGCGTCTTGGGCCGGATGGTGCGCCCACGCCGGGACAGGATGTTGAGGGTGAGCACCTCGGCGGGCCGTTCCGTGCCACCCTGCTCCAGCATGCCGACGGTACGCCGGACAGCATCAGTGGTCAGGGTCTCGCCTTTCTCGATGAGTTCGAGCAGTTCGCTGAAGATCCGCTCGGCGAGGGCGTTGTCGGCGGGCGCGCCGGTGAGGGTGATCTCGTTTCCTCGCACGTGCACGTCGCTGTTCACCGAGCGCTCGACCAGTCGCAGGATCTCGTCACCCGCCCCGAGCAGGTTCACCATGATCTTCGAGTCGGGGACGGTGATCCTGGTCTGCACCCGGGGTGGGCCGGGAGGTGGGGTGCCGGTCATAGGTCGGGCCGCAGGGCCCTACGCCACCTGCTCTCGATCTCGGTGCCGGGCCTGGCGCCACGGCGTGCTGACGTTACCTCCATCGTATCGGGTCGCCAGCTCGGACACGCTGCCCATTTCCGGTGGCCCCAGAGGCACACAGAAGCGGAGGAAGCAGACATCAGCGATCGCTTCCGGCACGGAAGTCGTACCGGTCGAAGGTCTCCTGGTGCCGGGTGAACCGGTAGGTGGCCCAGTGCATCCGGACCACCACCCCGTCGCCGTCGCGGGTCAGCCGGAGCAGTTCGCCGACCTCCCGCCCGGCGACCGTACGGAACACGTCCGGCCGATCCGGTAGCGGCGCGAAGATCGCGGGCGGCTTGCCCGGCGGGTCGTCCGCGCCCCGGGCCTGAAGGGTCGCGTTGCGCCAACTGAACACGTACTCGAAGCCCTCGCCCCACCAGCGGCCGAGCAGCCCCCGCAGGTGGGCGGGGGCCGGGTCGCCGGGCTGCCAGGGGGTGATGTCGGCCGGATCGTGCTCTACGGTGGCGGCGAGCAGCCGGTGCGGCAGGTCCAGCAGTTCCGCCGCAGTACCCGAGGAGCCCAGCACGGCGGCGCCGAACGCGGCCGGGGTGCCCTCGCCGCCGCGTCGGCCGTACACCCCGGCGAGGAACCCGGGCATGGCGCCGTCGTGCCCGACATGCACCACCCGGTCGCCCTGGGGCACCAGGATCAGTCCCAGGCCGAAGCCGGCGTTCCACACGGTCTCGTCGGTGACCGTGACCGGCCAACGCATCTCCTCTGCGGTGGCCGGGGCCAGCACCCGTCCGGCCGGGTCCAGCGCGGCCGGATCGGCCAGGAAGGCGGCCCAGCGGGCCATGTCGGTGGCCGTGCTCCACAGCTGCGCGGCGGGTCCGACGGCACCGAAGTCGGCCGGGGGCTCCGGATGCGCCTCGTCGGAGTACGCGTCGACCAGGTAGCCGGTGGCCGCTCGGGGACCGGGCGCGACCGTGGTGTCGGTCAGCCCCAGGGGGGTCAGCACCCGCTCGGTCAGCACCTCGGCCCAGGTGCCCCCGCGTACCTGCCCGACCAGCCGACCGAGCAGCGCCATGCCGAGGTTGGAGTAGTGGAACCGGCGTCCGGGCGGCAGCACCCGCTCGGCCCGGGTCAACTCGGCGAGCAGCCGGTCGGCATCCGGCGCCCGCAGGGTGTCCCAGACGTCGCCGTACGGCTCGCGTTGCAGGCCCGCGGTGTGCGACAGCAGTCGGCGTACGGTCAACTCGCCGTGTGCCGGCAGGTCGAGGTGCCGGCCCACCGGATCGTCGAGGTCGAGCAGACCCTCGTCACGGCACTGCATGACCAGTACGGCGGTGAAGGTCTTGGTCACCGACCCGATCCGGAACCGGGTCCGGTCGTCCAGGGGGGTGTCGTTGCCCGTGCCGCCGACCGTGCACGTCCACAGCGCCCGATCGGCCCGGTGCACGGCGGCCGCGACCGCCGGTACCCGGGCCTGCGCCTGGACCCGCCGCACCATCCGTTCCAGGTGCCCGGCGGCGGTGGTGCGGTCGGCGGCTGAACTCACGCCAGGTCCCGGGCCAGCATCGGACCGAGCGGCGCACCGCCCAGCAGGTGGGCGTGGACGTGGAACACCTCCTGGCCGCCGTAGCCACCGGTGTTGAACATCAACCGGAAGCCGTCCCCGAGCAGCCCCTCGTCCTCGGCCACCGCGGCGGCGGTGGCCAGCACCTCACCGGCCAGGGCGGGGTCACCCTGGCCGAGGGTGGCCACGTCGGCGTAGTGCTCCTTCGGGATGACCAGCACGTGCACCGGGGCCTTCGGGTCGATGTCGCGGAAGGCGAGGGTGGTGGGGGTCTCCCGGACCACCGTGGCCGGGATCTCCCCGGCGACGATCCGACAGAACAGACAGTCAGCAGTACTCACCCCGGCAGTGTAAGGAAGGGCCCCCGCTTAACGCCTCCGGTAGCGGAAGGGCCCCTTGTTAACACTGGCAGCGAGTGCGGCAGGATGGCGCGCATGGCGCAACGAGCAGTGCTGGTCACGGGCGGTTCACGGGGTATCGGACGGGCGGTGGTGCAGGCCTTCGCCGCCTCCGGCGACCGGGTGGCCATCCACCACCGCGACTCGGCCCAGTTGGCCGAGCAGCTGCGGGCCGAACTGCCCGGCTCGGGCCATGTCGTGGTCCGCGCCGACCTGGCCGACCCCGACGCGGTACGGACCATGGTCGACGAGGCCGCCGACCACCTGGACGGGCTCGACGTACTGGTCAACAACGCCGGAGTGTTCGGGCCGGCCGATCCGCCGCATCCCGTCTTCGGCACCAGCTACGAACAGTGGCGGCAACGCTGGCGTGAGGTCTGCGACACCAACCTGTTCGGGGCGGCCAACGCCGCCTGGTGCGCCGCCCAGCACATGCGCACGCGAGGTGGGCGGATCATCAACGTCTCCTCGCGCGGCGCCTTCCGCGGCGAGCCGACCAATCCGGCGTACGGTGCCAGCAAGGCCGGTCTCAACGCGATGGCCCAGTCGCTGGCGGTGGCCCTGGCGCCGTACGGCATCGCGGTGGCCTCGGTGGCGCCCGGCTTCGTCGAGACGGACATGACCAACGAGCACCTGAAGGCTCCACGGGGTGCGGCGATCCGGGCCCAGAGCCCCTTCGACCGGGTGGCCCGTCCCGAGGAGATCGCCGCGGCCGTGCACTGGCTGGCCAGCCCCGAGGCGGAGTGGGCCTCCGGCACCATCATCGACCTCAACGGCGCCTCCTACCTGCGCACCTGATCCCCGATCCTGCCCCTACCTCGCGCCCCCTCTGCTCTGCTTCAACCGACGCAGCGGGCAGCGGGCGGGTCTACCAGCGCAGGAGGCGGGTGGCCAGGACGGCCAGGGCGGCCACCCCGGCGGTGGAGGTACGCAGCACCGAGGGGCCCAGGCGGACCGGGTGCGCGCCAGCCTCCTGGAAGGTTGCCAGCTCGGCCGGGGTGATGCCGCCCTCGGGGCCGACCACCAGCACGATCTCACCCGCCTCGGGCAACTCGACAGTGGTCAGCCGGTCGGTCGCCTCCTCGTGCAGGACGTACCCGGCGGCGGCACCGGCGATCCGGCGGCTGACCGAGCCGGTTGACTCGTCCGGGGCGCCCGCCACCACCGGCAGCCACGCCCGGCGGGCCTGTTTCGCCGCCTCCCGGGCCGTGGCCACCCACTTGCCCCGGGCCCGTACCCCCCGGTCACCGCGCCACTGCGCCACCGACCGGCCGGCGGCCCAGGGGACGATCTCGTCGACTCCCGCCTCGGTCATCGCCTGTACGGCCAGTTCACCCCGGTCGCCCTTGGCGATGCCCTGCACCACCACCAGTCGGGGGTTCGCCGCGTCGACGTACCCCCGGCTGGTGATCTCGATGTCCAGGGTGCCCCGGCCGACGGCGGTGACCACGGCGGTGGCCGTGCCGCCCCGGCCGTCGCCGAGCAGCAGTGCCTCACCGACCCGCAGCCGTTGCACGGTGGCGGCGTGGTGCCCCTCGGGGCCGTCGAGCACCATCGAGTCGGCGACCGGCAGCGACTCGACCAGGAACAGCGGAGCGGACACGAGACGGAGCCGGTCAGGCGTGGCCGTTGAAGGCGTCGCGCATCCGGGAGAAGAAGCCGCCCTGCTTGGTCAGCTCGGCGACCTCCTCGCCACGGGTCTTGGCGAAGTCCCGCAGCATCCGCTCCTGGTCGGCGTCGAGCTTGGTCGGGGTGCGCACGTCGAGGTGGACGTAGAGGTCACCTCGGCCGGTGCCGCGCAGGTGGGGTACGCCTCGGGCCCGTAGCCGCAGGGTGCTGCCCGGCTGGGTGCCGGGCTTGACGTCGACCGGCTCCTCACTGTCGAGGGTCTTGATGGTCAGCCGGGTGCCCAGCGCCGCGGCGGTCATCGGCACGGTGACCCGGCAGTGCAGGTCGTCGCCCTTGCGGGAGAAGACGTCGTGGGGCCGCTCGTGGATCTCGACGTAGAGGTCACCGGCGGTACCACCGCCCGGACCGACCTCACCCTGCTGGGCCAGGCGGATCCGCATCCCGTCCTCCACCCCGGCCGGGATCTTCACCGTCAGCGACCGGCGGGTCCGGACCCGGCCGTCACCGGCACAGGTCGGGCAGGGGTGCGGGATGGTGGTGCCGTAACCCTGGCAGACCGTGCAGGGCCGGGCGGAGACCACCTGACCGAGGAAGGTGCGCTGCACCGACTGCACCTCACCCCGGCCACCGCACGCCTCGCAGGTGGCCAGGTGGGTGCCGGCGGCGGTACCCGCACCAGAGCAGGTGCTGCACAGCACGGCGGTGTCCACCGTGATCGGTGCCTCCACCCCGAAGGCGGTCTCCTGGAGGTCCAGTTCCAGCCGCAGGATCGCGTCGGCACCGGGCCGGGTACGCGGTCGCGGCCCCCGGCCCGCGCCGGTCGCCCCGCCGAAGAAGGCGTCCATGATGTCCTGGAAGCCGACGAAGGGACCGGTGCCACCGGGCCCGCCCGGTCCACCGGCACCGCCGCCGCCCGGGGCCAACGGGTCGCCACCGAGGTCGACGATCTGCCGCTTCCGATCGTCCGAGAGAACCTCGTACGCGGCGTTGATGTCCTTGAACTTCTCCTGTGCCTCCGGGTCCGGATTGACATCCGGGTGGAATTGCCGCGCCAGCTTGCGGTAGGCGCGCTTGATCTCGTCATCGGAGGCTCCTCGGCTGACGCCGAGAATGCCGTAGTAGTCCCTGGCCACTGCGTTCCGTGTCCTCGTGTTCGTCTCGCATTACGCCGGTCGGCGGCAGCCCACCGTCGGCCCTGACTGATCAGTTCTGGGCCAGCAGCTCGCCCACGTAGCGTGCCACGGCCCTCACCGTGGCGATGGTCCCGGGGTAGTCCATCCGGGTCGGCCCCAGTACGCCCATTCCCCCGACGATGGTCTCCCCCGGTCCGTAGCCGGTGCTGACCACGGAGGCCGCCCGCAGGTTGTCGATCTTGTTCTCGTCCCCGATGCGCACCCGCAGGGTGCTCGGCTCAACCTCACCGATGAGTTTGAGCAGGACGACCTCCTCTTCGAGGGCCTCCAGGATCGGCCGCAGCGAACCTTGGAAGTCCAGCAGGCCACCGCGGGCCAGGTTGGCGGTGCCGGCCAGCGCGATCCGCTCCTCGTGCCGCTCGACCAGTGTCTCCAGCAGCACGGTGGACAGGGTGGTCATGGCCGGCCGCAGGTGTGGCCCACACTCGTCGATGAGGGTCTGCACCAGGGGCGGGGTCTCCGACAGCTGGATGCCGACCAGCTTCTCGTTGACCGTCCGGCGCAGGTCCAGCACGTCGTCCGCGGCGATCGGGGCGGGCAGTTCGACCAGCCGCTGCTCGACCCGCCCGGTGTCGGTGATCACGACCAGCATCAGTCGGGTGGTCGAGATGGGCACCAGTTCCAGGTGGCGCACCCGGGAGCGGGCCAGGCTGGGGTACTGCACCACGGCGACCTGCCGGGTCAGTTGAGCCAGCAGCCGCACGGTGCGGTGCACCACGTCGTCGAGGTCCACCGCCCCGGCCAGGAACCGCTCGATCGCCCGGCGTTCGGCCGGGCTCAGCGGCTTGACCCGGCTCAACCGGTCGACGAAGAGCCGGTAGCCGCGGTCGGTGGGCACCCGGCCGGCACTGGTGTGCGGCTGCCGGATGTAGCCCTCCTCCTCCAGCACGGCCATGTCGTTTCTGACGGTGGCCGGTGAGACACCGAGCTGGTGCCGCTCGACCAGCGCCTTGCTGCCGACCGGCTCCTGGGTGGCGACGTAGTCCTCGACAATCGCCCGCAGTACGGCGAGCTTGCGGTCGTCGAGACCCATCTCCCACCTCCTGTCGCAGGTCAGTGTCGAGCGTCACCGTCGCCGAATAGGCACCCTGGCACTCGACTGTAGCGAGTGCCAGTCTACGTCGAGGCCCCCCGCCAGCGCGATGATCAAGAAGTGGAGCTGTCCGAGGGCCGATCGGCGACGTGACACTCGCCGGTGTCGCTATGGTGCGCCATTGCCGCTGACACCTACGGTGAGGTCCATGACCGAACCACCTCGTCCCCCAGATTACGGCGACGATCCCACCGCCCCGGTGTCCGGATCGTCTGGCCAGGGCGGCTACCCGCCGCCCGGCGGTTATCCCCCGCCCGGTGGCTACCCACCCCCCGGTGACCAGCCCTCGTCGGCCGGCTATCCGCCCCCGGGTGGTTATCCGCCGCCCGGCGGCTACCCTCCGCCCGGTGTCGGTTACCCGACCGGGGGCTATGGCGCGCCGGGAGGCGGCTACGGCGCGCCCGGGGGCGGGTACGGCACCAACGAGGACAAGACCTGGGCTCTCATCGCCCACTTCGGCGGTCCGCTCGGCGTGTTCATCGGTGGTGGCCTGCTCGGCTGGGTGGCGCCGCTGATCGCGAACATGACCCGTGGGCAGCAGTCCCCGACCGTACGGGCACACGCCGTCGCGGCCCTCAACTTCCAGCTCACCTGGGCGATCGTCGGGCTGCTGAGCTGGGTGCTCACCGCGATCACCTGCGGCATTCTGTTCTTCGTCCCGCTGCTGGTCTGGATCATCCCGGTGATCTTCGGCATCATCGCCGGGGTCAAGGCCAACGAGGGTGTCCTCTACCGCTACCCGATGAGCTACTCCTTCGTTAAGGGCTGATCGGCAGCTAGGGCAGCAGGTCACGCACCACGGCGTCGGCGAGCAGCCGGCCGCGCAGGGTCAGCACCGCGCGGCCGGCCGCGTAGTCGAGGGCGGCCAGCAGGCCGTCGGTCACCGCCCGCGCCGCAGCCGCCCGACCGGGGTCGTCCAGCACCTCCAGGGACAGGCCCTCGGCCAGCCGCAGCCGGAGCATGACCTCCTCCATCCGGGCCTCGTCGGGGGTCAGCACCTCCCGGGCCAGGCCAGGTGATTGCCCGGCGGCCAGGCGTTGGGCGTACGCGGTGGGATGTTTGACGTTCCACCAGCGCACCCCACCGACATGGCTGTGCGCCCCCGGTCCCAGGCCCCACCAGTTGCCGCCGGTCCAGTAGAGCAGGTTGTGCCGGCACCGGGCCGACGGCGTACGGGCCCAGTTGGACACCTCGTACCAGGAGAAACCGGCCGCCTCGAGGGCGGCCTCGGCGGCCAGGTAGCGGTCCGCGGCGACGTCGTCGTCCGGGTAGGGCAGCTCCCCCCGACGCATCCGCGCGGCCAGCCGGGTGCCGTCCTCGACGATCAGGGCGTACGCGCTGACGTGGTCGACCCCCGCCGTCACGACCTGCTCCAGGGAGGCGGCGAAGTCCTCCGGGCGCTCCCCCGGCGTACCGTAGATCAGATCCAGGTTGACGTGGTCGAACCCGGCCTCCCGAGCCTCCAGGGCGGCGGCCGTGGCCCGGCCGGCGCTGTGCCGGCGGTCGAGCACGGCGAGCACCCCCGGGGCGACCGACTGCATGCCCAGCGAGATCCGGGTGTAGCCGGCGGCCCGCAGCTCCTTCAGGGAGGCCGGGGTGACCGACTCCGGGTTGGCCTCGGTGGTCACCTCGGCGTCGGCGGCCAGCCCCCAGGTGCGGTCGATGGCGTCGAGGATGCGGGCCAGGTCCTCGGCGGGCAGCAGGGTGGGGGTCCCCCCGCCGACGAAGACGGTCTCCACTCGGCGGGGTGGGCGCTCGCCCAGCACCCGCGCGGCGAGGGTCAACTCGGCCAGCACGGTGTCGGCGTAGCTGTCCCGGCTGGCGCCGCCGCCCAACTCCTGCGCGGTGTAGGTGTTGAAGTCGCAGTAGCCGCAGCGACTGGCGCAGAAGGGCACGTGCACGTACACCCCGAAGCCGCCCTCATCGACTCTGGTCAGGGCTGAGGCGGGCAGCGACCCGTCGGCCGGGACGGGTTCGCCTGCTGGAAGGACGCCGGGCATGGCCACTAGTGTGCCCTCCCATGACCTCTCCCGACGCGCTGGTGCGGGTCACCACGGCCCGCGGGGTGAGCACCCTCACCCTGGACAGCCCGCACAACCGCAATGCGCTCTCCACTCCGTTGATGACCGAACTGCTGGCCGGGCTGCGTGCCGCGGTCGCCGACGACACCGTCCGGGTGATCGTGCTGGACCACACCGGCCCGGTCTTCTGTTCCGGGGCGGATCTGAAGGAGACGGCGGCGGCGTACGCCAGCGGGACCGTGCCGGCCGGGATGCTGGGTGAGGTCCTGGCGGCGGTCTGGGAGTGCCCGAAGCCCGTGCTGGCCCGGGTGGCCGGACCGGCCCGGGCCGGGGGTCTGGGCCTGATCGCGGCGGCCGACCTGGCGGTCTGCGCCGCCGAGGCCACCTTCGCCTTCACCGAGGTACGCATCGGGGTGATCCCGGCGGTGATCTCGGCGACCGTGCTGCCTCGGCTGCATCCTCGGGCGGCTGCCGAGTTGTACCTGACCGGGGACACCTTCGACGGCCTGCGGGCGGCGCAGATCGGTCTGGTCACGGCGGCAGTGCCGGCGCAGGAGCTGGACGCCGCGGTGCAGCGCTACTGCGACTCCCTGGTACGCGGTGCCCCCTCGGCGTTGGCCGGGGCCAAGGAGCTGCTGCGCCGGCCGCCCGCCACCGACCTGGGCGAGGAGTTGGCGGCGTTGAGCACCCTGTCCACCCGGTACTTCCTGTCCGGCGACGGCATCGAGGGGGTCATGGCCTTCCGGGAGAAGCGCCCCGCGCGCTGGGTGGCCGAACTCGACAGGTGAGGATCGGTCGGTAACGGGGAACTTCCCTTCCCGCGCGGATGACGCGCTTCGTGACGGAACTGGTCGGATGATCCAGATCGAGCGGCGAGGGACGTACGCTTTTGCGCGGACGTCGTACGGGAGGTGTGGGTGCGCACTCGGGTGGTCGTGGCGGGTTTCCTGGTCGTCGTGCTGGTCGCGGTGGCCGGCATCGTGCTCGGCATGCGGCAGGTGGGAGAGCGGCTGCGGTTGCCGCTGGCCAGCCGGGCGTGCACCGTGCAGGCCGACGGGAAGGTGACCCTGGACGCCCATCAGATGGCCAACGCGGCGACCATCGCGGCCATCGGCATCCAGCACGAGCTTCCGGACCGGGCGGTGGTGGTGGCGCTGGCCACCGCCTACCAGGAGTCCGGGCTACGCAACCTGGCCGACGGGGACCGCGACTCGGTGGGCCTGTTCCAGCAGCGACCCAGCCAGGGGTGGGGCACCCCGAAGCAGATCCAGGACCCCCGGTACGCGGCCGACCGGTTCTATTCGGCGCTGAAGAAGGTGCGCGGCTGGCAGGACATGCGGGTCACCGACGCGGCGCAGAAGGTGCAGCGTTCGGCCTTCCCGGAGGCGTACGAGAAGTGGGCCGACGAGTCGGAGGTGCTCACCCGGGCGCTGCTGGGCCACGCCACCGGCGCGGTGGTCTGCACCTTCGGGGGTGATCCGGCGATGCGGGGGGAGGCTGCCGCGACCGCCCTGACCAAGGGGCTGAGCCTGGACTGGGGGCTGACCGCCGCGGCGACCACGGCCAGCGGGCTGACGGTCGCCGCGGCCAACCAGCTCGAGGGCTGGCGGTACGCGCACTGGCTGGTCGCCCACGCCACCGATCACGGGGTGAAGCGGGTGCGGTTCGGCGACCTGGAGTGGACCAACCGGGGCGGTTCGTGGAGCCGGGTGGGTGACGGTTCACGGCAGTCCGCCGAGGTCGTCGCCGAGGTGTTCGGGGACTCCTGAGAGACCTCGAACTCCTTACCCGCAGTAACCGCAAAATCCGTCAATTCGTCTCCAACCCGCCGCCGATTACACTCTGAGTAGCCAGCGGTAGTCGCCCAGGTGCGTTGGGTGACCGTTGCTGTCAGGATCGATGCGGGTGGTCCCCGGGTCGGCGCGAAGGGGCGTTACGATCGGCCACCTGTGCCAGAAATGGTTTCACCTCATGGGGAGGGTACGACGTGGCATTCGACTACGGCGACCGCACCGGCTATGAACCGATCAGTGACGTCGACCGCAAGGAGTTCCATGAGCAGGGCTTTCTCCTGCTGCGCAACGTCCTGACCGAGGACCACCGGGCCGCCCTCGAAGCCGCGGTCGACCGGGTGTACGCCGAGGAGCAGGCCAAGGGCAACACCACCAAGGACGGCACCCTGCACCTGCTGGGCTTCCTTGAGCGCGACGAGCTCTTCGGTGACCTGCTCACCCACCCGATCGCCTTCCCGTACATGTGGGGCCTGGCCGGGTGGAACATCTACAGCCACCACAACCACCTCGACGTCACCCCGCCGGCCCTGGAGCCGGAGAAGCCGTACTGGGGGTGGCACCAGGACGGGTACCGGCAGAACTCCGACCCGGAGACGATGGACCCGAACCTGCCCCGGCCGATGTTCTCGCTGAAGGTCGCCTACGTGCTCTCCGACCTGTCGGAGACCGGTCGCGGTGCCACCAAGGTCATCCCGGGCAGCCACCTGTGGAACTCGCTGCCCCGCCCGGCGGACACCACGGTGCACAACCCGGACCCGGAGGGCACGGTCGAGATCACCGCCAACCCGGGCGACGCCTTCATCTTCGACCGTCGTCAGTGGCACTCGCGGTCGACGAACCTGTCGACCATCACCCGCAAGATGCTCTTTGTCGGCTACACCTACCGGTGGATCCGTCCCCTCGACGAGCTGCACATCGACAAGGACGGCGAGTGGTGGGCCAACCGCACCCCGGTGCAGCGTCAGCTCTGCGGTGAGGGCACCCACACCGCGAACTACTGGGGCATCAACTGGGACGGCTACATCGACGACGAGATTCCGCTGCGCAAGGAACTCAAGGAGCGGGGTCTGCTCAACCGCAACATCCCCTGGCTCCGCTAAGCGGTAAGGAAGGGCACCTTATTAACGCCTCGCGTACTAAAGGGTGCCCTTCTTAACACCCCCGGTGGGGTGTACAGCGAACGAAAAGGCACCCGACCGGATGGTCGGGTGCCTTTTCCGTGATCAGTTTTACCGGTGGGTGACTCCCCGGCGGTTGCGGCCGACCCCGGCGACCAGCGCGACCGCGATGGCGGCCAGCAGCACCTGGAGCATCAGCTCCCGCCAGTCGATACCGGCGGTCTCGGCGAAGCCGGAGGCACGGGCGATCACGGTACCGAGCAGGGCGGCACCGACACCGATGAGCATGTGCAGCCAGATCGGCATGGGCTGACGGCCCGGCACCACCAGGCGGCCCAGGGCGCCGATGATCAGACCGACGATCAGCGCGGTGATGATGCCCCAGACAGTGAACTCCATGGTCGCTCTCCTTCACAAAAGGCCGATCCACGTTCGTGGTTTTTTCTGTCGTGACCGCCTAATGCCCGACCCTCGAAGTTCTCAAACCGGCCCACCTGACTCAGGCCGCGCGTCGTGGTCAACACGCCGTTTCGGCGCAATGGGGGTCACCCGACACCTCGGCAACCGTCATTGCGCCGAAACGGTGACCACCTCCGGACCAGCCCGCACGACGAAGGCACCGCCGGTCGGATCGACCGGCGGTGCCTTCGGGGATCTTCCGCAGCCCGCGTACGCGGCGCGGCTACTTCTTGCCGGCGGCCTTGCCGTCGCCGGAGTCGGAGGACAGGGCGGCGATGAAGGCCTCCTGGGGGACCTCCACCCGGCCCACCATCTTCATCCGCTTCTTGCCTTCCTTCTGCTTCTCCAGCAGCTTGCGCTTACGGCTGATGTCACCGCCGTAGCACTTGGCCAGCACGTCCTTGCGGATCGCCCGGATGGTCTCCCGGGCGATGACCCGGCTGCCGATGGCGGCCTGGATCGGCACCTCGAACTGCTGGCGCGGGATCAGGTTGCGCAGCTTGGCGGCGATCGTGGTGCCGTAGGCGTACGCCTTGTCCTTGTGCACGATGGCGCTGAAGGCGTCCACCGGCTCGCCGTGCAGCAGGATGTCGACCTTCACCAGGTCGGACGCCTGCTCGTCGGTGGGCTCGTAGTCCAGCGAGGCGTAGCCCTTGGTGCGGCTCTTGAGCTGGTCGAAGAAGTCGAAGATGATCTCCGCCAGCGGCAGGGTGTAGCGCAGCTCCACCCGGTCGGCGGAGAGGTACTCCATGCCGAGCAGGCTGCCTCGACGGCTCTGGCACAGTTCCATCACCGCGCCGACGTAGTCGTTCGGGGTCAGCACGCTGGCCCGCACGGTCGGCTCGTACACCTCGGCGATCTTGCCGGTGGGGTACTCGCTCGGGTTGGTGACCACGACCTCCTGGCCGTCCTCAGAGATGGCCCGGTAGACCACGTTGGGGGCGGTGGAGATCAGATCCAGGTTGAACTCCCGCTCCAGCCGCTCCCCGATGATCTCCAGGTGCAGCAGGCCGAGGAAGCCGCAGCGGAACCCGAAGCCCAGCGCACCGGAGGTCTCCGGCTCGTAGGTCAGTGCGGCGTCGTTGAGCTTGAGCTTGTCCAGGGCGTCCCGCAGGGCCGGGTAGTCCGACCCGTCGATCGGGTACAGACCCGAGTAGACCATCGGCTTGGGGTCCTTGTAGCCGCCGAGCGGCTCGGCCGCCGGGCGCCCGTTGATGGTGACCGTGTCACCCACCCGGGACTGCCGGACGTCCTTCACCCCGGTGATCAGGTAGCCGACCTCCCCGACACCCAGGGCGTCGGACTTCACCATCTCCGGCGAGATGACCCCGATCTCCAGCAGCTCGTGGACCGCGCCGGTGGACATCATCTTGATCCGGTCCCGGGCGCTGATCCGCCCGTCGATCACCCGGACGTAGGTGACCACACCCCGGTAGACGTCGTACACCGAGTCGAAGATCATCGCCCGGGCGGGGGCCTCGGCGTCACCGACCGGCGGGACGAACTGCCGGACGATCTCGTCGAGCAGGTACGGCACCCCCTCGCCGGTCTTGCCGGAGACCTTGATGCAGTCCGCCGGGTCCCCGCCGATCAGGTGGGCCAGTTCCTCGGCGTACTTCTCCGGCTGGGCGGCCGGCAGGTCGATCTTGTTGAGCACCGGAATGATGCGCAGGTCGTTCTCAAGGGCCAGATACAGGTTGGCCAGGGTCTGGGCCTCGATGCCCTGGGCGGCGTCGACCAGCAGGATCGCGCCCTCGCAGGCGGCCAGGGAGCGGGACACCTCGTAGGTGAAGTCCACGTGCCCCGGGGTATCGATCATGTTGAGTACGGCCTGCTCGCCGGCCCGCTCACCATCGCGGATGGTCCACGGCATGCGTACGGCCTGGCTCTTGATGGTGATGCCGCGCTCGCGCTCGATGTCCATCCGGTCGAGGTATTGCGCACGCATCTGCCGAGGGTCGACCACACCGGTGAGCTGCAACATCCGGTCGGCCAGGGTCGACTTCCCATGGTCGATGTGGGCGATGATGCAGAAGTTCCTGATCCGCCCCGGGTCGGTGGCACCAGGAGCGTTCGCGCCGGTATCGAGCGTCGGTGGCACAGCGGTCCGTTCTGGTCGGCTGACGTGAGCAGGCCGGCTCATGCCGGCCCCCTCTATGCTCCCACGTCCCCGCCGAGCATCGGCCGGGCGTCCGTCACTCCTGAGGTGGCTCGACGAAGAGGGCCGCCAGCCTGGGCAACCGGCGCCGGGCCTCGTCGGCGTCGTCGAAGTCCCAGAAGTCGTTCAGGTCCGGCACCGGCGGCGACTCCCGATCGGTGGGCAGATCGGTAGCGGTCGCCTTGCGATACGCGTCCCACGGCACCGCCAGCATGTCCTCGCACTCGAACTCCTCGCCGCTGAGGGCGGCCGATCGCACCCGGGGCAACTCGGCCAGGGAGTCCGGGTCGGCCACCGCGCGGGCGAAGACCTCCCTGCCCTGGGTCATCAGCCAGCCCCGGAAGTACTCGAACCCGTCGTCGGAGGCACCCCCGTTGATCAGGTACGCGGCACCCCACAGGTCCACCCGGTAGGAAGCGCTCAGCACCCGTCGCTGATGGTGGGCGTACCCGACGATCTCCTCGGGGTCGCGGGCGGCGAGCAGCGCGACCGCCCGGGCGGCGACGGCGCTCGGCTCTCCCCCGCCGGACCGAGCCCTGTCGATCAACTGCCAGAAGTCGTCGGTCCTCATGGCCTGGCAGTCTGACAGACGCCCCGGCGGTCACCGCACCTTGCCGGGCGGTCGGGTCCCCCCAGGTCGCCGCCACCGGGCAGCATGGTCGGGTGAGCAACCCGCCCGTGCCGTACCACGCCACCGCCCAGCGGCCCGGCTGGGCGGCCCTGCCGGCGGCGGTCCGGGCCGCCATGTCGGCCCGCCTCGGCGCCCCGGTGGTCGAGGCCCGGGTAGCCACCGCCGGCTTCACCCGGGGTTTCGCCGCAGTGCTGCGCACCGCCGAGGGTGGCAGCGCCTTCGTGAAGGCCGCGGCCCGCGCCGAGCAGCCTCACCTGGTCGACTGGTACGCCCGGGAGGCCGCCATCCTCGCCCGGCTACCCGCCGGCCTGCCCGTGCCGGGACTGCGCTGGACCCTGTGGGAGGCCGGCTGGTACGCCCTGTGCCTGGACCCGGTCGAGGGACACACCCCCCGGCTGCCGTGGGACCCGGCAGAGCTGGACGCCACCCTGACCGGCTACGTCGACATCGCCGCCGCCCTCGCCGACCCCCCGACCGAACTCGCCGGTCTCGGGCTGCCCCACCTGGCCGACCTGGCCCGGGAGGACATCCTCTGGTGGGGCGAGGTGGCCGCCGGCCGGGAACCGACCCCGCCGCTACCGGCCTCGGCGGTCGGCCGGCTGACCGAGCTGGTCGCGCTGGAGTCGAAACTGCCCGGGTACGCCGCCGAAGCGACCGGCCTGACCCACGGTGACCTGCGGGTGGACAACGTCCTGATCGGCGCCGACCGAACGGCCTGGTTCTGCGACTGGACCTGGCTGTGTCACGGACCGGCCTGGTTCGACCTGGTCGGCCTGCTGATCACCGGGTACGCCAGCGGACTGGAGGTGGACGCCCGGTTCGCCACCCACCCGGCCGCCGCCGACGCGCCTGCGGACGCGCTGGACGTGACCCTGGCCGCCCTGGCCGGCTACCACCTGACCGCCGCCGCCGCTGCCCCACCGACCGCCTCGGCCCAACTCCCCGCCCACCAGCGGTGGACCGGCGAGCAGGCCCTGGCCTGGCTGGCCCGCCGCCAGGGATGGAGCTGACCGGGTCTCCGGTCGAGGGCGACCAGGGCCGTGGAGGGCTGCCGCAGGTGGGCCCGGGGTGGCACCCGGTCTCGCGGCGAGCCAGGTATGGTGGGCCCGGGCCGCGCCCCGGCGTGGGTCGGGTGCCGTTTTGGCCCGTCCGAACTGACCTGGTAACCTGGCTCTTCGCGCAGCGATGACGCATGCTCGTCGCGCGCACAAGCTGACCAACCCGAGCTATCAAGACGAGGCTGTCGCGTGGCGAACATCAAGTCCCAGATCAAGCGCAACCGGCAGAACGAGAAGCGCCGGCTGCGTAACAAGTCGGTCAAGTCGTCGCTGAAGACCGCCATCCGCAAGTTCCACGAGGCTGCTGAGGCCGGTGACGCCGAGAAGGCCACCGCGCTGATGCAGGACGCCTCCCGGAAGCTGGACAAGGCGGCCAGCAAGGGCGTCATCCACGCCAACCAGGCGGCGAACCGCAAGTCGGCGATCGCCAAGCGCGTGGCGTCGCTCGCCTCCTGAGCGGACGACCGCAGACCTGACGTAAGCCCCGGGGCCGGGTGCCCCGGGGCTTACGCTCGTGCTCCAGCGGTGACCACGGCCCCGGTGGCTTTTCGATCCGGCTCGGCTCGGCGGCTACTCACTGTCTCGGCTCGGCCGCTGCTTACGGCGCTGGCTGGCCGCTACCACGGCCTCGGCCGGGCGGCTGTTTACGGTCTCGGTTTGTCGGTGCCGGCGGTGCGGTCGATCGGCTCGACACTGTCCGCAGGCTCCACCCGGAGCACCACCCCGGGCACGCTGTGCGGCAGCCAGTCGACCTGGGCCCGCCCGACTACCGGTTCCATCTGCCGCCGGAACCGGTCGCGTTCCTGCTCGGGTACGGCTGCCGCCGAGCGGATCACCGCCGCGGCCACCAGGTCGTTGAGCTTGACCATGACAGCCACCGCCGCGGGGAGCACCACGACCGCCCACCAGGTGACCAACTCGGCCAGGACCAGCAGGGTCGCCAGGGCGATCGCCCCTTCGAAGAAGACGAAGCAGAGCACCCCACCCGGGTTGACGACCCGCAGCCCGAGCGCCCGGGCGTAGAGCGGCCGGTAACGCTGCTGGTCGGCCGAGATCGTGGCCCAGGAACCACGCAGGGCTCCGCTCATCTGGCGCCGCCCCGCGCGGCGGCTACCGAGAAGACGGCCCGCTCCAGCGCGTACGCCCGATCGTCCGACCCGCCCTTGACCGCCGCGTTGCACTCGGCCGCCGCCTGCATCGCCTGGACCAACCCCTCCGGCGTCCAGCCACGCGCCTGCCGCTGGGCCCGCTCGACCTTCCACGGCGGCATGCCCAGGCTGCTGGCCAACTGGTACGGGCTGCCCCGCCCTGCGGAGGCGACCCGGGCGACCGTACGGATGCCGTCGGCGAGAGCGTCTGCGATCGGCACCGGGTCCACCCCGACGTGCAGGGCCCAGCGCAGGGCCTCCAGCGCCCCCGGCACGTCACCGACCATGGTGGCGTCAGCCACGGTGAAGCCGCTCACCTCCACCCGGCCCCGGTAGTAGCGGGACACGGTATCGGCGCTGATCCGACCGTCGATGTCGGCGATCAGCTGGGCACAGGCCGCAGCCAGCTCCCGCAGATCGTTGCCGACCGCGGCGATCAACGCCTCGGCGGCGTCGTCTGCGCACCGGCCGCCGGCCCGCCGGAACTCGTCCCGGACGAAGGCCACCCGGTCCCGGTGCCCCTTGAGTTTGGCGGCGGGCATGATCTGGGCACCGGCTGCCTTCAGCCCGTCGGCGAAGGCCTTGCCCTTGGCCGCGCCGAGATGCTGCACGATGAGCTGCACATCCGGGTCGGGATTCTTCGCGTACGCCAGCAGGGCCGCGACCAGGTCCTTGCGGGCGTCCTGACCGGACCGCAGCACCAGCACCCGGCGGCCCCCGAACAGCGACGGGCTGAGCATCTCGTCGATCTCGCCGACGGTGAGCTGCCCGGCCTGGTACTCGCGGACGTCCACCTCCGGATCGACGGCCCGGGCGGTGGCGACCGTTTGGGCCACCGCACGCGTGGCGAGCAGCTCCTCGTCACCGAGGACGAGCACAATAGGAGCGGCACTGGCGGCGGTCACGCCGCCCATATTCGCACGCTCGCCAGCCCGGTCCAGTCGGGTCGGCCGTACGGTGCGAGCAGACCCCGCACAAAGCGCAAATCCCGACATACCCCCAATTCTCCGCTTATCCCCATAAGCTAGGGTCAATTTCTGCCTTTTATCGCGACCGGCGGTGAATCCGGCTCACGGTCTGGACCTACTCAGGTCTACCCCGCCGGGTACCACGGCCAGCCCGGCCCCATCGCGCACCACGGCCACATCCCCCTCCAGGTCGGTACGCAACACCCGCGCCCCGCCCCGGGCCAGCCTGGCCAGCACCGCGTCGTTCGGATGCCCGTAGGTGTTGCCCGCCCCCACCGGCACCAGGGCCACCCTCGCGGCGATGGCGTCCAGAAAACCCGGATCCTGGTACGCGCTGCCGTGGTGGGCGACCTTCAGCACATCGGCCCGCAGCCGGTGGGCCGGCAACTGCTCCCGCACGGCCTGCTGCTCCTCCGTCTCGGCATCACCGGTGAGCATGATCCGCACCCCGGCCACCGTGGCGAACAGCATCAGGGAGTTGTTGTTCGGGTCCGACCGGGTCCCGCGCATCGGGTAGGGGGGTCCCACCACGACAAGGTCCACGGCACCGGCCTGATACCGCCACCCAGCCGCAACGGGCACCACCGGGGTGCCACGACCCTCGGCGGCATCGTGGATCTGCTGTCGTCCGGTGGCCGGCTCCGGCCACTGCGGAGTCGACACCAGGTCTACCTGCCGCCCCCGGAAGACCCCCGCCACACCCCCGGTGTGGTCGACATGAAAGTGGCTGACCACCAGCAGCGGAACCCGGCGCACATCGAGCCGGCGCAGGCAGGCGTCCGCCGCCTGCGGGTCCGGGCCGGCGTCGACCACGACCGCCCGTCCGGGGGCCACCGGCAACACCACCGTGTCGCCCTGCCCGACGGCGCAGACCGCGATCACCCAGCCCTTCGGCGGCCAGCCCGGCGCGATCACCCGCACCGGCACGGCACCGAGCACCACCGCGACCGTGCCCACCGCCACCAGGCGACGCACCACCGGCCGCCGGACGGCGACCAACAGGGCCACGGTCAGCCCGGCCAGCAGCAGGGCCCCGGTCACCCCACCCGGCCAGGGCAGGTTGCCCATCGGCAGGCGGGCGCCGTACCGGGCGACCAGCACCAGCCACCACGCCGGCCAGTGCGCCAACCACGCGGCCACCTCGGCACCGAAGGGCCAGATCGGCGACACCGTCGCGGACAGCACCCCGAGCACGGTCGCCGGGGCGATGGCCGGCACCACGAGCAGGTTCGCCGGCACCGCGACCAGACTGATGGTGCCCGACAGCCCGGCGATCACCGGCGAACAGGCCAACTGCGCGGCAGCCGGCACCGCCAGCGCCTCGGCCGCCCCCGGTGGTACCCCCCGCCGCCGCAACCCGTCGCGCCACCGGGGCGCGAGCAGCAACAGACCACCGGTGGCCAGCACCGACAGCGCGAAGCCGGCGTCGCCGGCCAGATCGGGGTCGACAAGCACCAGCACCGCGACGGCGGCGGCCAGGGCCGGCACGGCCGCTCGGGGACGGCCGGCGGCCAACGCAGCAAGCCCGATCGCCCCCATGGTGGCCGCCCGGACCACACTCGGCGAGGGACGGACCAGGATGACGAAGCCCACCAGCGCCACCCCGCAGAGGACGGCCGCCAGACCCGGCCCGGCCCGCGCCCACCGGGCCAGCAGCAGCACCGCCCCCACGACGATCGCGACATTGGACCCGGACACCGCGTTGAGGTGGGTCATTCCGGTGGCCCGGAAGTCCTCCTCGACCTCCTCGGGCAGCCGGCTGGTGTCCCCCACCACCAGCCCGGGCAGCAGGCCACCCGGCTCGTCCGGCAACGGTGCACACGCCTGTTGCAGGCCGACCCGGAGCCGACCGGCCGCCCGTTGCAGGGCTGAGGGTTCCCCTAGCCGGTCAGGTGGGCCCGAGGCCAGCAGTACGGCGCCGGTCAGGTCACCGCCGCGCGGTGCGGTCAACTTCCCCGCTGCGGTGAGACGTTGACCGGGCAGCAGGTGCCGCCAGGCCGGGTCGTCGGCGAGGACCAGCACCCGGGCGGGTACGGTGACCCGCTGCTCCGCCGGGCCGGTGACGCTCACCAACTTGGTCCGTACCAGCAGGGTGGGTGGGCGGCCGACGATGCCACCGCGTACCGGCCGTGGGTCGTCCCGGACGACCAGTTCGGCGGTGACCTGGGCCCGGTCCTCGACGAGGGCGCGGAGCGGCTCGGTGTCGCGTACGGCCAGCCGGGCCGAGGTGGCGGCGCCGCCGCAGACCACCCCGATCAGCACGGCCACCACGATCCAGCCGTAGCGCCGGGCCACCGTGCCGGGACGACCGACGAAGCCGAGCAGGTGCAGCACCGTCAGCCCGGCCAGGCCGGCAGCGACGACGGCCGGCAGCAGGGCCCGCCGGGCGTCGAGATGCAGCCCGGTCAGGGCGGTGAGCCAGGCGGCCACGGCCAGCCCGGCCAGCCGCAGGTCAGGCGGTTGCCCGCCGCTCGGGTCGACGATCGCCCCGAAGGGACCGGTGCTCCCGGGCACCGGTGAGGGCGGCCCGGAGGTGGAGAGCCGGTCCGTCCTCACACCGTCACCAGGTCTTTGAGTTCCTCGTACCGCGCGTCGCCGATGCCGTTGACCTGGCGCAGGTCGCTGACGGACCGGAAGCCGCCGTGCTGGTCGCGGTGCTCGATGATGCGTCGGGCCAGCACCGGCCCGACCCCGGGCAGGGTCTCCAACTGGGCCTGGCTAGCGGTGTTCAGGTTGACCCGCCCGCCCGCGCCCGGACCGCCACCGGCTGCCGGGCCGGCGCCCGCCGCCGGGGTGGGAGCCGCCACCCCGACCACGATCAACTCCCCGTCGGTGACCTTGCGGGCCGGGTTGAGCATGGCGACGTCCACCCCGGGCAACGCGCCACCGGCCGCCTCGACGGCATCGGCGACCCGCGCACCGGCCGGCAGGCGCACCAGCCCCGGACGACGGACCTTGCCCGCCACCGCCACGACCACCTCGCCGGTCGCCCCCTCGGCCGACCCGTCCTCCGGAATGTCCGAGGGGTCCGGCGCGGGCGCAGCGGTCACGGCAGCGACCGGCTCGACCTGTGGTCGGGAGCGCCAGGTCCACCCGGCCGCCCCGAGCACCACCAGGACCGCGACGACCGCCAGCGCCCGTACCCCCCGCCGACCCGGATCGAAGGCACCCGGCCCCGGTAGCCGGGACACCGGTGCGGCTTCGGTCGGCTCGTGCCCTGGCCCGGACTGCCAGACCGATGAACCTCCCCCGACTCCCCTGCCGCCCGCCTGCCCTGATGTATCGATCGACACCGAGTCCGCCGGCGACCCGGGATCGACCAGCGGCACCGACCCAGCCAGCGGTACACCATCGGCCAACGGCACCGGCCCCACCAGCGGCACGGCCTCGGCCAGCGGCATCGGTTCAGCCAGCGGCTCCGGGTCGGTCGGTTCGGGATCGACCCAGGCGGGCCGAGCCGACCGGACCCGTCTGGCCGTGACCGGTCCGGAGGCGGTCGGCCCGGAGGCGGTCGGTGTGTGTGGCTGCTGGCCGGTGGGCGCCGGAACAGGCAGTGGCACCGTCGGCCACTCCAACGGGGTGGTCGCAACCGTGGCGGCCTGCGGTACCGAATCGAGGCCGGATGGCCAGGGTCTGACTGAGGCACCGAAGCGCGGGTCGGTCGCCGATTCCCCCGGCACCGCTGTCGGTGGTAGGTCGGCACCACGCTCGGCCGCGCCGGGCATCAGTCGCCACAGGCGCGCCCGTACCGCCGTCTCCTCGTCGTTGGACACTGCGCGAGGTTAGGACGACCGGGCCGGGTCAGGCCGGCCCTGACCGTCCCCACTGTGGACAACCGGCCTCCTGTGGACAACGCCCTGATCATGCCCACGATGTGCTATCGGCGGTACTACTGCCCCAGGTCGGGTCCGTGCCGCCGTACCCGGCCGAGGCGGTGCCGCTGGTCAGGGCGGGCCCGCGACATTCGGTCGGGGCGGTGCCGCTACCTCAGGCCCTAGGCGATGCTGCGACATCCGGTCGTCGATGCACAGTGAGCACCCCGTCCAGGGTCCCGACTAGCAACTGCCCGGCAGAGCCCGCCGGACCGGGGACCGCCCGACCAGGAGCCGCCCGACCGGGGAGCGCCGGTGCAGGAGGGCGGCAGCTCAGGTGGTCGGGGTGGCCGGTCGTCGGTGGATGACGACGCAGGCCAGACCGGGGCCGACATGGGCGGCGACGGCCGCACCGGCCTCGGTCAGGTACGTGTCGTGCAGCTGGTCACCCAGTCGGGCGGTCAGCGCCTCCAGCAGGAGTTCGGCGCGTTGCGGGGCGGCGAGATGGTGCACGGCGAGATCCACCGCGGTGTCGTCGGCCGCCTCGACGGCCAGATCGACGAGTCGGGCCGCCCCTCGACTGGCGGTACGCACCTTGTCCTTGAGCACGATGCCGCCGTCGGAGACGTGCAGGATCGGCTTGACCGACAGGGCCGTACCGAGCAGCGCCTCAGCCGCGTTGATCCGGCCGCCCCGGCGCAGCAGTTCCAGGGTGTCGACATAGAAGAAGGTGCTGGTGCGACCGGCCGCCTCGACGGCTGCGGCGCGTACCCCCGCCAGGTCCGCGCCCTGGGCGGCGGCCCGGGAGGCGGCGAGGGTCGGGAAGCCGAGCCCCATGCCGCAGGAGCGGCTGTCCACCACGGTCACCCGGCCGCCGAACTGCGCCGCCGCCAACTCGGCGGCCTCGACCGTGCCGGATAGCCCGGCCGACAGGTGCACCGAGACGACCCCCTGCGCGCCGGCCTCCAGCAGGCTGCCGTAGGTCTGGACGAACTGTTCGGGCGACGGTCGGGAGGTGCTCACCGAGACCCGCCGGGCGCTCAGGGCCCGGGTGGCGTCGGCCGGGAAGACCTCCACTCCCTCCAGTCCTTCGACACCGTTGAGCACCACGGTCAGCGGCACGACGGTCAACCGGTGCGCCGGCACCAGTTCGGGCGGAAGGTAGGTGGTGGAGTCGGTCACGACCGCGACGGGCATGTCCGGCACGGTAGCGGATCGGGCCGGTCGGCCGTCCAACCGGTTCAGGGCCGGGACGGCGGCGCCACCTCGTCAGACCGGCTCGGCCGACCCCAGCGCGGCGGTCACCTTGATCGGGCCGACGTTGTAGGACCGCAGGCGCCAACCCCGGTCGCCCTCACGGCGCAGGTCGGTCCAGTGGCAGTTGCGCAGCGGACCGATGGTGCGCAGCACCGTGTGGTCCCAGCCCAACAGCTGCCCGCAGCCCTGCCGCGCCGCCCCGCCGTGGGTGGCGACGACGATGGTGCCCCCGGGCATCTCGTCGGCGATCTCGTGCAGGGCGGTACCGATCCGTTTGCCCAGCTCGTCCAGGGGTTCGACATCCGCGCCGGGATCCGGGTCCCCGGCCCGCCAGCGGGCGTACTCCTCGGGGAACCGTTCGGCGACCTCGGTGAGCAGCAGGCCCTGCCACTGGCCGAAGTAGCGTTCCCGCAGCCGGGCGTCGGAACGCACCGGCAGGCCGGTGAGCGCGGCCAGCGCGGCGGCGGTGTCCGCGGCCCGGCTCAGGTCACTGGTGACGATGGCGTCCGGGTTCAGCGCGGCCAGCAGCGGGGCGGCCTCGCGTGCCTGCTCCCGGCCCAGGTCGTTGAGGGGTACCTCGGTCTGCCCCTGGACCCTGCTGGCGGCGTTCCAGTCGGTGTTGCCGTGCCGCCAGATGATCAGCCGGGTCACTCGCCCGATCCGGCGCCGGCCTCGGCCCGAGCCAGGTCCCGGTCGACGAACGGGATGGTCGGGCAGTCCTTCCAGAGCCGGTCCAGGGCGTAGAACTCGCGCTCCTCGGTGTGCTGGACGTGCACCACGATGTCGACGTAGTCGAGCAGCACCCAGCGTCCACCGCGCTCGCCCTCGCGCCGCACCGGCTTCGCCTTCTCCGGCAGGTCGAGCAGGGCTTCCTCGATGGCGTCGACGATGGCCAGCACCTGCCGCTCGTTCGACGCGGCGGCGAGCACGAACGCGTCCGTGATGGCGAGCTGGTCGCCCACGTCGATGATGACGATGTCCTGAGCCTTCTTGTCGGCCGCGGCCTGGGCGGCGGTGATCGCCAACTCATAAGCGCGCTCGGAAACTGTCACCGTTCTCCTTCGATCAACCGTGCGATACCCAAGCCTCTCACACGACCCGCCGGTGCGACCTGTCGGTTTCGCCCCGGAAACGGCATCATCCGCACCATAAGTGGACTGATCACCCCTGATAGAGACGCCGTTTGGCGATGTACTGCACCACACCGTCCGGCACCAGATACCAGACCGGCTCACCGCGGGCCACCCGCGCCCGACAGTCCGTGGAGGAGATGGCCATCGCCGGCACCTGCACCAGGCTGACCGTGTCGGCCGGCAGGTGGGCGTCGGACAACGCGAATCCCGGTCGGGTGACCCCGATGAAGTGGGCGAGTTCGAAGATCTCGTCCAGGTTCTTCCAGCTCAGGATGCGCTCCAGGGCGTCCGCGCCGGTGATGAAGAACAGTTGGGCCTTGGGGCCGTACAGGGCGTGCAGGTCCCGCAGGGTGTCGACCGTGTAGGTGGGGCCCCCTCGGTCGATGTCCACCCGGCTGACCTGGAAGCGCGGGTTGGAGGCGGTGGCGACCACGGTCATCAGGTAACGATCCTCGGCCGGGCTGACCGGGAGATCCTCCTTCTGCCACGGCTGACCGGTCGGCACGAAGACCACTTCGTCGAGCCCGAACCGGTCCGCGACCTCACTGGCCGCCACCAGGTGCCCGTGATGGATCGGGTCGAAGGTGCCGCCCATGATCCCGATCCGCCGGTTGTCTTGCGTCACCCCATGATCGTAGTCCGAATCCGGCCCCATCTCGGGCCCGGCCTGACGGACAGCGCTCGACCCACCACGGGGGTCAGGCATTCGTGGCGGCCAAAGCCGTCCGCGCCACCAGGGCACGCCGCAGGTCGTCGGCGGCGTCGATGAGCACCCGGCGCAGCCCGGGGGTCAGGTCGTCGCGGGCCAGCAGCGCCGCGGCCGCCTCCCGGGTGGTCTGCGCCACGGCGTACCGGGGAAAGGCCAGGTGGGCCACCTCCTCGGCCACCCAGGGGGTACGCAGCCGGGCGGCGGTCGGCATGTCGGCGAAATAGCGCGGTACGTAGTCCGCGGTCAACTCCCCCTGCTCGGGCTGCCAGAAGCCGGCTGCGGTCGCCTCGACCAGCCGGTTGGACAGCTCCGTGTTAGCCACGATGATCTCCCAGGCGGCCCGCTTGGCGGCCGGATCGGCCACGGCGGCGCGGCACCGGGCGGCGCGTTCCGCACCGGCGGCGCTCGGGTCGGCCGCCGCCTCCGCCTCGATCTCGGCCCCGCCCGCCATCCCCAGGGTCACCAGCCGACCGAGGATCGCCCAACGCAACTCGGTGTCGACCGCCAGGCCCTGCGGCACCTCCCGACCGCCCAGCCAGCCGGTCAGCAGGGCGGCGTCGGAGGTCGCGGCGATCAGACCCCGGGCCGCCGCCAACTGCGCGGAACTCCCGGCGGCGGCGCCGTCGAGCATCTGGCGGCAGGTCTTGTCGATCACCGCCAGGGCGGTCTGCCGCATGGACGGATCGAGGTAGCGGTCGACGAGGGAACGACTCATGGCCAGCACATCCTCGGCGATGATCACCTCGGTCTCGGTGGGCAGCACCGCCCCGATCAGCTCCACCACCGCCATGACCGGCCGTTCGCCGTCGATGGCCGCGCCCAGCGCCTCGCCCCACAGCAGGGCGCGGGGCAGGGGGTCGGCCAACCGGGGCAACAGCAGGGACACCGCCTCGACGGAGGCGGGATCCAGACGGATCTTGGCGAAGGTCAGGTCACCGTCGTTGGGCAGCAGGACGGCCGAGGCCGGCTCACCGGTCAACCCGGCCAGCACAGTGCGACCACCATCGGTCCGCGGATCCAGGTCGACCTCGATCCGGTCGGCGCCGCCGTCGACGGCGTACCGGCCCACCCCGATGCGGTGCGGGCGCAGCACCGGATGGGTCGCCGGGGCAGTCTGGGTGAGGGCCACCTCCCGGTAGCGGCCCTCGGGGTCCAGGGCCACCTCGACCCGCAGGGTGTTGACCTGGGCGGTACGCAGCCACACCTGGGCCCAACCGGCCAGGTCCCGCCCGCTCGCCGAGCCGAGACTGGCGAGCAGATCGGTCAGGGTGGCGTTGCCGAACCGGTGCCGGGAGAAGTAGTCGTTCAGCCCGGTCAGGAAGGCCTCGTCGCCGAGCCAGGCCACCAGTTGCCGCAGCACGCTGGCACCCTTGGCGTATGAGATGCCGTCGAAGTTGAGCAAGGCCTCGGCGGCGTCGGGCACCTGCTCGGGCGCCACCGGGTGAGTGGAGGGGCGCTGGTCGGCGGCGTACCCGCCGGCCTTACGGCGCAACGCGAAGGTCGTCCAGGCCTGGTCGAACCGGGTCGCCTCGGCGGTGACCCGGGTGCCGAGGTATTCCGCGAACGACTCGTTGAGCCACAGGTCCTCCCACCACCGCATGGTGACCAGGTCACCGAACCACATGTGGGCCATCTCGTGGGCGATGGTGGTGGCCCGCGACTCGCGCTGAGTGTCCGTGACGGCCGACCGGAAGATGTAGTCGTCGCGGAAGGTGACCAGCCCCGGATTCTCCATCGCCCCGGCGTTGAACTCCGGCACGAAGGCCTGGTCGTACTTGCCGAAGGGATAGCGCTCGGCGAACAGCTGGTGGAAGCGGTCCAGGCACTGCTTGGTGACGGTGAAGATCTCCTCGGCGTCGGCATCCAGGTGCTCGGCCAGGGAACGCCGGCAGTAGATGCCGAGGGGAACACCCTCATGCTCGTCCCGGCGCAGGTGCCAGGGCCCGGCGATCAGGGTGAACAGGTAGGTCGAGATCGGCAGGGTGGGGGCGAACTCCCAGCGCCCCGGAGCCGGCCTGGCCGCCACCTCGGCGTTGGCCGCTACCGTCCAGTGCGGCGGTGCGGTGACCGACAGGGTCACCGGAGCCTTCAGGTCCGGCTGGTCGAAGGCGGCGAAGATGCGCTGCACCTCGTCCAGGAAGGACATCGCGTAGAGGTAGGTCTCACCGTCGGCGGGGTCGACGAAACGGTGCATCCCCTCCCCGGTGTTGGTGTACGCCATCTCCGCCTCGACGGTCAGGGTGTTCTCCTCGACCAGCCCGGTCAGGGGCAGCCGGTTGTCCGTCAGCGCGGCCGGGTCCAGGTCGACGCCGTTGAGGCGTACCGCCAGCAGGGTGGCGGGTTTGACCTCGACGAAGGTCTCCGTGCCGGTGGCGGTGAACCGGATGGTGACCTGCGACCGGAACCGTTCGTCGCCGGTGGTCAGGTCGAGGTCCACGTGATACGACACGACGGCGATCGACGCGCCACGCGCGGTCGACTCTGCACGGCTCAGGCTCGGCATCCGCTTATCCTGCCGGATGGGGTCGCCAGCGGGCGTCCCCATTTACCCCCGATGCTGGAGGACTGGACCATGACAACGCACCCCAAGGGCGACTTCGACCTCTCCCGGGCGGTCTGGCAGCGGGCCGAAGGGGACACCTCCGAGGCCGCCGTGGAGGTCGCCTTCGTCGACGACCTGATCGGCATGCGCAACTCCGCCGAGCCGGACGGCCCGGTGCTGGTGTTCACCCAGGCCGAGTGGGACGCCTTCGTCGCGGGCGCCCAGGACGGTGAGTTCGACCTCGACTGATCGACCGTCGCCCCGGTCGGCGGGACCCACCCCGCCGTGCCGGACCGGGGCGAACCCTCAGCCGACATCGCCGTCACCCCAGCCCAGGCCACCGGGCCCCGGGGCGTGATGGAACCCCGGATGACCGGCGACATCGACGCAGCGCTCACCATCGGGGCCGAGGGCCCCGCAGAACAGCCGCTCGGCCTGCCGCCAGTCGCCGGCCGGGGACACCGCGGAGGCACCGAGGGCCACCTCGGGCCGCAGAAGGCTGAGGGCCTCGGCGTATCCGACGGCCGTCTCCCGCGCGGCGGCCAGATCGGCGGCGGTGAAGCCGAGATGCGCGGTGTAGCAGCGATCCGGAACCAGCCGCCGGGCAGAGGTGATCAGTGGCGGGTCGCCACCCCCATGCAAGGCCCCGGTCATCCACCGCCGCCAGGGTGCCGGCCTGTTGTCCTGCATACGTCCCTCCCCCGCGTGCCCGCCGGCTCATCCGCCGCACCCCGCACGCCGAGTGCGCGGCCTTCGGGGCCGACGGCGGGCGCGGTGCGCGCCGCCCGGATGGGCGGCGTCGCCGACGCTTGACGCAGTCAACCAGGAACGCCGCCTGCCGGGAGGGGCCAGCTGGCCCACGCACCGCGCCCGCCGACCGGGCGGGTGTCAGGCCGGGTGCAACACCGTACGCAGACACCCCTCCTGCTTCTTCTCGAAGATCTCGTAGCCCCGCGCACCCTGCTCCAGCGACATCGGATGGGTGGCCAGGTAGGCGGGGTCGATCTCGCCGGCGGCCAGCCGCTCCAGCAGCATCGATGTACCGCTGCTACCCCGAGGGTGGCCGGGGAACGACATCGCAGACAGCCGGCTTGATTGGTCGTTTCGCTGCGCGAGCACGGCCGGACCACGACAATTGGGGATCAACGGGCCAGCGAGATCGCCATGCGCGTGCGCGCCTCGCGCCCTCGGCCGCGGGCGTATCCAGATCCACAGGGGTGACTTCAATGGCGCATCAGGCAGACCGCGGTCGGCCGGACCGCACCCGCGTCCAACTCGCCGCCCTGATCGTGGCCGCCCTGTTCCTGGTTCTCGGGGTGGCCGGGTTCATTCCCGGCATCACCACCGGATACGGCGACATGACCTTCGCCGGGCACCACTCGGGGGCGAAGCTGCTCGGCGTGTTCCAGGTGTCGATCCTGCACAACCTGCTGCACCTGGGCTTCGGTCTGATCGGGCTGGTGGCGGCCCGCCGACTGGCCGGCGCACGGATCTTCCTCACCGCAGGCGGGGCGGTCTACCTGGCCCTGTGGCTGTACGGGTGGGCGATCGAGGACGACAGCGCGGCCAACTTCATTCCGGTCAACGGTGCCGACGACTTCCTGCACCTGGCGCTCGGCTTCGGCATGCTCGCCCTGGGCCTGCTGCTGTCCAACAACCGTGGTACCGGCGGTCGACTCGACAATCCCCTCGACCGGCCCTGACCGCCGGACGACCTGGCGCGCACCGTATCGCCGAAACGGCGGGGTACCCAGCGGTGGGAAACCGCCGTTTCGGCGAAACGGAGTCGATCAGCGACGCAGGCCGGCGGCAATGGCCGCACCTGGTGGGACTACTCGGCGTGGTCCGGCTCGGGCAGGGCCTCGGGCTCCGACGAAGGCTCCGGGGAAGACTCCACCTCGTCGGCGGGGCGCTGCCGGCGGGCCTTCCGGGCCGCCAACCGCTCGGCCGCGCTGGCCCTGGTCGTCTTCTCCTCCAGCCGCACGTCCCGGCCCCGGGCCCCGGGTACGAACTCCGCGCCCGCGTAGAGGGTCGGCTGCCAGTCGAACTCGCGCTCCCCGATGCGCACCAGGTCACCCGGCTGGGCACCCGCCTTGGCCAACTGGTCCTCGACCCCGAGCCGGGCCAGCCGGTCGGCGAGGAAGCCCACCGCCTCGTCGTTGTCGAAGTTCGTCTGACGCACCCACCGCTCGGGGCGGACCCCCCGCACGGTGTACGAGCCGTCCGGTTCCGCCTCGATGGTGAAGCCGGCGTCGTCGACCGCCTTCGGCCGGAGCACGACGCGGGTCGGTTCGGCCGGTGGTGTCGCCGCCCGGGCCTGCTGCACCAGCTCCGCCATCGCGTAGGTGAACTCCTTGAGCCCTTCCCGAGTGGCTGCGGAGATCTCGAAGACCCGCAGGCCCCGCGCCTGGAGGTCGGGCCGGACGATCTCGGCCAGGTCGCGCCCGTCGGGCACGTCGATCTTGTTCAGGGCGACCAGCCGGGGCCGGTCGGCCAGGCCTCCGTAGGCCGCCAGCTCCGCCTCGATGGTGTCGATGTCGGCGAGCGGGTCCCGACCGGGCTCCAGGGTGGCGGTGTCGATGACGTGCACCAGCACGGCGCAGCGCTCGATGTGCCGGAGGAACTCCAGGCCGAGGCCCTTGCCGGTGGCCGCCCCGGGGATCAGGCCGGGCACGTCGGCCACGGTGAAGGTGTGGTTGTCGACCCGGACCACCCCGAGGTTGGGCACCAGGGTGGTGAAGGGGTAGTCGGCGATCTTCGGCTTGGCCGCGGAGATCACCGAGATCAGCGACGACTTCCCGGCCGAGGGGAAACCCACCAGACCGACATCGGCGACGCTCTTGAGTTCCAGCACCACATCCAGCTGCTCACCCGGCTCGCCCAGTTCGGCGAAGCCGGGGGCCTTCCGGCGGGCGTTGGCCAGCGAGGCGTTGCCCCGGCCGCCACGACCGCCCCGGGCCACCTCGAAGGTGGTACCGGCACCGACCATGTCGGCGAGGACGGTGCCGTCGAGGGTCTGCACGACCGTCCCGTTGGGGACCGTGATCACCAGGTCCGCGCCGTTGGCGCCGTCCCGGTTGGAGCCGGCACCCCCGCGGCCGTTCTGCGCCTTGATGTGCGGGCGGAAGTGGAAGTCGAGCAGCGTGTGCACCTGCGGGTCGACCACCAGGGAGACGCTGCCGCCGTGCCCGCCGTTACCCCCGTCGGGGCCGCCGAACGGCTTGAACTTCTCCCGGTGGATCGAGACACAGCCGTGCCCGCCGTCGCCGGCCTGCAGGTGCAGGACGACCCGGTCAACGAACGTAGTCACGCCGCAATCCTTCCAGCGAGGAGCACCCCCGCGTCTGACGAAAAGGCGAAGCGGGCCGGGACATCCAGGTCCACGGCCCGCTCCTGCCGAACAACTGCTACTGCGGCACGATGCTGACGGTCTTGCGACCGCGCTTGCTGCCGAACTGGACCGCACCGGCGGACAGCGCGAAGAGCGTGTCGTCGCTGCCGCGGCCGACCAGGTCACCGGGGTGGAACTTGGTGCCACGCTGCCGGACGATGATCTCGCCCGCGCTGACGACCTGACCACCGAAGCGCTTCACGCCGAGCCGCTGGGCCGCGGAGTCCCGGCCGTTACGCGAGCTGGACGCACCCTTTTTGTGAGCCATCTTGAGACGACCTACTTCCCGCTGGAGATGCCGGTCACCTTGACCTGGGTCAGCGGCTGGCGGTGACCCTGGCGCTTGTGGTAGCCGGTCTTGTTCTTGAACTTGTGGATCCGGATCTTCGGGCCCTTGGTGTGTGCGGCGATCTCGCCGGACACCTCGACCTGCGCGAGCTTGGCCGCGTCGGTCACCAGGTCGTCACCGTCGACGAGGAGCACCGCGGCAAGCTTCACCGCGTCGCCGGGGGCACCGACGAGCTTCTCGACCTCGATCACGTCGCCTTCGGCGACCTTGTACTGCTTGCCGCCGGTCTTGACGATCGCGTACATCGGAGGCGCACTCCCTGTCGTTGAGGCTGCTAGCGTCTTTTCCCACCGTTGCCGGTCGGTCGTCCCCACGGCGGCTCGCCGGGTAGCAGAGGCACGGCGGCGCGGGCACGCGGGAACTCGGCACACAAGGGTGCGCCGCAGGCAAGCGTACGCCATGGTGGCCCCGCCTCCCAAACCGCCCCCACCCGAGCCCCGCGAGGGCCCGGGGTCGTACCCCGCAGCCCCTCCGATGGGGAGGGGCTGCGGGTACTGCTCCGATCAGGGTCGGGTACGCCGTCGGGTGCCGGCCCGGCGGGAACGGCGGCGGCCGGAACCGCCCTCGTCCTCGTCCTCCTCGGCCAGCGCGTCCGGGTCGTCCGGGGCGGCCAGCCGGGCCGACTCGCCCTGCTGACTGTCGGCGACCTCCGGCGCGGCCGGGGTCTCGGTCTCGTACCGCGACAGGTCGTAGCCCATGGTGTCGTAGTCCATGTCGGCGCTGCTCGTGGTGTCGGTCTCGGCGACCTCCACCACGGTCCGTTCGGCCGCAGCGCTCTTGCGGGCCCGACGCCGGGCGGAGGCGGTCGGCTGCTCCGTCGTCGGCGCAGTCGCCGAGGCGACCGCCTTGACCTTCTCCGCCCCACCGGAGCGGGGCTTCTCCGGCACCGGCTCGGTGTGAATGATCAGGCCACGGCCCTTGCAGCAGTCGCAGGTCTCGCTGAACGCCTCCAGCAGACCGGCACCGATCCGCTTACGGGTCATCTGCACCAGGCCCAGCGAGGTGATCTCGGTGACCTGGTGCTTGGTGCGGTCCCGGCCCAGGCACTCGGTCAGCCGACGCAGCACCAGTTCCCGGTTCGACTCCAGCACCATGTCGATGAAGTCGATCACCACGATGCCGCCGATGTCGCGCAGCCGCAGCTGGCGGACGATCTCCTCGGCCGCCTCCAGGTTGTTGCGGGTGACGGTCTCCTCCAGGTTGCCGCCCGCACCGGTGTACTTACCGGTGTTGACGTCCACCACGGTCATCGCCTCGGTCCGGTCGATGACCAGGTGGCCCCCGGAGGGCAGGAAGACCTTGCGGTCGAGCCCCTTGAGGATCTGCTCGTCGATGCGGTACTCCGCGAAGACGTCCGTGGTGCCCACGTGCCGGCGCAGCCGGGCCAGCAGGTCCGGCGATACATGCGACAGGTACGACTCGACCATGTCGTACGACTGGTCGCCCTCGATCACCAGCTCGCGGAAGTCCTCGTTGAACAGGTCCCGGACCACCCGGATGACCAGGTCCGGCTCCTCGTAGAGCAGCACCGGGGCCCCGCCCTCGGCGGCCTTGGCCTGAATGTCCTCCCACTGCGCCTGGAGCCGCTTGACGTCACGGGCCAACTCGTCCTCGCTGGCCCCCTCGGCCGCGGTCCGGACGATCACCCCGGCACCGTCGGGCACCAACTTCTTCAGCGCGTCACGCAGGCGCTTGCGCTCGGTGTCCGGCAGCTTGCGGCTGATCCCGGAGGCGTTGCCGCCGGGCACGTACACCAGGTGCCGCCCGGAGAGCGCGACATGGCTGGTCAGCCGGGCGCCCTTGTGCCCGATCGGGTCCTTGGTCACCTGCACCAGCACCGAGTCGCCGGACTTGAGGGCCTGCTCGATCGAGCGGGCCCGACCCTCCAGGCCGCTGGTGTCCCAGTTGACCTCGCCGGCGTACAGCACCGCGTTGCGGCCCCGGCCGATGTCGACGAACGCCGCCTCCATGCTGGGCAGCACGTTCTGCACCTTGCCGAGGTAGACGTTGCCGGCCATGGTGCCGGCGGAGCTGCGGGTGACGTAGTGCTCGACGAGCACACCGTCCTCCAGCACCGCGATCTGGGTGCGGTCGCCGCGCTGCCGGACCGCCATCACCCGGTCGACGGCTTCCCGGCGGGCCAGGAACTCGGACTCGCTGAGGATAGGCGGGCGGGTACGGCGCTGCTCACGACCGTCCCGGCGGCGTTGCCGCTTGGCCTCCAGCCGGGTCGAGCCGGAGACCCCCTGCACCTCGTCGACCGTACGACGGGGCTCCCTGATCTTCACCACGGTCGGCACGCCGTCGTCGGCGGCCCCCTCGGTGTCACCGGCACCCCGCCGACGCCGCCGCCGACGGCGACGGGTCAACCCGTCACCCTCGGTGTCCTCGCCGCCCTCGTCCGTGTCGGTCTCGGCCTCGGCCTCGGCCTCGGTCTCCTCCGCCTCGGCCGCGACGACCTCCTCGGCCTCCTCGGCCTCGCCGTCCTCGGCCTCCTCCGCGCCGCCCTTGCCGCGTCCCCGGCCCCGGCGACCACGCCGACGGCGACGCCGTCCGGCGGCGCTCTCCTCGTCGTCCTCGTCCTCGGCGGCCTCCTCGGCCTCCGCGGCGGGCTCCTCCTCGACCTCGGCCGTCACCACCGGCTCGGCCTCCCGGCGGCCACGACGACGGCGACGGGCGGGCTCCACCGGCTCCTCGACGACCTCTTCCTCGGCGGCCAGAGCGGCCGCGGCGGCGACCCGGGCGGCCGTGATCTCCTCCGGGGCCATGAACAACACCGTCGGCGCGGTGAGCGCGGCCCGACGCCGACGCGACCGCGGCTCCGGCTCCGCAGGCGGCTCCGCCTCCGGCAGCGCCGGTACCACCGGCACCGCCTTCGGGCTCGGCGCCGGTTCGCCGGCTGCTTCCGTGGCCGGCGGCGTCGGCTCGACCTCTTCGGCAGGCTCCTCAGCCGGTACGGGGGCACCCTCGGTCGAGATCGCCACGGCTGCGAAGTCGGCCCCGGCGACGGGCTCGACCGCTACCACCGGCTCCTCGGCCGTCAGTTCCTCGACCACCGGCGGCTCCGCCGGGGTCTCGACCGCCGCAGGGGTGGCCTTCCGACGCCGGGTACGGGTCACCTTGACCGGCGGTACGACATCGGCGGCGGTCGCCTCGACCTCGGCCGCGGCCAACGGCTCCTCGGTGCTCTTGGCCGCCGGGGTGGCCTTCCGGCGTCGCCGGGTGGTCTTGGGGGCGGGGTCCAGGTCACCGGAGACCGGCGCCAGGACCTCCGCCTGGGGGGCTTCCCCGCTGCCCACCGCCGGGGTGCTCGACGCCTGCACCGGAGCGTCGACCTGTTCGGGCTGGCTGGCCGGGGTGGCTCGCCGTCGGGTGGCCCGCCGTCGGGGCGGTGCCGCCTCCTCGGGGGGCGCGCCGGTCAGGTCGGCCGCACCGCTCACCGTGCCGGGGGCCTGCTCCGGCGGAGTGTCACCCGGCCCGGCGTCGCGCGCCGCGTCGACGGTGGTGGGCTCGGCGGCCGGGTTCGCACCGGTCTGTTCGCCGCCCTCGGGCTCGTTCTCGAGCATGGACGTTCTCCAGTTCTGGCTTCCCCGGGCGCGGGTGAGCGCTGCCACGCAGGGATGCCGCAAAAGGTGTTTCCCCGGGCGCACGGGGTGCGCGACCGGCGAAGTCTGCCTGCCTGGGCGCCGACCGTCGGTCAGCGTCCGCCGATGGTTGCCCCGTCGCGGTCCGCGTCCAGCGGATCCACGATCGCCCCCTGCGCGGTCAGCGTGCCCTGAGCCAGTCGGATCACCTTCGGGGCAACCGGCGGCTCCAGGCCGGCCACCACGCGGAGGCCGGAAAGGACGTCATCGGGTCGTACGGACGGGGTGACCTGCCGTACAACCAGTTCGAGTATCGCACACGGTACGGCTGATGCCCCGGAAGGCGTCGCCGACGGGGCGCTCACATCGATGGCGATGACTGCGGCCCGCGCATCGAAGGTACGCCGCCCCTGCTTGGTCATCCGCTCCACCTGCACCTGCTCGGCGGCGGTGAAGGCGGCCACGGCCTTGGCGAGCACCTCGGGATCCACCTGCGGCAGCTCGATGCGCCACCGGGAGGCCTCGATCCGGTCGGGCAGCCCGCTGCCGGTGGCCACCACGGCGTCGAGCACGTCCAGGCCGGGCGAGAGGGCGGCGTCCAACGCCGTACGCAGGGCCTCCGGGTCGACCGGCTCACGCAGGCCGATCTCCAGGTACTCGGCCTCGCTGGCCACCCCGGTCGGCGCCGCGCTGGCGTACGAGATCTTGGGGTGTGGGGTGAAGCCCTGCGAGAAGGCCACCGGCACCCCGGCACGACGCAACGCCCGCTCGAACGCCCGGGCGAAGTCCCGGTGCGAGGTGAACCGCAACGGGCCCCGCTTGGCGTACCGGATCCGCACACGCTGGACGACCGGCGCCTGGCCGCCCTCGGGCTGTGGTCTCTTACTGATCTTCATGCTCCTCGCTGGCGGACCGACCGGGTCACTGCTGGGCGCCGGTGGGCAGCCGCAGGCCGTTGACCGGAGTCAACGGGAGCAGTTTCCGGCCGGTCGGGCCGATCTGGATCTCGGTGTCCATCGCCGGGCAGACCCCGCAGTCGAAGCACGGAGTCCACCGGCAGTCGTCCTGCTCGTACTCGCTGAGCGAGTCCTGCCAGTCCTGCCAGAGCCAGTCCTTGTCCAGGCCGGAGTCCAGGTGGTCCCAGGGCAGGACCTCCAACTCGTCCCGCTCGCGGGTGGTGTACCAGTCGAGATCCACCCCGAAGGTGGGCAGCACCTCGGCGGCGGCCTCCACCCAGCGCTGGTACGAGAAGTGCTCGCTCCAGCCGTCGAACCGGCCGCCGTTCTCCCAGACCTTGCGGATCACCGCGCCGACCCGGCGGTCACCCCGGGACAGCAACCCCTCGATCAGGGACGGCTCGCCGTCGTGGTAGCGGTAGCCGATGGCCCGGCCCAGCGAGCGGTCCGCGTTGATCGCCTGCTTGAGCAGCCTGAGCCGGTGGTCGATGACCTCCGGGCGTTCCATCGCCGCCCATTGGAAGGGGGTGTGCGGCTTCGGCACGAACCCGCCGATGGAGACCGTGCACCGGATGTCCTTGGACCCGGTGGCGGCCCGACCGGCCCGGATGACCTCGTGGGCCATGTCGGCGATCTCCAGGACGTCGGCGTCGGTCTCGGTGGGCAGCCCGCACATGAAGTAGAGCTTCACCTGCCGCCACCCGTTGGTGTACGCGGTGACCACCGTACGGATCAGGTCGTCCTTGGAGACCATCTTGTTGATGACCTTGCGGATCCGCTCCGACCCGCCCTCCGGGGCGAAGGTCAGGCCGGTCCGCCGCCCGTTGCGGGACAGCTCCTGGGCCAGCTCGATGTTGAAGGCGTCCACCCGGGTCGAGGGCAGCGACAGCGACACGTTCGTGCCCTTGTACTGCTCGGCCAGGCCGGAGCACATGTCGCCGATCTCGGAGTGGTCGGCCGAGGAGAGCGACAGCAGACCCACCTCGTGGAAACCGGAGAACTCCAGCCCCTGCTGCACCATCTGCCCGACCGTGGTGATGGACCGCTCGCGTACCGGGCGGGTGATCATGCCCGCCTGGCAGAACCGGCAGCCCCGGGTGCAACCCCGGAAGATCTCCACGGCGTACCGCTCGTGCACCGTCTCGGCCAGCGGGACCAAGGGCTTCTTCGGGTACGGCCAGGCGTCCAGGTCCATCGTCGTGCGCTTGTGCACCCGGAAGGGCACGTCCGCCCGGTTCGGCACGACCCGCTGGATCCGGCCGTCGGGCAGGTAGTCCACGTCGTAGAAGCGGGGCACATAGACGCTCTCGGTACGCGCCAGCCGCAGCAGCAGCTCGTCGCGGCCCCCGGGGCAGCCCTCGGCCTTCCAGTCCCGCAGGATCGCGGTGATCTCCAGCACCGCCTCCTCGCCGTCGCCGAGCACTGCGGCGTCGACGAAGTCGGCGATCGGCTCCGGGTTGAAGGCGGCGTGCCCGCCGGCCACGATCACCGGGTCGGCGTCGGTGCGGTCCGCCGCCAGCAGCGGAATGCCGGCCAGGTCGATCGCGGTGAGCAGGTTGGTGTAGCCCAGCTCGGTGGCGAACGACACGCCGAACAGGTCGAAGTCACGCACCGGCCGGTGGGCGTCGACCGTGAACTGCGGCACCCCGTGGGTGCGCATCAGCTTCTCCAGGTCCGGCCAGACCGCGTAGGTCCGCTCGGCGAGGGTGTCGGGCAGTTCGTTGAGCACCTCGTAGAGGATCTGCACGCCCTGGTTGGGCAGGCCGACCTCGTAGGCGTCCGGGTACATCAGCGCCCAACGTACGGTCGCGGAGTCCCAGTCCTTGACCACCGCGCCCAGTTCACCACCGACGTACTGGATGGGCTTGGTCACCTGGGGCAGCAGCGGCTCCAGCCGGGGCCACACGGAATTGGCCGCGACGGGACGCGGTGTGGTGGACGGGACGCTCATGATGCTCAAGGGTACGCGCCCCCTGTCGAGGGCCGCGCCACACCTGTCCCGCCGATCGCCGGACCGCCGACCCTCAGGCCGAGGACCCTCCGGAGCGGGCCACCCGCCTGCCCGGGAGCCGCCTGATTCGGTCAGGCTGGCACAACGGTACTAACCTCGGGTCGGCGTGAGAGGAGATTGCCGCGATGCCGGAGCCGCAGCCGGGTACCGACCGGCCGGTCGACGGGACCCGTCCACAAGCACAGCGCGACGGGGAGCCGGCGGTCACTCAGGAGCAGCCCACCCCGGTGGTCCCCGGGACCCCCACCGGCCCGGACGGCACCCGGATGCTGCCCGCCGACACGCCCGATCCGACCAGCCCGCCGGCTCAGGGTGACCAGTCGGCTTCCGGGGATCAGCCGACCCGACCGAACGCCTCCGCGCCAAGCGACCCCACGGCCGCCCCACACGCAGCCCCCGACGCCACCGCACCGGCCGACACCGCGGACGCCGAGGTCACGGCACCAGCCGACACCGCGCCCGAACGATCCGGCACCGCACCGGAACAACCCGGCTCCGGACCGCGCGCCGACGGACCGGCCACCGACCACCCGCCCACCATGATCGACCCGGAGCGCTCGGCCACCCCGCCGGCAGTCGCGGAGGTGGGTCCGCAGGGCACCCGGGTCATGCAGCAGCCCCTGCCGGAGGCCGAGCCCCCGCCGCCGCGCTGGAGCGCGGCCGCGGCCGTACCACCGGCACCGCCGCGCCGCCGGGCGTGGGGCGAGTCGACCGAGCCGACCCCACCGCCGCCGTCGGTGGCGGCGACCCACCAGCCCGAGCACCAGACCCCGGTGGACCCCTGGGCGGGCGCCGACACCAGCGGATGGGATCTGCCCTCCGCCGACTTCCCGGCCCTGCCGCCGACCCTGTCGTACCCGGCTCCGCCGCCGACCCGCGCGCACCCGGCCCCGCCGGACCCGCCCCCGCCACCGGCCCACCAGCCGCCCTCGCCGGCCCACCAGCCGCCCTCGGTGGCCCACCAACCCCCTCCGGCGGCCTTTCCGCCGCCCGCGGCCCCGGCCCGGCCGATGGCGCCGGGGTACCCGCCGCCGAACTATCCACGGCAGGTCCACCCGGCCCCGCCCTCGGCACCGGTCGGACCACCGCCGCCACCGGCCCGGGGACGCAAGGTCAAGAAGGCGCCGCCACCCGGCTGGCAGCCCCCCGCCGGGGCCGCCCCGAAGCGCAAACGGCGCCGCTGGCCCTGGGTACTGCTGCTGACCCTGGCCTGCTGCTGCGGCTGCCCGGCCTACTACGGCACCCCGATGGTCACCCAGTACCCGGCCAATGCCGCCCTGCCCAAGCAGGTGGCGGATCTGCGGCTGCGGGAGGACCCGCGCAACGCCCAGGCCGCCCGGAAACTGGAGAACCAGACCCGCCAGGCGCATCTGCTGGCCGACGACGTCTTCGCCGGGGTCTACACCACGAGCGTCGGCAAGCGGGTGACGGTCTTCGGTGGCACCGGATTCCGGCTCACCCCCTCGGCCGACGCCGACGCCGAGATCGAACGCCTCACCGAGGAGTACTCCCTAGGGGAGGCGGAGGTGGTGGACAGCGGGGTTCGAGGGCGGCACGGGCGCTGCGCGGCGGGCCACTCCGAGGGGAGCGGGGTGGTCGTCTGCACCTCGGTCGACCACGGCAGCATCACCACGGCGGTGTTCACCAACCTGTCGATGGACGATAGTGCCCGGCTGCTCGGCACCCTGCGGGAACAGATCATCACGCCCGAATGACCTGACCCGGTTCCGACCCCTACCGGGCCTACTCGGGCCACAATCGACCCATGCCCCGGCGTTGGCTGTTCGCCGACCAACTCGGACCGCACTTCCTCGATCAGCGCCACCAGCCGGTGCTGCTGATCGAGTCCAAGGCGGTCTTCCGTCGTCGGGCCTTCCACCGGCAGAAGGCGCACCTGGTGCTCTCCGCCCTGCGGCACCGGGCGGCCGAACTGGGCGACCAGGCGATCTTCCTGCGCGCCGAGACCTACCGGCAGGCCCTGCGCCGGGTACGCGAACCGCTGGAGGTCTGCCATCCGACCTCCCGGGCGGCGCTGGACTTCGTCCGTGGGCTGGACCAGGTGACCGTACTGCCGCCCCGGGGCTTCGTCACCGGGCTGGAGGAGTTCGCCGACTGGGCGGACGCCCGACGTGGCGCCCTGCGGATGGAGACCTTCTACCGGTTCGCCCGGGAGCACCATCAGGTGCTCGTCGACGGCGCCGAGCCGGTCGGCGGGCGGTGGAGCTTCGACACCGACAACCGCAAACCCCCGCCGAAGGGCACCGAGCGGTTGGACGTACCTCCTCCGCCGATGCCCCGCGAGGACGACATCGACGCCGAGGTACGCAAGGACCTGGACCGCTGGGAGCGGGAAGGCATCCGGTTCATCGGGCGGGACGGTCCGCGCCGCTTCCCGGTCACCACCAAGGAGGCCCAGGCGCGGCTACGGCACTTCCTCAAGCATCGGCTGCCTCACTTCGGCCCGTACGAGGACGCCATGCTCGCCGGTGACCCGTGGCTGGCGCACAGCCTGCTCTCCTCCTCCTTCAACCTGGGGCTGCTGGACCCGATGGTGGCGATCCGGGGCGCGGAGCAGGCGTACCGCAAGCAGGGGGCGCCGCTGCCCGGCGTCGAGGGCTTCATCCGCCAGATCCTCGGCTGGCGGGACTTCGTCTGGAACCTGTACTGGTATTTCGAGCCCGGCTACCAACGCAGCAACGCGCTGGGGGCCCGGTCGGCGATGCCGGCCTGGTTCCGGGACCTGGACGCCGATGCGGTGCAGGCGCACTGCCTGTCGGATGTGCTGGCCGACCTGCGGGACCACGGCTGGGTGCACCACATCCCCCGGCTCATGGTGCTGGGCAACTACGCGTTGCAGCGCGGCTGGCGACCGGCCGAGGTGGTCGACTTCTTCCACCGCAGCTTCGTCGACGGCTACGACTGGGTGATGACCGTCAACGTGATCGGCATGAGCCAGTACGCCGACCTGGGACGGATGAGCACCAAGCCGTACGCGGCCGGTGGCTCGTACATCAACCGGATGAGCGACTACTGCGGCGGCTGCCGGTACGACCCGAAGGTCCGCCTGGGTGAGCGGGCCTGCCCCTTCACCGCCGGGTACTGGGCCTTCCTGGATCGCAACCGGGACCGGATCCCGGCCAACGCCCGGATGGCTCGCACGATGGCCCAGATGAACCGGCTCGACGACCTGGACGCCGTACGCGACCAGGAGAAACGCCGTTCCTCCAAGGCACCGTGACCGACGGAGGTCAGTCGACGGTCGGCTCGTCGGTGGTCTTCGGCTGAGCACGCGGCGGGGCGTACCGGGGGACGTACTCCTGACCAGTGAGCTTCTGGATCTCGGCCATCATCTCGTCGGTCATCTGCCGCAGGGAGAGCCGGTCGTCCGGGCGGCCGGTGAAGTCCAGCGGTTTGCCGAACTTGACGGTGATCTTCTTGCCGGTGAAGGGCCGCGGCATCCGGGCCCCGATCGGCTGCACCTTGTCCGTGCCGATCATGCCGACCGGGATGATCGGCACCCCGGCCGCGATGGCCAGACGGACCGCTCCGGTACGACCCCGGTACAGCCGCCCGTCCGGCGAGCGGGTGCCCTCCGGGTAGACGACCACCAGGTCACCGCTCTTGAGCGCGGGGATGGCCGCGTCGAAGGCGGACAGGGCTGCCCGCCCACCGGCCCGCTCCACCGGGATCGCGCCGAGCCCGGTGAGCACGAACTTGGAGAAGCGTCCCTTGACCCCGATGCCGGTGAAGTACTCGGACTTGGCCCAGAAGGCCAGGTGCCGGGGTACCACCGTGCCGAGGAACAACTCGTCGGCCACGGAGAGGTGGTTGCCGGCGAAGATCGCGCCGCCGGTCTCGGGTACGTGCTCCAGCCCCTCCACGGTCGGTCGGAACGCCAGCCGCAGCGTGGGCCCCACGGTGAGCTTGCCGATGGTGTAGAGCAGCGGCACTGGTCCTCCGACGATGGGTGATGTACGCAGTGGGGGGCGCTGACACCGTAGCGGACCGACGCACGTCGTCATGCGCGAGGTCGGGCGGGTCCGCTGGCTGGATGAGGGTGTCAGCGGGGGCCCCTCGCGGCGTAGCCGAGGGACCCCCGCTCACTTCCCGGTCAGGTGCGGCGTACCGCCACCGTCACGGGCTCGCCCTCACCGACCTCACCGGCGAAGCCGTCGAGGTCCTCGGCGAAGTCGACCCGCTCGGCCAGCACCTCCCGGGCCACGAAGTCGGCGTACGCCGACACCGCCTCCCGTACCGGTGCCGACGCGGCCACGGTCGCCACGATCCGGTCGGAGATGTCCAGGTCGGCGTCGCGCCGGGCCTGCTGCACCACCCGCACGACATCCCGGGCCAGCCCTTCGGCGGCCAGTTCCGGGGTGACCGTGGTGTCCAGCACCACCACCCCCTCACCACCGGGCAGGGGTGCGGAGTGTTCCGCGTCGGCCGCGACCAGCCGCAGCTCGTACTCGCCCTCGGCCAGGGTGACCCCGGCGGCGACCGGATCACCGTCGACCAGTTCCCACTCCCCCGCCTTGACCGCCTTGATCACCTGCTGGACCTGCTTGCCGACCCGGGGCCCGAGGGCTCGGGGCACCACGGTCAGCACCTGCTGGCAGTACGCCGACACGTCGCCGGTGAAGACGACCTGCTTGACGTTGACCTCGTCGGCCACCAGGTCGGCGAAGGGCCGCAACTGCTCGGCGACCGGGCTGGCCACGGTGAGGGTGGCCAGCGGCAGCCGCACCCGCAGACCCTTGGCCTTGCGCAGCGACAGGGCCGCCGAGGCTACCGCCCGGACGTTGTCCATCGCGGCCACCAGGTCGTGGTCGGCCGGGAACTCCTCGGCGACCGGCCAGTCGGTCAGGTGCACCGACCGCTCACCGGTCAACCCCCGCCAGATCTCCTCCGCGGTCAGCGGCGCCAGCGGCGCCACCACCCGGCACAGGGTCTCCAGCACGGTCGACAGGGTGTCGAAGGCGTCCGCGTCGCCGGACCAGAACCGGTCCCGGGAGCGGCGCACGTACCAGTTGGTCAGCGCGTCCAGGTAGGACCGCACGGTGGCGCAGGCCCCGGAGATGTCGTACGCGTCCATCTGCGCGCCGGCCGTCGCCACCAGCTCGTTCGTCTTGGCCAGCACGTACCGGTCCAGCAGGTGGGTGCTGTCCGTCCGACGCCGGGCGGTGTAGCCGTCGGCGTTGGCGTAGAGGGAGAAGAAGTACCAGACGTTCCACAGCGGCAGCAGCACCTGCCGGACGGCGTCCCGGATGCCCGACTCGGTGACCGGCATGTCCCCACCGCGCAGCACCGGGGAGGACATCAGCATCCAGCGCATCGCGTCCGAGCCGTACGAGTCGAAGACGTGGTACACGTCCGGGTAGTTGCGCAGGCTCTTGGACATCTTGCGCCCGTCGGAGCCGAGCAGGATGCCGTGGCTGAGGCAGTTGCGGAACGCCGGCCGGTCGAACAACGCCGTGGCCAGCACGTGCATGGTGTAGAACCAGCCCCGGGTCTGCCCGATGTACTCGACGATGAAGTCGCCCGGGTAGTGGTGCTCGAACCAGTCCCGGTTCTCGAACGGGTAGTGCACCTGGGCGAACGGCATCGAACCGGACTCGAACCAGCAGTCCAGCACCTCCGGCACCCGACGCATCATCGACTTGCCGGTCGGGTCGTCCGGGTTGGGGCGGACCAGGTCGTCCACCGCCGGCCGGTGCAGGTCGGTCAGGCGTACGCCGAAGTCCCGCTCGATCTCGGCCAGCGAGCCGTACACGTCGATCCGGGGGTGGTTCGGGTCGTCCGAGCGCCACACCGGGATCGGGGAGCCCCAGAACCGGTTCCGGCTGATCGACCAGTCCCGGGCGTTGGCCAGCCACTTGCCGAAGGAGCCGTCCTTGATGTGCCCCGGGGTCCAGTTGATCTGCTGGTTCAGCTCGACCATCCGGTCCTTGAACTTGCTCACCGCGACGAACCACGAGGACACCGCCTTGTAGACCAGCGGGGTGTCGCAGCGCCAGCAGTGCGGGTACGAGTGGGTGTAGGTGTCCTGCTTGAGCACCACCCCCCGGTCCTTCAGCTCCCGGATCACCGGCTTGTTGACGTCGAAGACCTGCTCGCCGACGTACGGCGGCACCAACGCGGTGAACCGGGTGTGGTCGTCCACGGTGACGATGGTGGGGATGCCGGCGGCGTTGCAGACGTTCTGGTCGTCCTCACCGAAGGCCGGGGCCAGGTGCACGATCCCAGTACCGTCCTCGGTGGTCACAAACTCCGCTCCGAGCACCTGGTACGCGTTCTCACCGGCCTGCTCCACCAGGAAGTCGAACAGCGGGGTGTACCGGCGCCCCACCAGGTCCGCCCCGCGTACCGTGCCGACCTGCTCGTACCCCTCGAGTTCCTTGGCGTACGCGGCCACCCGCCCGGCACCCACCAGGTGACGCTCGCCGTCGCGCTCCAGCACGGCGTACTCGATGTCCGGGCCCACGGCCAGGGCCAGGTTCGACGGCAGGGTCCACGGGGTGGTGGTCCAGACACCGAGCTTGACCGGGCCACGGACCAGCTCCGGCGCGGACTCCTCGGCGGCCAGCTCGAACCACACCGTCAGGGTCGGATCGTGCCGGTCCCGGTAGACGTCGTCCATCCGAGTCTCGGTGTTCGACAGCGGAGTCTCACACCGCCAGCAGTACGCCAGCACCCGGAAGCCCTCGTAGACCAGACCCTTGTCGTGCAGGGTCTTGAAGGCCCACATGACGCTTTCCATGTAGTCCAGGTCGAGGGTCTTGTAGTCGTTGGCGAAGTCGACCCAGCGGGCCTGCCGGGTGACATACCGCTCCCAGTCCTGGGTGAACTCCAGCACGGAGGTGCGGCAGGCCTCGTTGAACCGGGCCACCCCCAGGTCCAGGATCTCCGCCTTGCTGGTGATGCCGAGCTGCTTCTCCGCCACCACCTCGGCGGGCAGGCCGTGGCAGTCCCAGCCGAAGCGGCGCTCCACCCGCCGACCCCGCATGGTCTGGTAGCGCGGCACCACGTCCTTGACGTACCCGGTGAACAGGTGCCCGTAGTGCGGCAGCCCGTTAGCGAAGGGCGGGCCGTCGTAGAAGACGTACTCGTTGTCGCCGTTGCGGCCGGCGTCGCGGGCCTCGACGGACGCCTCGAAGGTCTTGTCGGCCGTCCAGTGCTCCAGCACCCGGCGCTCGACCGCGGGCAGGTCCGGGCTCGCCGGGACACCGGCGGCGGTCGGGTCGTGCAACGGATAGGCCATCGCCTGTCGCTCTCCTCGCTGACACTCACTGTGTGTGGGTCTTGCGAGGACGAGCCCTTCTCCGGTACGCCGTCACCGGCGCCCCGGGCCAGGCCCGCGGTACCACCCCGCTTGACGGTCAAGATCGACCGCCCGCTCATTGGCCGGCTGTAACGGGCCGAACCCGTCCGGTTCTACTCGGGCACGAGGCCCTTTCTTCCGGAGGCTCCCCGGTGATGGCCGGATCGTCGCCAGTCCCCCCATCCTACCCGCCCCACCCACCCCCCACCTCCCCATAACCCACCCCCACCCTGTCCCCCACCCCCTCTCCCGCGATCTTGCACTTGTGGTCGCCCTTACGCGGCTTCTGGGTGGATATGCACCGACACAAAGTGCAAGATCAGCGGGGTGTGCGGGGTGCGTGGTGGGGGTCACAGGGGTGGGTGTCACGGCGGGGGTGGGGTGGGGCGTCGTGGGGGTGTTGGAGGCACTGTCAGGAGGGGGTTGTCGTGCAGCGGATGGATGTGGCTGAGGTGGCGCCGGAGGCGTACCAGAGCGTGCTGGGGTTGGAGAAGTACGTCCGGGCCAACGTGGATCACACCGTGCTGGAGTTGGTGAAACTGCGGGCGTCGATGCTGAACGGCTGCGCGTACTGCGTCGACATGCACAGCCGGGATGCGATGGATGCCGGGGAGTCGCATCGGCGGCTGTTCGCGGTGGCGGCGTGGCGCGAAGCGCCTTTCTTCGACGAGCGGGAGCGGACCGCGCTGGCGCTCACCGACGCGGTCACCCGCCTCGGCGAGCACGGGGTGCCCGACGACATCTGGGCGGCCGCCGCGAAGGTCTGGCCGGAGAAGTCCCTCGCCGATCTGGTGCTGGCGATCGCCACAATCAACGTGTGGAACCGGATCGCGGTGACCTTCCGCAAGGACCTGCCGGCCGAGGTGTGAGCCTGATCGACGCGGTGGAGGCGGCCGGGGCGCTCGAAGCGCACCGGCCGATGCTGCTCGGTCTGGCCTACCGGCTGCTCGGCAGCCGGCACGACGCCGAGGACGTGCTCCAGGAGGCGCACCTGCGGTGGATGCGGGTGGACCGGGCCGGCGTGGCCGAGCCGCGCCGCTACCTGTCCCGGGTGGTGACCCATCTGGCCATCGACCGGCTCCGTGCTCGGCAGGCGGCCCGGGAGGCGTACGTCGGGATGTGGCTGCCGGAGCCGGTGCCCACCGTACCGTCGCCGTTCGGCCCGTTGGAACGCGCCGAGTTGCGCGATTCGCTCGCCACCGCGCTGCTGCACCTGCTGGAACGCCTCACCCCGCCGGAGCGCGCGGTCTACGTGCTGCACACCGCCTTCGATCTGCCGTACGCCGAGATCGCCGAGCTACTGGACCGCTCGGCCGAGGACTGCCGGCAACTGCATCATCGGGCCACCGTGCGGATCGGCCGCGACCAGCGCCGCTTCACCGTCGACCGGGCGGAGCAGCAGCGGCTGCTGGACGCCTTCATCGCCGCCGTCGACGACGGCGACCTGGCCGCGCTGACCGACCTGGTGGCCGCCGAGGCGACCGCGTGGAGCGACGGCGGCGGCCGGGTGCGATCGGCCCGCAACCCGGTGACCGGCGTCGACCGGGTCACCCGCTTCCTGCTGGGCATCCGCGACAAGAGCTGGCCGCTCACCGTGCACCGCACGGAACTCAACGGCCAGCCGGCCGCCGTCGTGGTCACCGCAGCCGGTCACCGGTACGCCCTCACCCTCGCCACCGCCGACGGTCGGATCACCGACATCTTCCTGGTGTCGAACCCGGACAAGCTGACCTGGGCGGCCTGAACAGCCGCCCGGCCGAGTACCAGGTCGTCAGTTCAGCTCGGGGAACCAGAGTGCGATCTCGCGCTTGGCGCTGTCGGCCGAGTCGGAGGCGTGCACCAGGTTCTCCCGGTTGGACAGCGACAGGTCACCCCGGATGGTGCCGGCGGCGGCCTTGCGCCCGTCGGTGGCCCCGATCAGGCCGCGTACCACCTCGATGACCTGGTCGCCGGAGAGCACCAGGGCGACCAGCGGGCCGCTGGTCATGAAGGTCTTCAGCGGCGGGTAGAACGGCTTGTCGACGTGCTCGGAGTAGTGCTCGTCGGCCAGCGTGTCGTCCATCGTCCGGGACACCATCGCGTCGATCCGCAGCCCCTTGCGCTCGAAGCGGGAGATGATCTCGCCGACCAATCCACGGCGGACCGCATCGGGCTTGATCAGTACGAGCGTGCGCTCGTCCGGGGTGCTGCTGGACACGCTGGGTTCCTCCTCGAAGCGGAAGCCGGTCGGGCTGGGTACGGTCAGCCTAGCGGCCCGGCACCGGTGGCGGCGCGGTGGTCGGGTGCTTCCCCCGATCCCCGATCCGGCCTAGCCTGGCCCTGACCACCCGGGAGGTCCACTGTGGCGAACGGCGGGAACCGGCCCATCGCACCGGTACGCAAGTTGGTCGCTACGGTGCTCGGCACCGTGGCCACCTTCGTCATCCTTTTCGGCCTGGGCATGACCAGCTGGGCCATCGTGGCGCTGGGGGTCGCCGTGCTGGCCCTGGCGATCGCGCTGGCCACGATCCGCGCCGGCGGGCGCACCTGGGTCGTCGGCGCCGGGCATGTGCACAGCGCCTCGGAACCACCCACCCAGTACGCCTTCGGGCGCTGTGAACTCCAGTTGGTGATCGACGCCCCGGGGCTGCCACCCCGGTCGAAGAAGATCATCGAGCCTCGGGTGCCGGTCTCGAAGTGGCCCTCCCTGGGGCAGAGCCTGCCGATCCGGGTGGCCCTGGACGACCAGCGGCACGTCCGGGTGCTCTGGGACGAGGTGCCCACGCACACCGAGGCCGGCCCGGTCGACCCGCCACCGGAGTACGCCGACCAGGTTCCGCCGGACGAGATCCTGATCGGCCAGGAGGCCCCGCCCTGGGCCGGCCGGGCACCGGAGGACGATTTCCCGCTGAGCGACCCGCTGGCCGGTCCCGGCGACGATGAACCGATCGAACCGGTAGAGCCCCGGGAGACCGTACGGGTGCGCCACCGTCCCGGCGGGCCGGTCGTGCTGGAGGGGACGGTGGTCGAGCAGTCGAACGACGCTCCACTGCCCCGACGGGCCACCCCGGCACCGCGTACCCCCGCCGAGGAACGCTTCGTGGCCGCCACCACCTCCCCCGCCGCCACCACCGCCACGAACTCCCCGGAGGCCACCGGGGAGACGCAGCCGAGCGGGACGCGGGTGGCCGACCCGATCCCCCGCCCGACCGACCCGCTGGACCCGATCGACCTGCCCCTGGACGATCCGGAACCCCGACCGGCCTGGATGACCGACCCCCAGCCGCCCTCGACGACCGCCGGCGACCCAGACTCGGCCCGGGAGATGGTTGAGGACCCCGAGGAGGCCCGCAAGCTGGATGCGGCGATCTTCGGGTACGACCCGGAGGCCCCGGACACCGCGGATCCGGCCGCACCGATCAGTGGTGTCGGCATCACCCTGTTGGTCACCGACCTGGCCCGATCCCTGGACTTCTACCAGGGTCGGCTCGGCTTCACCGAGGTCGACCGGGGCGCCGGCAACGCCGTACTGGCCTCCGGGGCTACCCGACTGGTGTTGCGGGAGGTGTCCGGCGCCCAGCCGGTGAGCCGTCGCCTGGTGCACGTCAACCTGGACGTCGACAACATCCAGGGCGCCTACGAGCGGCTCCGCGACTCCGGAGTCCGGTTCACCTACGCACCCCGGGTGGTCAACCGGGGCAGCCGGTTGGAGGTGTGGGCGGCGGCCTTCCGTGACCCGGACGGGCACGGCATCGCCCTGACCCAGTGGCGGGAGCGCGCCGAGGCGTGAGCCCGCCTCGGCTCAGCCCAGGATCACCCGACGAACATGCCAGGCGTACGCCCACACCAGCGCGAACATCACCCCCAGCACGAGCAGGGACCAGTGCAGCAGCCCGGAGAGCAGCAGCAGTCCCTGCAACACCGTGCCGGCGTTCCACGCCCACGGCCGGCCCATCATTCCGGCCAGTACCGCGGCGGCCACGGCCAGGGTCACCACCGCCCCGATCGCGGCAGCGCTGAGGTCACCGCCGACCAACCGGATCGGCTGGATGGCCAGCAGCAACACCAGCGCCTCCAGGGCCAGGGTGCCGGCACCGAGACCCCGTACCGCCCGCTGGGGGTTGCGCAGCCCCGACCGCCGCTGCTGAGGTTCCTCCGGTGCGCTCATCGCTTCAACAACCGGCGCGCGTCGGCCACGGTCACCACGGAACCCGTGACGATCACCCCGACCCCGGCCAGCTCACCGGGTACGTCCTCCTCGGCCAGGGCCACCGCCGTCTCGATCGCGTCCGGCATCTCCTCGGCCACCTCTACCCGGTCCGGTCCGAACACCTCGGCGGCGAGGGCCGCCAACTCCTTGGCCGGCAGCGCTCGTGGCGAACTGTTGCGGGTCACCACCACCTGGTCGACAACCGGCTCCAACAGCTCCAGCATGCTCGCCGCGTCCTTGTCGGCCAGGGTGGCCACCACGGCGACCAGCTTGCTGAAGGCGAACTCCTCCTGTAGGGCGGTGACCGTTGCCGTCATGCCCTGCGGGTTGTGCGCGCCGTCGAGCAGGATCGTCGGGGCGGACCGCACCCGCTCCAGCCGGCCCGGGGAACTGGCGGTGGCGAAACCCTCCCGCACCGTCTCCAGGTCGAGCTGACGCCGGGCACCGGCACCGAGGAAGGCCTCCACGGCGGCGAGGGCCACCGCCGCGTTCTGCGCCTGGTGGGCGCCGTGCAGCGGGAGGAACACCTCCTCGTACACCCCGCCGAGGCCCTGCAGGGTGAGCACCTGCCCGCCGACCGCCACCGCCCGACGCAGTACGCCGAACTCCGAGCCCTCGCGGGCGATGGTGGCGCCGGCCTCGGCGCAGCGTTGCAGGATCGGCCGAGCGGCCTCCTCCTCCTGAGCGGCGGCGATGACGGTCGCGCCCGGGTGGATGATGCCGGACTTGGCGACCGCGATGTCCTGCAAGGTGTCACCGAGCCACTCGGTGTGGTCCAGCCCGATCGGGGTCAGTACGCACACCCCGGCCTGGATCACGTTCGTGGCGTCCTCGGCACCCCCCAGCCCCACCTCGACCACGGCCACGTCCACCGGCGCGTCCGCGAAGGTCGCGAAGGCCAGGGCGGTGGTCATGTCGAAGTAGGTCAGCGGCTCGGCCGAGCGGTCGTCGACCAACTCGGCGAGCGGCTTGACCTCCTGGTACACGGCGGTGAACCGGGCCTCGTCCACCGGCTCGCCGTCCAGGCTGATCCGCTCCCGGACAGACTCCAGGTGCGGGCTGGTGTACCGCCCGGTGTGCAGCCCGAAGGCCCGCAACAGGGAGTCGATCATCCGGGCCGTGGAGGTCTTGCCGTTGGTGCCGGTCAGGTGGATCGAGGGGTACGCCCGCTGCGGGCTGCCCAACAGGTCGAGCAGGTCCGAGATGCGGTCCAGCTCGAAGACCATCCGGGTGAATCCCCGCCCGGACAGTTCCGCCTCGACCTCGGCGAAGGCGGCCCGCTCGGCGGATCTGCCCCGGTCGGTGCGCTCATCGGGGCGGCCGGGCCGGCCGGCGTCCGCCGGTCGACCCGTACCGCTGCGTTCGTTGCTGTCGGTCACGAGGGCAGCGCCTCCAGAGCGGCGTCGATACGGGTCAGGTCGGCCTCGGCGGCGGCCAGCCGATCCCGGATCTTGGCGACCACGTGCTCCGGGGCCTTGCCGACGAACGCCGGGTTGTCCAGCTTGGCCCGGGCCTGCCCGGCCTCCTTCTCGGCCGCCGCCCGGTCCTTGGTCAGCCGGGCCCGTTCGGCGGCGACGTCGATCGACCCCCGGGTGTCCAGGGCGACACTGACCTCCCCCGGCATGGCCAGGGTCGCGCTGGCCTGGAAGTCCTCACCCGGGGCGTCGAGCCGGGCCAGGGAACGGATCAGCGGCTCGTGCGCCGCGACACCGGCACCGGCCAGCCCGTCGAGCCGGGCGGCGACCCGCTGGGTCGGACGAAGCCCCTGGTCGGAGCGGAACCGGCGGACCTCGGTGACCACCCGTTGCAGGGTGGCGATCTCCGCCTCCGCGCCGCTGTCGATCCGGGCCCGGTCGGCGACCGGCCAGGCGGCCGTCATCACGGTCTCCCCGCCGGTCAGGGCGGTCCACAGCTCCTCGGTGACGAAGGGGATCACCGGGTGCAGCAGCCGCAGCAACTGGTCCAGCACGTGACCGAGGACCCGACGGCTGGTGTCGGCGGCGGCTCCCCCGGCGGCCAGCACCGGCTTGCTCAACTCCACGTACCAGTCGCAGACGTCGTCCCAGGCGAAGTGGTAGAGCAGGTCACAGACCTTGGCGAACTCGTACGCCTCGAACTGCTCGTCCACCTCGGCGGTGACCTGCGCCAGCCGGGACAGGATCCACCGGTCGACCGTCGACAGCTCGGCCGCCTCCGGCAGGGGTCCCTCGGTGTGCGCGCCGTTGAGCAGCGCGAACCGGGTGGCGTTCCACAGCTTGTTGCAGAAGTTGCGCGAGCCCTGACACCAGTCCTCGCTGACCGGCACGTCCCCGCCCGGGTTGGCGCCCCGAGCCAGGGTGAACCGGGTCGCGTCGGCCCCGTACCGGTCGATCCAGTCCAGGGGGTCGACCACGTTGCCGAAGGACTTGGACATCTTCTTGCCGTGCTCGTCGCGGACCATCCCGTGCAGGGCGATCACGTCGAAGGGCTGCTTGCCGTCCATCGCGTACAGGCCGAACATCATCATCCGGGCGACCCAGAAGAACAGAATGTCGTACCCGGTGACCAGCACGCTGGTCGGATAGAACTTCGCCAGCTCGGGGGTCTGCTCCGGCCAGCCCAGGGTGGAGAACGGCCACAGCCCGCTGGAGAACCAGGTGTCCAGCACGTCCTCGTCCTGGTGCCAGCCCTCGCCGGTCGGCGGCTGCTCGTCGGGTCCGACGCAGACCACCTCGCCGTCCGGGCCGTACCAGACCGGAATGCGGTGACCCCACCACAACTGCCGGGAGATGCACCAGTCGTGCATGTTGTCGACCCAGGCGAAGTAGCGCTTGGCCAGATCCGCCGGTTCGATCGCGACCCGCCCGTCGCGCACCGCGTCACCGGCCGCCTTGGCCAGCGGGGAGGTGTTGACGAACCACTGCAACGACAGCCGCGGCTCGACCGTGGTCCGGCACCGCGAGCAGTGCCCGACAGCGTGCACGTACGGCCGCTTCTCGGCCACGATGCGCCCTTCGGCGCGCAGGGCGGCGACGATCGCCGGACGGGCCTCGAACCGGTCCAGCCCCTCGAACGGGCCGGGCGCGGTGATCACGCCCCGCTCGTCCATGACCGTCAGCGCCGGCAGGTCGTGCCGCTGCCCGATCTCGAAGTCGTTCGGGTCGTGCGCCGGGGTCACCTTCACCATGCCGGTACCGAAGGTCGGGTCGACATGGGTGTCACCGACGATCGGAATCCGGCGCCCGGTGAGCGGCAGCTCGACCTCGGTGCCGATCAGGTGCCGGTAGCGCTCGTCGTCCGGGTGCACCGCCACCGCGGTGTCACCGAGCATGGTCTCGGCCCGGGTGGTGGCCACCACCACCTCGTCGCTGTAGCGGATCGAGACCAGTTCACCCTCGTCGTCGGAGTGCTCCACCTCGATGTCGGACAGGGCGGTGAGACACCGCGGACACCAGTTGATGATCCGGTTCGCCCGGTAGATCAGGCCGTCGTCGTACAGCTTCTTGAACATCGTCAGTACGGCCCGGGACAGGCCCTCGTCCATGGTGAAGCGCTCCCGGTCCCAGTCGACCGAGTCGCCGAGGCGACGCATCTGGCCGAGGATCGCGCCCCCGGACTCCGCCTTCCACTGCCACACCCGCTCGACGAACTTCTCCCGGCCGAGGTCGTGGCGGGACTGGCCCTGCGCGGCCAGCTGCCGCTCGACCACGTTCTGGGTGGCGATACCGGCGTGGTCCATGCCGGGCAGCCACAGCGCCTCGAAGCCCTGCATCCGCTTACGCCGCACCAGGGCGTCCTGCACGGTGTGGTCGAGCGCGTGGCCCATGTGCAGGGAGCCGGTGACATTGGGGGGCGGGATGACGATGGTGAACGGCGGCTTGTCGCTGCTGGCCGACGCCCGGAAACGACCGTCGGCTACCCACTGCTCGTACCGTCGCTGCTCTACCTCGCCGGGCTGGTACTGGCCGGCGATGGTCGGGGCGTCGGGGCGTCGGGTATCCACATTCTCGGTCACCTAAGAAAGTCTACGGAGGGCTTCAGCGGACCCGACGTGGGCCACCGGTGATGTCGCGTACGGTGGCGGCTATGTCCGATCCACATCTCACCGCCCGCCACCTGGACGAGGGTGCTCCCGCGGTCAACCTGACCGACGAGCCGATCGAGCTGGGCAACCGGGACCGGCAGACGGCCACAGAACGCGCTGCGGCCCCTGGTCGGCGGCGCCGGGTCGGCATAGCGGTACTGGCGGTGCTGGCCCTTACCGGCGCGGGATCCCTGGGCGCCTGGGGCTGGCGGATCGCCGAGCAGAAGGACACCCGGATCGCGACCCCGGACCAGGTGGCGGGGCTGACCCGCGACGACAGCGAACGCGCCGTGAGCACCGCCGACTACCTGCGCAGCGGCCTGGCCGCGGACATCCAGTTGGACACCAGCTTCGGTGCCGTCTACCAGGACCCTGCCGACGACCGCCGATCGGTGCTGTTGTTCGGGGGTACCACCCTGCTCTGGCAGCCGGAACGGGACCTGGAGAGCCTCTTCGGCCTGATGTCCGACGAGACCGGGGCGGTGGCCGGCCTGCGTAACGTGTCCTCGGGCCGACTCGGCGGAGTGATGAAGTGCGGCAGGACCAGCGGCGAGGGTGGCGACTTCGCGGTCTGCGGGTGGGCTGACCACGGCAGCGTGGCCATCGCCATGTTCCCCTTCCGCCCGGTAGACGAGGCCGCCGACTTGCTGCGCCAGATCCGGGAGACCGTACAGACCCGCGACTGACCCCCACCCCCGTCGGCCGGCTTACCTCCGCGAGACCTTGGCCATCCGGCGGTCATGCCCACTGCTCCGACCCTGGCCGTCCCGACCGGCAGTCTTGCCCGCCACGGTCTCCGTCGTCCGAACTCTCGCCGTCCGTTGGCTCTGTGGTTCGGTCAGCCCCTGCTGCCCGGCAGTGCCTGTGGCTGGGGGGACCTCTGCTGTTGTCCCTCGGTTCCTTTGCTCTGCTTCAACCGACGCAACGGTTTTGACCGCTTGTTGTTGCGGTGGTTGAAGCAGAGCAAAGGGTGTTCAGGGGTTAGGTCTTCCTGGGTCGGCGGCCATGACACCGCGCACGTCATAACGTGTGGAAGCACCCAGCACCCAGCACCCAGCACCCAGCACCCAGCACCCAGCACCCAGCACCCAGCACCCAGCACCCAGCACCCAGCAGACCCTAGAACCCCCGGCAGGGTTGCCGGCTGCTGACCGCTCCCGCCCCTTTGGCGGTGGCCGCGGGTGCTGCCTGCTGGCGCTGACACCTGTTCCGCGGTTGTGCGTGGTCAGGGTTGGCGGGCCGGATCAGAGTCGGCCTCTCCCCCGGAATTCGGGGCAGGGAATAGGGGTAGATAAACGATTTGAGGGCCACCCCATTGGGGTGGCCCTCAAATCGAAGTGTGTCCGGCGGTGTCCTACTCTCCCACACCCTCCCGAGTGCAGTACCATCGGCGCTGGAGGGCTTAGCTTCCGGGTTCGGAATGTAACCGGGCGTTTCCCCTCCGCCATGACCGCCGTAACCTTATCAACATATCAAACAACACCACACCAACAGTGTGTCGGGGTGTTTGTTTGTTTGTCGTGAGTTGCACAGTGGACGCGAGCAGAATCTTTGTGAGCAAGTCCTCGGCCTATTAGTACCGGTCAACTGAACCCGTTACCGGGCTTACATTTCCGGCCTATCAACCCAGTCGTCTAGCTGGGGGCCTTACCCACCCCGAAGGGTGGTGGGATACCTCATCTTGAAGCAGGCTTCCCGCTTAGATGCTTTCAGCGGTTATCCCTTCCGAACGTAGCTAACCAGCCGTGCCCCTGGCGGGACAACTGGCACACCAGAGGTTCGTCCGTCCCGGTCCTCTCGTACTAGGGACAGCCCTTCTCAAGTATCCTACGCGCACGGCGGATAGGGACCGAACTGTCTCACGACGTTCTAAACCCAGCTCGCGTACCGCTTTAATGGGCGAACAGCCCAACCCTTGGGACCTGCTACAGCCCCAGGATGCGACGAGCCGACATCGAGGTGCCAAACCATCCCGTCGATATGGACTCTTGGGGAAGATCAGCCTGTTATCCCCGGGGTACCTTTTATCCGTTGAGCGACACCGCTTCCACTCGCAAGTGCCGGATCACTAGTCCCGACTTTCGTCCCTGCTCGACCCGTCAGTCTCACAGTCAAGCTCCCTTGTGTACTTGCACTCAACACCTGATTGCCAACCAGGCTGAGGGAACCTTTGGGCGCCTCCGTTACCTTTTAGGAGGCAACCGCCCCAGTTAAACTACCCACCAGACACTGTCCCTGAACCGGATAACGGTCCGAAGTTAGATACCCGAATCAACCAGAGTGGTATTTCAAGATTGCCTCCACGCATACTGGCGTATGCGCTTCACCGGCTCCCACCTATCCTACACAAGCTAACTCAGATACCAATGTCAAGCTATAGTAAAGGTCCCGGGGTCTTTCCGTCCTGCCGCGCGTAACGAGCATCTTTACTCGTACTGCAATTTCGCCGGGCCTGTGGTTGAGACAGTGGGGAAGTCGTTACGCCATTCGTGCAGGTCGGAACTTACCCGACAAGGAATTTCGCTACCTTAGGATGGTTATAGTTACCACCGCCGTTTACTGGCGCTTAAGTTCTCCGCTTCGCCCCGAAGAGCTAACAGGTCCCCTTAACGTTCCAGCACCGGGCAGGCGTCAGTCCATATACATCGAATTACTTCTTCGCATGGACCTGTGTTTTTAGTAAACAGTCGCTTCCCCCTGCTCTCTGCGGCCATACAACGCTCCACCCGCGCGGGGCTTCACGTCTCCGGCCCCCCTTCTCCCTAAGTTACGGGGGCAATTTGCCGAGTTCCTTAACCACAGTTCGCCCGATCGCCTCGGTATTCTCTACCTGACCACCTGTGTCGGTTTGGGGTACGGGCCGCTCAGAACTCGCTAGAGGCTTTTCTCGGCAGCATAGGATCACTGACTTCACCTGAATCGGCTCGGCATCACGTCTCAGCCTCATGTGCTGCGGATTTGCCTACAGCACGGCCTACACGCTTACCCCGGCACAACCACCGGCCGGGCTCAGCTACCTTCCTGCGTCACCCCATCGCTTGACTACTACCCGCCAGGTTCCCACGCTCCCCAACATCAGTCCGAAGACATCAGCCGGCTCGGGTGGTTAGCACAACGAGGTTCATCAGGGACGCTCTTTCGCGGGTACGGGAATATCAACCCGTTGTCCATCGACTACGCCTCTCGGCCTCGCCTTAGGTCCCGACTCACCCAGGGCGGATTAACCTGGCCCTGGAACCCTTGGTCATCCGGCGGAAGGGTTTCTCACCCTTCTTTCGCTACTCATGCCTGCATTCTCACTCGTGCCGCGTCCACAACTGGGTCACCCCGCTGCTTCACCCCCGGCACGACGCTCCCCTACCCATCCACACACCTGCACCGACACCCGAAGGCGCCAGCGGGGTTAAAATGTGAATGCCACAGCTTCGGCGGTGTGCTTGAGCCCCGCTACATTGTCGGCGCGGAACCACTTGACCAGTGAGCTATTACGCACTCTTTAAAGGGTGGCTGCTTCTAAGCCAACCTCCTGGTTGTCTATGCGATCCCACATCCTTTTCCACTTAGCACACGCTTAGGGGCCTTAGCTGGTGATCTGGGCTGTTTCCCTCTCGACTACGAAGCTTATCCCCCGCAGTCTCACTGCCGCGCTCTCACTTACCGGCATTCGGAGTTTGGCTGATTTCGGTAAGCTTGTGGGCCCCCTAGACCATCCAGTGCTCTACCTCCGGCAAGAAACACGCGACGCTGCACCTAAATGCATTTCGGGGAGAACCAGCTATCACGGAGTTTGATTGGCCTTTCACCCCTAACCACAGGTCATCCCCCAACTTTTCAACGTTGGTGGGTTCGGCCCTCCACGCGGTCTTACCCACGCTTCAGCCTGCCCATGGCTAGATCACTCCGCTTCGGGTCTAGAACATGCGACTCAAACGCCCTCTTCAGACTCGCTTTCGCTACGGCTCCCCCACACGGGTTAACCTCGCCACATGCCACTAACTCGCAGGCTCATTCTTCAAAAGGCACGCCGTCACCCCTCAAGGCTCCGACGGATTGTAGGCGAACGGTTTCAGGTACTATTTCACTCCCCTCCCGGGGTACTTTTCACCATTCCCTCACGGTACTCGTCCGCTATCGGTCACCAGGAAGTATTTAGGCTTACCAGGTGGTCCTGGCAGATTCACGGCAGATTTCAGGAGTCCGCCGCTACTCGGGAACACCCACAGAAGACCAGCTGCTTTCACCTACCGGACTATCACCGTCTACGGTCGGCCTTTCCAGACCATTCAGCTAACAACTGGTTTTATAACTCCTCGAACACGTGTCAGCATGTTCAGCAGGGTCCCACAACCCCGACCACGCAACCCCTGACAGGTATCACACGCAACCGGTTTAGCCTCGATCCGCTTTCGCTCGCCACTACTCACGGAATCACTAAATTGTTTTCTCTTCCTACGGGTACTGAGATGTTTCACTTCCCCGCGTTCCCTCCATACACCCTATGAGTTCAGGTGCAGGTGACATCACATGACTGATGCCGGGTTACCCCATTCGGACACCCTGGGATCACAGCTTGGTTGACAGCTCCCCCAGGCCTATCGCGGCCTCCCACGTCCTTCATCGGCTCCTGGTGCCAAGGCATCCACCGTTCGCCCTTGACAACTTGACCACAAAGATGCTCGCGTCCACTGTGCAATTCTCAACAAACAACCAACCCACAACCCCAAGCCCCACACCAAACCCGACCACCGCCGGCGGTATGCGAGACCAGGCCATGCCTGGCAACCAAAACCCCACCCAACGGTGAGGTCATCGGCTCCGAAGACAACAACCACAACAGGTTGTTCCTTCAGGACCCAACAGGGTGTTCATCATCAGCCACCAGCCGCACCAACCCCACCGTTCCCACCACCCCGAAGAGCAGCTGTACTAGGAAGAACCTGGCCGTTGCCGGCACCTGACTCACCAGTGTCTCCGCCAATTGAGCACCCCGATCCGACATTCGCAGACCGCGGGCTCCATACCAGCTTTCGCCGGATGGTGCTCCTTAGAAAGGAGGTGATCCAGCCGCACCTTCCGGTACGGCTACCTTGTTACGACTTCGTCCCAATCGCCAGCCCCACCTTCGACGGCTCCCTCCACAAGGGTTGGGCCACCGGCTTCGGGTGTTGCCGACTTTCGTGACGTGACGGGCGGTGTGTACAAGGCCCGGGAACGTATTCACCGCAGCGTTGCTGATCTGCGATTACTAGCGACTCCGACTTCACGGGGTCGAGTTGCAGACCCCGATCCGAACTGAGACCGGCTTTTTGGGATTCGCTCCACCTCACGGTATCGCAGCCCATTGTACCGGCCATTGTAGCATGCGTGAAGCCCTGGACATAAGGGGCATGATGACTTGACGTCATCCCCACCTTCCTCCGAGTTGACCCCGGCAGTCTCCCATGAGTCCCCAACCGAATTGCTGGCAACATGGGACGAGGGTTGCGCTCGTTGCGGGACTTAACCCAACATCTCACGACACGAGCTGACGACAGCCATGCACCACCTGTCACCGGCCCCGAAGGACCCCACATCTCTGCAGGATTTCCGGCGATGTCAAACCCAGGTAAGGTTCTTCGCGTTGCATCGAATTAATCCGCATGCTCCGCCGCTTGTGCGGGCCCCCGTCAATTCCTTTGAGTTTTAGCCTTGCGGCCGTACTCCCCAGGCGGGGCGCTTAATGCGTTAGCTGCGGCACAGAGAACCGGAGAGGCCCCCCACACCTAGCGCCCAACGTTTACAGCGTGGACTACCAGGGTATCTAATCCTGTTCGCTCCCCACGCTTTCGCTCCTCAGCGTCAGTATCGGCCCAGAGACCCGCCTTCGCCACCGGTGTTCCTCCTGATATCTGCGCATTTCACCGCTACACCAGGAATTCCAGTCTCCCCTACCGAACTCTAGCCTGCCCGTATCGACTGCAGGCCCGCAGTTGAGCCACGGGTTTTCACAGTCGACGCGACAAGCCGCCTACGAGCTCTTTACGCCCAATAAATCCGGACAACGCTCGCGCCCTACGTCTTACCGCGGCTGCTGGCACGTAGTTGGCCGGCGCTTCTTCTGCAGGTACCGTCACTTGCGCTTCGTCCCTGCTGAAAGAGGTTTACAACCCGAAGGCCGTCATCCCTCACGCGGCGTCGCTGCATCAGGCTTCCGCCCATTGTGCAATATTCCCCACTGCTGCCTCCCGTAGGAGTCTGGGCCGTGTCTCAGTCCCAGTGTGGCCGGTCGCCCTCTCAGGCCGGCTACCCGTCGTCGCCTTGGTAGGCCATTACCCCACCAACAAGCTGATAGGCCGCGAGCCCATCCCAAGCCGAAAAACTTTCCACCCACAAACATGCGTCCGCAAGTGAATATTCGGTATTAGCCCCCGTTTCCGAGGGTTATCCCAAAGCCTAGGGCAGGTTGCTCACGTGTTACTCACCCGTTCGCCGCTCGAGTACCCCGAAGGGCCTTTCCGCTCGACTTGCATGTGTTAAGCACGCCGCCAGCGTTCGTCCTGAGCCAGGATCAAACTCTCCAACAAAAACCTGTTGAACAATCCATCCCGACAACAAACAAAATGTTGCCAAAGGAATCCCAAACCAACCAGAAATCAAAGACCTCCAGCCGGCACGGGGCATAAACTACTTGGCACTGGCTTATCAAACACCCTGTTGAGTTCTCAAAGAACAACCACAC